>CBESWV010000016.1:0-30701 GCA_965533305.1 uncultured bacterium | reverse complement strand
GCCTCGGGAGCAGGGTGATCATCCCCACCATCCGCTTCTGTCCCACTGTCCCCGGCGTCATCGGATTGGACCGGTTTCTTGCGCCGCCGTCGAGGGCGACGCCGTTTGCGGGCGGGTTTGTCTTTCCCGCTGCTGTCGTCATCACCACCATCGTCGCTTCCGGCGGCGTCAGCCTCGGCCACCGGAGTTTCGGCGGCCTCGGGCGAGGCCGGCGCCTCGGGGCTCTCGTCGGCGGGAGCCGTCGGCTTTTTCCGCTTGCGTCCTCCGCGGCGTCGCTTGCGGGCCGGCTTCTCGGTCGTAGACTCAGGCTCCTCATCGTCCTCAACGTTGCTCTCGGTCTCTTGGGTCGATCCCGATTGGACCCCGTCGGCGAGATCAGCAGCGGTCACGGCGGCGGTGGCGATCGCCACAGAGGGGCGGGCGGTCGATCGTTCAGTCCACTCGATTTTCTCCTCGGAGCGGTGAAGGCTGGTGGCGGCGATGATCTCGACCCGAATATCGAACTCGCGCTCGAGATCGGCAAGCTCCTTCCGAAGGTCGTTCTGGAGGGAGTCGGCGAGCTCGGGGTGAAGTGAGACCCGGACGTTCTCGATCCGGCCGGTGACGGCGCGGGTTTCGATGCGGCGCAGGATGCTCAGACCGACCAATTCGGGGCTGGCGATGGTTCCGGAGCCGGTGCAGGTTGGGCAGGGACGGTGTGTGCGCAGCTGGAGCGCCTTCTTGAGCCGCTGACGGTTGATCTCGAGCAGACCGTTGTCCGAGAGCCGGCTGGTGGTGTGTTTGGCCTTGTCGTCCTTCATGGCGTCGCGCATGGCCTTTTCGACGTCGCGACGGTGCTTCGCGCTGCGCATATCGATGAAGTCGACGACGACGAGACCACCGATATCTCGCATCCGCAGCTGGCGGGCGACCCCGACGGACGCCTCCATGTTGGTTGCGTGGGCGGTCTCTTCCTGGCTGCCGGCGCGATTGGCGCGGCCGGAGTTGACGTCGATGGCGGTCAGGGCCTCGGTGCCGTCGATGACGATGGAGCCGCCGGATGGAAGATCGACCTTTCGCAGATAGATCTTCTCGATCTGGTTCTCGAGCTGGTACTTGCTGAAGAGAGGTAGCCGTTCCTTGTAGGGGATGAGCTTCGATCGCGACCGCGGCATGAAGGTTTCCATGAAACCCTTCGCCTTGACAAAGGCGGCTTCGTCATCCACGAGGATCTCATCGATGGTGTTGTTGACGGAGTCGCGGAGAGCCTGAACGATGAGATCCTGATCGCTGTAGAGCAGACGCGGACCCTTGCCGGTGTTGGCTTCCTCGCGGACCTTTTTCCACAGGCGCAGAAGGGCGTTGGCGTCCCGGTTGAGGGAACGCTGGGGCTGATCGGCGGCGTTGGTCCGCGCGATCACCCCGCATCCCTCGGGGAGTTCGAGCCGATCGATCCGCTCGCGGATGGTGTTGCGGTCCTCTTCGCCTTCCACTTTTCGGGAAACTCCGCGGACATCGTCGAGGGGCATCAGGACGAGGTAGCGGCCGGCGATGCTCAGATTCGAGGTGACGAGCGCGCCCTTGTGGCCGACGGAGTCTCGAACGACCTGGACCAGAATCTCCTTGCCGCGTTCGAGGATCCGATCGACGCGGGGGTGTTTGGCGTCGGCGTTCGGTTTGCGGTGGTAAGCGCTGGTAACGACGTCATCGGCCCGCAGGAGGCCATCCTTCGCAACTCCGAAATCGACAAAAGCAGCGTCGAGGGACGGCTGGAGGTTGGCGACATAGCCGCGATAGATATTTCCCCGGCAGAGGCCGGAGTCAGTGGCCGAAACCTCGTAGCTGTCCAGGGTGGTGCCATTGACGATGGCAATGCGCACCTCGTCGGTACGCTGGGCGTTGATGAGCATTCTTCGAGTCACGGCATCTCCGGATTGACAGCGGGCCTGGAGTGCATCAAGGGTCCGCTATGTCGTTGTGATTGGGTAGGTTTCTTCACTCGTGCCAAGGGTAGCACCGATCAGCCGGGAGGGCCAAATGGTTGCGGGCCGAGGGCATTGACATGCCGGCGATGAGTGAGCCGTTTGGAGGGGTGCCCCCATGTGGCACCCCCATGTCACACGCGATAGAGGATGGCGCCCCAGTTGAGTCCGCTGCCGAGCCCGACGAAGCAGACCAGGTCTCCGGGTTTCGCTCGACCCTGTTCGAGGGCCTCGTGAAAGGCGATGGGTATGGTGGCGGCGGTGGTGTTGCCGTACTTCTGGATGTTGTTGAAGACCTTCTCGTCGGGCAGATCGAGTCGCTTCTGCACGCCCTCGTTGATCCGCAGATTGGCCTGGTGCATGATCACGAGATCGAGATCATCGGTTGTGAGGTCGTTCCTCTCCAGGATCTCGAAGGTCACCTTCGGCATAAAGGTCACCGCCAAGGCATAGACCTTGCGACCATCGACGACGGGGATGTAGTCGCCCGAGTGGAACATGTCGGGGTGGAAATATGGCCGGAACGCCGATCCGCCGGCCTTTGTCCAGAGTCGCTCGGCCTGGTTTCCGTTGGTATGGAGCAGGCAGTCGATGACTCCGCGGCTGTCGTCATCCGAAGGCTCGACAACCACCGCGCCCGCACCGTCGCCGAAGAGGATGACGCGATCGCGGGTCATGGTGTTCTTGTCGAACTCCTCATCAGATAACGGTCCTGGATGCTCGCCGGTTGCCACCGCCCAGGTCTCGTCGCTCCAGGGAACCAGCGACGCGTGGGCCTCGGCACCCACGATCAGGACTCGTTTGCACTGGCTGGAGCGGATGAGCGCGTCGGCAATCTGCAGGGCGTAAACGAATCCTGCGCATTGTTGGCGGATGTCGAGACAGGGGATCTGCTCGAGACCGAGCTTGCGTTGGATGAACGGCGCCGAACCCGGGAAGAAATAGTCGGGCGTCATGGTGGCGACCACGAGATAGTCGATGTCGGACGGCTCGAGACCGGCGTCGGCGATGGCCTTTCTGGCTGCGGGGGTCGCGAGGTCGGAAGTCGCCTCGTTTGGAGCGGCGTAGTGGCGTTGTTCGATGCCGGTGCGGACCCTGATCCACTCGTCGGATGTGTCCATGATCTTGCTCATGGCGTCGTTGTCCACCCGCATCTCGGGGATATGCATACCGGTTCCGGTGATCACTGCGCGCATGGGCGCCTCCTTCGTTGGCGCATCACTATATCTCAGCGACCTTCCGTGCCCGTACCCGTACCCGTGGCCGTGTCCGTATCCGTATCCGTATCCGTATCCGTTTCCGTATGAGCAGTGCCCGATCCCGATCCCGATCCCGATCCCGTTCCCGTGATGGTCCTCTCAAAGGAGGAACTTCCTTCTCATCGCATGGTTTCGGGTGAGGATCCGCTCTCCGATCCGGTTGGAGCCCGGGTCGAGATTGCGATGCTTCGTGGGAACCTTGTGGCTCTTCGTGCTCTTTGTGTTTCAAAACGAAGTGGCCGCGGTCTGATGCCGCGAGGTCGGGCGGACAAACATGATCGATGCCGTCGCGCCCTTCGCGCCTGCGCGGTCCAACCCATTCTCCCCCATGATATCTTCTCGCCCGTGAGCGGAGGAATCTCGATCTCGTTTTCAGACGTGGCCAAGCGCTACGATCTGCGGGTGGTCTTTCGATCGGTGTCCGGCGAGGCCCGGCCCGGCGAAGCCCTTGTCATCACCGGCCCAAACGGCTCGGGCAAATCAACGCTGTTGGCGATCCTGTGCGGACTCCTGCGTCCGACAAAAGGCGTCGTGCGGCACCGCGGTCCCGACGGAGAAGACCTTCCCCGCGAAGAGTGGGGTCTTCACCTCGGAGTTGTCGCCCCCTCCATGGCGGTCTACGAAGAACTCACGGCCCTCGAGAATCTCCGTTTCTACGCCCGTGTGCGCGGGCTTGCCCTCGAGGATGCCGATCACCGCGTCTTGCTTGAACGGGTCGGTCTCGACCCCGATCGGAGCACCCCGGTTCGCGGATACTCGACCGGGATGGCGCAACGCCTCAAGATCGCCCAGGCGCTGCTGCATTCTCCATCGGTGCTGTTCTTTGACGAAGCCAGCTCGAATCTCGATCCGTCCGGCCAGGACTGGCTCGAGGATCATGTTCGATCGCTGATCGACGAAGGTCGTACGGTTGTTCTGGCCACCAATGACCGTCGTGAGATGACCTGGGGGAGCCGGAATGTCACGCTGGTTGGCTGAGGCGCTGGCGGTTGCCGCCAAGGACCTGCGCGCCGAGTTCCGCACCCGGGTGGCGCTCAACTCCCTCGCCCTCTTCGCTCTGACCACCCTGGCTGCGGTGTCCTATACCATCGGGCCCTACAGACTGGCGACGGAGGACCGCCCCTTCCTGCTCTCGGTCCTGCTTTGGATCGTGATCTTCTTTGCCGCTCTGGCCGGTCTCGACCGGAGCTTTGTCAAGGAGGAGGAGAGCCACACGGCGCCCTTGCTCCGCCTGGCCGCTGCGCCGACTGTGGTCTGGGCCGGCAAACTACTCTACAACCTGGTTCTGATTTTTGTCCTGATGGCCATGCTGGCGCCGTTGTTCTGCGTCCTCATGGGGTTCGAGATCGCCATGCCGTGGCGATTCGTCGTGATGCTCGCGGTCGGTGGATACGCCCTGGCGGTGATCACCACCATCGTTGCCGCCATCATCGCCCAGGCGCTGACCCGCGGCGCGCTCTTCTCGGTGCTGTCATTGCCGCTGTTGTTACCGCTGCTCATCATCGTCATCGAGGGCACCAGGGCGGTGGCGACGGGTGATCTCGAAGCCTACTCACAGAGTCTCCGGGCCATGATCACCATGGCCGGGGCGATGACCATCGTATCCGCCTTTCTCTTCCCCATCGTGTGGAGAGACTAGGGCATGCAATGGAAAGCGATGACGTTGTGTTGTGGGATCTAGTATCCTGTTGATCTGAAAAGCGACCGGGTCGCAGCTGGAGGTTTGTCTGGTGAATCGGGTTGGAATGGCCCTCAAGTGGTTTCTCTTTGTCTGGATGATCGTCGTCATCTGGGCTGCCTTTATGTGGATCCCATCCGCTCAGGGTTTCAAGGGGGAGTCTTCCCGAATCGTCTTCTTCCACGTTCCCACCGCGTGGGTTGCGACCCTCGCCTTCCTGGTGTCGTGTATCTCTTCAGCGTTGTACCTCTGGCGCCGGGAACCCAAGTACGATTTCGGCGCCGCCGTCAGCAACGGTCTCGGTCTTCTCTATGCGGTGCTGGCAACGGTGACCGGGGCGATCTTCGCGAAGATCATGTGGGGCGCCTACTGGAACTGGGATCCCCGCCAGACCTCGATCACCATTTTGTTGCTCATCTATGCCGCCTATTTCGCGCTGCGGTCGGCGGTGGCCGACCCGGAGAAACGGGCGACCCTCTCAGCCGTCTATTCGATTCTCGCCTTCGTCACGGTGCCGTTTCTCATGTTCATCGTGCCGAGGATTTACTTTTCGCTGCATCCCGATGTGATGACCAATGCAGACCCGGACAACAGCCTGGATTCGGCGCACCTCAAAGTGCTTCTGGCTTCGCTCGCGGGCTTTACGGGCTTGTCTGTATGGTTATATAGTGTTGGAACTCGGATCGAGGAGATCCGGCACCGACGTCGGCAGGAGGTACTGTAGATGACTGATCTGACCGGAATCATGGCCGTTACCATGATCATTTGGATTGGCCTCTTTGCCTACGTCTACCGGCTTGACCGAAAGGTCAGCCGACTGGAGGACTGATATGTCTGACCCGAAAAAACAGCGTCGCCTGTGGTACTCCGTGGGTGGCGTGATGATCGTGGCCTTCCTGGCCTATGGCGCTACGTCGTTCAAGTCCAATCTGACCCCGTATGTTTCCTTCGAGGAGGCGCAGAAGGCCCCCCGCAAGGTGCAGGTCGCCGGCGGGTTGGTCCCCGAATCCACCAGCTATCTCGAAGAATCAGAGACGCTGCAGTTCGGCTTGGTGGAAGAGGACGGTGACACGATGACGGTGCTCTACAAAGGCACCAAACCGGGCAACTTCGAGGAGGCGATTCAGATCGTCGCCATCGGGACCTACTCCGAAGGAGCGTTCCACGCGAACCAGTTGCTGGTCAAGTGCCCGTCGAAGTATCAGGGTCTGGAAGAGGCGCCGAGAAGCTACGGATCCGAAACCTAGGCCCGAGCCCCTCCGGGGCGCGGGCTTTTCGATGTGATTGCCGTCGAGCCCCGGCCTGTCCGCAGGGCTCCAGCCGAGAGGAGAGCTGATGTACGTACCCGGCACCGCACTGCTGTGGATAGCGTTTTTTCTAGGCCTCGGTTCGACCGTCGCCTATGCCCTTTCCATCCGTGATTTGGAAAAATGGAGACCCATTGCCCGCCAATCGTATGGTCTGATGACCGCGGCGGTGGTGGTTGCCTCAGCCATTTTGATGTATCTGATCGTGACCCACGACTACAGGTTGCATTACGTCTGGGCCTATTCAGACAACCTGCTGGACACCAAATATCTAATCTCTACCTTCTGGGGTGGTCAGGAGGGCAGCTTCCTGCTGTGGATCTTCTGGGGCGTCCTACTCGGTCTGCCGCTGATCCGCTATGCCAGGGCCTACGAGTCGCGGGCCATGATCTTCTACAACCTGACGCTGCTGTCATTGATCATGTTGCTCCTCAAGCAGGACCCCTTCCGCTTCCACGAAGGTCTGACCGCCGCGATGATTCCCATGGACGGGCAGGGGCTCAATCCGTTGCTGCAGAACCCATGGATGGTCATCCATCCACCGATCATGTTCATCGGCTACGCATCGCTCGCCGTGCCGTTCTCCTTTGCCATGGCGGCGCTGTGGATGAAGCGGTATGACGAGTGGACCAAGGTCTCGATGCCTTGGGTGCTCCTGTCCATGGTGAGCCTCGGGACCGCCATCATGCTCGGCGGATACTGGGCCTACGAGACCCTCGGTTGGGGTGGCTATTGGGGATGGGATCCGGTGGAGAACGCCTCTCTGGTCCCGTGGCTGGCCACCGCGGCGCTCACCCACGGGATGCTCCTACAGCGGGGGCGGAAGCGTTTTCGACGCCTCAATCTGGTCCTCGCTGTGGCCGCGTTCCTTCTGGTGGTCTACGCCACCTTCCTGACCCGCTCCGGCGTGCTCGGGGACTTTTCGGTCCACTCCTTTGTCGATCTCGGGATCACCGGGTGGCTCGTCTTCAATATGGGCTTCTTCCTCGTTGTCTCCATCGCCCTGCTCGCCTTCCGGTGGCGGGATATCCCCTCAGAGGTCGGCGACGAGCCCTTCATGTCGCGGACCATCTTCTTCGTGGTCGGCATCCTGCTCTTCATCCTCATCGGTCTGGTGGTTCTTTTGGGAACCTCGGCGCCGCTGCTCTCGCGCATCTGGGGTGAGCCCGCCCAGGTCGGGCCGGAGTTCTACAACGCAATGGGTTATTGGATCGCGGTGGCCTTCGCCGTCTTCCTTGGGGGAACGCCGTTCCTAGCCTGGAGCCGCGCCCGCAAGGGTGCCGGCAAGGTTCTGGGAGGAACCCTTGCGGTCACGGCGGGCTGCATGATCGTCGCCGCACTCCTTGGGCTCACGGGGGTGAAGGCGTACGTTTATGTCAGCGCCGTGGTCTTCAACATCGTCGCCAACGGCTGGGCGATTCTCGACTATGGCCGCGCCAAGCGCTGGCGTCTCGCCGGCGGGCCGGTGGCCCATGTCGGCATGGGTTTGATGATGTTGGCCTTCCTCACCACCGGCTGGCTCGATGAGGGCATGAAGATCAGACTCCATCAGGATCAACCGGCCGAGGTTCTGGGATACACCATGACTTTCAAGGGCCATGAGAAGCTGACGCCCACCTCCCGAGATGCGATGGTGGTGGAGATCACCGATAAACGCGGCAAGAACTTTGTTCTCAAACCCAAGATGTGGGTCAACCAGAAGTCGAACCAGCTCATCGCCAACCCCGACATCAAGGTCTTTCTCACAAAGGACCTCTACCTCGCGCCCGTGGAGTTCGAGCCCGGCAAGGAGCCGGCTCCCAGCGCGCGGCTCATGTTGGGAAAGGACGAGCCTCAGCAGTTCAACGACTGGACTCTGACCTTCCTCGGGTTCGATATGTCCAAGCAGGAAACGGTGCCGGGGGCACTCACCGTCGGTGTTGCGGTCCAGCTCGAGCGCCCCGATCACGAGATGGTGGTCCTCGAGCCGACCATGATCTCCACCGACCAGGGTGTCCAGGCCATCGGGGTGGACATCCCGGGGATTGCAGGTGCGAGGCTCCAATCCACCGGAATGAACGTCGACTCGGGAATGATCCGGGTCGAGATCCTCGGCCTTGGCGGCGGGATCGGCCGCACGGCCACCATGCACAAGGGTGAGATCCTCGCGTACGAGAACCTGCGGATCAAGTTTGACGACTTCGATATGTCTGACTTCGATCCAGAGGCCGGAAAGATCAATTTCGGAGTGGTCTTTGACGTCGAACTCGACGGAAACCACATCGAGGTCGTGCCGACCTATCGCGGCGGTCGTGGCGGAGAACCGGTCATCACTCCGGCCATGATTCCGGGAACCGGCGGCATCACGCTGAGCCCGGGACGCATCGACGCCGAAAACGGCACGGTCCAGGTTGAGGTCTATGACCCGAGCATGCCGGCGGTTGGACCCGAACCGGCCAGCTTGGTGATCGACGCCTCGACCAAACCGCTCATCGGTCTGGTCTGGGTCGGCACCCTGATGGTCATGGCCGGGATCTTCGTCGCCATGGCGCTGCGCGGTAAGGACGTCGCCTCGATCCCGTTGGAGGGCTGATACCCTCTTCCGTGCCCGTGCCCGTGCCCAAATCCGAATCACCAACACAAAAACGCCGCCGGCTGACACCGGCGGCGTTCCTTTTTCGAGAAGTGTTTCCTCGAAGGGTGTAAACGGATACCATGGCCGTAGATGTTCCAGACTGTCGAGTCCTTCACCGACGCCCTCAGCACCTATCTGGGGATCTCGGAAACCGCGTTCGACAAGCTGCTGCTGTCGTTGTTCCTGGTGGTGGTTCTGGTCCTGTTGCGGCGAGCCACGGCCTGGGTGCTCGAGCGTCGGCTCGAGGATTCGGCGCGCCGGTATATCGCCACCAAGACGCTGGACTACCTGCTGGGGCTGGCGTCGGTGCTGGTCCTGCTCCGGATCTGGCTCGGCGGCTTCTCGGGTCTGGTGGCGTCCGTCGGGATCATCTCCGCCGGTCTCGCCATCGCGCTGCACGCGCCGTTGACCAACCTTGCCGGCTGGATTTTCCTCGCCGTCCGCCGCCCCTTTGTCATCGGCGACCGGATTCAAATCGGTGACCACGCCGGTGACGTCATCGATCTTCGACTCTTTGCGTTCTCGCTGGTGGAGATCGGCAACTGGGTCGACGCCGACCAGAGCACCGGCCGCATCCTCCACATCCCCAACGGCCAGGTCTTTCAGCGGACGGTGGCCAACTACACCCAGGGTTTCAACTTCATCTGGGACGAGATGCCCATCACCGTGACCTTCGAGAGCGACTGGCGGCGGGCGAAGGAGATCCTCACCGAGGTCATCCAGCGTCACAGCGTCATCAAGAGCGAGCACGCGCAGCAGGAGGTCCGCAGGGCGGCAAGCAAGTTCATGATCAAGTACGAGCACCTGACGCCCATCGTCTGGACCTCGGTTGCCGATATCGGGGTGACGTTGACGATCCGGTATCTGACCGATCCGCGTCGCCGGCGGTCCACCGAGAACGCGATCTGGGAGGATGTGCTCGACGCATTCTGGGCGGCCGACGACATCGACTTCGCCTACCCCACCATGCGCTACTACGACAACGCCGGCGAAGGCAAGCCCGGCCGTTCGCCCGAGTCGGACGTTTGACCTTGTCAAGGAGACGACCATCGTCGTGGAATGGCCTGGAGATGAGCCGTGTTGTCCGGCCGGGTGAACTGAATTGACTCCAGCGCTCAGACCTCTGTCTCGCGTGGCCCTCGTGGGCGAGGCGCGCATCGTCGCCTGGCGCGCCTGCGTCGATCACCACAGTCCCGACGTCCGCCACCATGAGGTGTTTTCCAGTCACCTCGGTCTGGTGGCGTAGCCCACGGTCTTTCGCCTGGTTGCTGAACAACTCGCAGCCGACGGGGGGATTTGATCCTCGAGTGTGGGCCGGAAGGCCCGATCGCTATAATGGTGTCCGGTTCCCGGTCCCGTAAGGTGGATTTCAAACGGATGCCTGACCAGCCTCGACTCGGGCGCGGTGTCGGGTACCGAAGCGGAGGCAACGATGCAGATCTTCAATAGGAGGCATGCTCCCGGGACCGCGCCCGGTACCGTGGAGGTGACCGGGCCGCCGACTGAACCGGTTCGCGCGCTGTATGTCGAATACGGGCTCGACACCCTGACCGAGGCGGATCTCGGTGATCCTGGCGATCTCCCGGAAGTGACTCCGGAACTCACCCAGTGGCTCGATGTGGAGGGACATGACGCATCCCTGATCAACCAGCTCGGTCAACGGCTTTCCATCCACCCGCTGGCGCTCGAGGACGTTGTCCATGTAGGCCAACGGAGTAAGAGCGAGGAGTTTGACAACGCCGTCTTCGTGGTCATGAACCACTTCTTTGTAGACGGTGGGAGCGGCGAAATCGGCAGAGAGCAGGTTAGCCTGGTGATCCAGCCGGATGTCGTTCTGTCAGTCCGCGAGCGCCGCAGTGATCTCTTTGAACCGATTCGTGGACGGCTGCGTCTCGGCAGGCCGCGGATCCGCGGCGGTGGGACGGGCTATTTGGCCTACGCTCTCATCGACACCGTGGTCGACCACCTGTTTCCGGTGCTCGAGTCCATCGGCGATCGTCTCGAGGAGATCGAATCGTCGCTCCTTGACGATCCGAGCCCCGTCGATGTCGCCGCCCTCCACCAGTTGCGGAGCCAGTTGCTGATCATCCGAAAGTCGGTGTGGCCGCTGCGCGAGATGCTCAGCGGGCTCTACCGGTCGTCCGAGGATGTTTTCAGTGAGGAGACCAGGCTCTACCTCCGTGATGTCGTCGACCACGCGGCCATGGCGGTGGACATCGTCGAAACCCAACGCGAAATGGTGTCGTCGTTGATGGATCTCTATCTCTCGACCGTGTCGAACCGAATGAACGAGATCATGAAGGTGTTGACGATCATCGCCACCATTTTTATCCCGCTGTCGTTCATCGCCGGGCTCTTCGGCATGAACTTCGAACGATCGGCGAGCCCGTGGAACATGCCCGAACTCGGTTGGTACTGGGGTTACCCGTTCGCGCTGGCGGTGATGGCCGCCGTCGCCATCGCCCTCCTCGTGTACTTTCGGAGGAAGGGTTGGATCTGACCGCGCCGGTGGACGTGATCGACGACGGACCCTTCGTGAGGCTGACGCACAGACATGGCCGCTGATCTCCGCCCTCCCCACCGTGTGACCTTGCTGGGCGAGGGGCGGATCTTGTTCGAGTGGGTGGCGATGCGTCTGGCCATGCCGTGGATGCGCCGTTCGGCGCCCCGGGGCGACGGCGGGCCGGTGCTGGTGGCGCCCGGCTTCGCCTCCGACGACAGCTGGATCGAGAGCCTGCGCCGCTTTCTTGGGGCCGTCGGTTATGACGTCCGCGGGTGGGGCCTCGGTCGCAACCATGGTCGGGTGCCTGTGCTGATCCCGGCCCTCGTTGAACAGGTCGAGATTCTCGCTGAGGAGTCAGAACGGCCGGTGCGGTTGATTGGTTGGAGCCTGGGCGGCTATCTCGTGCGTGAGGTTGCCCGCGAACGACCCGATCTGGTGGATCGGGTCGTGACCTTGGGTGCACCCGTCGTCGGCGGTCCCAAGTACACCGCCTCGGCGCCCATGTACATCAAGAAGGGCCATGATCTTGACGAAATCGAACGGAGGGCCGCCGAGCGCGAAGCCGTGCCGATCCAGGTGCCGATCGAGGCAATCTACAGTCGTTCCGACGGGATCGTGGCCTGGCGCGCCTGTATCGACCACCACAGTCCCGACGTCCGCCACCATGAGGTCTTCTCCAGCCACCTCGGTCTGGTGGCCTCGCCGGTTGTCTATCGCCTCGTGGCCGGCCTCCTGAAGACCTGAGATTTCAATTGAGCTTTCTGCAATAACCCTCTTTCCCGATGGTTCGTGGTCTGAGTGCCGGCGAGACACCAGCACTACAATGGGCTGAAATCCATTGTAGGGCCGGCGTTTCGCCGGCCTGATAGTGAGGAGGGTCGGAAGACCTCAGTGTCCGATTCTTGAATTTTACTAGAGGCTCAAATGAACTCCGAACGCCTGTCGGCCAAGATGGACGGTAGGCATTTTTTCTGCAATTCGTCCGACGAATTGCTTAGAATCAACCAGTGACCCAACGCAAGGTCCTCTTCTGGATTGCGGTGCTCTACTTTGCCGAAGGCCTGCCCTTCGGCATCGCCTACGATGTCTGGCCGGTCTTTTTCCGGGTGCACGGAGTCTCGCTGCGCGAGATCGGGCTCATGAGCCTGCTGTCCCTGCCGTGGACCTGGAAGATGCTGTGGGCGCCGCTTGTCGATCGCTATGGCTCGCGCCAGCAGTGGATCACCGCCGCGCTCTTCGTACTCGGAGCCACCACCATCGCCATCATTCCGCAGGACGCATCCAATCCATCGTGGATGATGTGGGGGCTGCTGCTGCTCTTCACCACCGCTTCGGCAACCCAGGACATCGCCATCGACGCCTATGCCGTCGATGTGGCAACGCCGGAGACCACCGGGAGCATCAACGGGGTTCGGGTTTCGGCGGCGCGGATCGCGCTCCTGGCCGGCGGCGGTGGGATGATCTTTCTCGCCGATTACACCGGCTGGACCGTCCTGTGGTTTGTTCTCGCCGGGTTGTTCATCGGTTTGGCGGCCCTGACGTGGTTCAGCCCGCGGGTGCCCCTGGAGGAGACGGCGCGGCGCCACACCATCAGACCCGTTCTGCGTTGGGCCTTCCGATGGCAGATGCTGCCGGTTGTCGCCTTCATCCTGCTCTACAAGCTCGGGGACTCGACCCTGGGTCGGATGGTCAAACCCTTCTGGGTCGACCGCGGCTACTCCTTGGCCGAGATCGGCGCCATTTCAGTCTCCCTGGGGGTGGCGCTGACCATCCTCGGTGCTCTGGCCGGCGGCTGGTTCACGAACCGATACGGGATATTCAAGGCTCTGCTCTGGCTCGGGCTCACGATGATGGTCTCCAACCTCGGCTATGTCGCGGTGGCGGTCTTCGAGCTGCCGCGGGAGAGCATTTATCTCGCGTCCATGATCGAGAGCTTCACCCAGGGGCTCGGCACCGCGGCCTTCCTGTCCTTCTTGATGAACCTCTGCGACAAGGAGCACGCGGCGAGTCAGTACGCTCTTCTGTCGGCGCTCTTCGCCCTCACCCGTGATGTGGTGGGCGCGTTCTCCGGGATCGGTGTCGAGGCATGGGGTTACGCCGCTTACTTTGCCGCGACCACGGCGCTGGCGCTGCCGGGTCTCGCGCTGCTGCCGCTGGTCAAGCCGCAGATTCGGGAAGGTGACACCACAGACGGGTGAAACAGCCGGTCAGGGAGTCACCCGCGATGACGGACGACGCGGCGGCTGGCACGATCGGTGGAGCCCGAGGACCGAAGTGCCGATCTCGACGTTGGATGCGGCGATCGACGGCCACGCCGTCGCGAGATCCTCCGCATCCATCCCGAGTTCCTCCAGGTGATCGATCTGTCTCGGGTTGGCGGGATCCTCGATGTCGATCAGAAACACACCGTTGCCCTCGGTGCCGACGACGACCGAACCGCCGTACTCGGCGAGGGACAACACTTCACTCGGCGCCGCCCAGCTCCCGACTGGGCTGGGGTTGCTCGGGTTCGATAGATTGACCACGGTGATGCCGAACTCCCCGGGGTGGGCCCATTCGGCGAAGGTCGCGACCGCGTAATGATCACCGACCAACGCCACGTCGCGGGCCTCCGCGTGGCTCCAGCGCCCGATTTCGACCGGGTTCAGCGCATCATCGACGTCGAGGATCAGGAGTCCGTTCTGGTCGGCGATGACCACCGTGGAACCGGCGGCGTCGATGGCGTATTTAGCGGGATCAGGCCGGGGCCAGTAGATCCCGCCGATACGTTCCATGGCGATAGGATCGGAAGTGTCCACGATGTCGAACCAGCCGTTGCCGCTGACGCCGGTCGTGGCGATGTAGGCGCGCTTTGAGTCGATGGAGAGGTGCTGGGAGTCGATGAGATCGATATACGAGAGTTCGGTGGGGTTAGCGGGATTCGTCAGATCCAGGGCGAAGAGTCCGCCGTCGGCGGCGACGAAGGCGGTTGCGGCGTCGAGAGCGATATCGGCGACATTCCAAACGGCTTTCCAGCTGCCGACCTCAATGGTCCCGAAGGGGCGGATCTCGGCGACGCGAACCGTTGGCCGGGTGTCCCAGCTCCCGCGCTGAAGTGAGGTGACGAGACGGCCCGAAACCGCGATCTTGGTGATGTTGACCATCTGGGTTCGTCCACGCTCGATGAAGCAGTTCTGGGCGGCAGTCTCGGGGACGATTGCCATCAGAAGGGGGGCAAAGATCAGGAAGGCAAGACGAATCGATCGGATCTGGAAGTGAAATGACATGAAAAGCGGCCCTCTCCTTCTTCGGCGGCATTCATGTCTTTTTACGGATCAGGATTGGTGGTCGTCTGGATGGCGAAGGTCGGTGTGAGCTCGGTCTCGCGGAAGCGCTCGTTTGCTGACAGCGATCCCGCGACCGGTGCGGCGCCGAGAATGCCGGCGAAGCCCTTGGTGACGGCGTTCTCGACTTCGGGGCGTTGCACGGGCCGGTCCAGCTCGACCGTCAGGGTGGTGATGTGCGGGCGGAGCGTGGTGTCGTCCGCCAGCCCCATGGCGCCGGCCTGGAGGCGACCATCCCAGTCCAGGAGGATGGCGCCGTGCTGGAGGATGCACCCTGCGTGGGCCCGCATGGCGGAGCCGATGAGTTTGCGGCCGGCGATCACCACCTCGCCTTCGGCGGGTGCCTCGAAACAGGGCACCGTGCTCGTGGGATTCGGTAACCGGAGGTTGACCTCGCCCCCGGTGAGTTCGGCATCGATTCCGAGTTCACGACCAGCCGCCACCAGAGCACCGCAGATCAGTCGGTATGCCTGCTGCAGCGGGGTGGGCAACGGCGGGGTGCCGAGGGGAGCCACCACCGAGTAGGTGAGCTCGAGGTGGTGGAGGAGAGCACGACCACCGGTGGGCCGCCGCGCCACATCGATGCATTCGGCGCGGCAGAAGTCAAGATCAGCCGTGTCGAGCCCCTGGTGTTTGCCGATGGTCAGGCACGGCGGGTCCCAACCGTAGAGCCGCAGGGTCGGCGGCGCCGCGCCGGCCGACACCGCCTCGAGAATGGCCACGTCGCGGGCCATATTCGTGGCGCCCGGGAGGTTGCCGTCGAGAATCAGTCGCCAGTTCATTGCGGGCTATCGCCGCCAGAAAGTGGGGTAGAAGATGACCAACGCCGAAAACATCTCGAGGCGTCCGACGAGCATGTTCCACGACAGGAACCATTTGCCGGCATCGGAGATGAACGCGAAGTTCTCGCTCGGACCGACACGGCCGAAACCGGGTCCGATGTTCATCAGTGCCGCGATGATCGAGCTCATACCGGTGATCGCGTCCATGTCGTCGAGCAAAACCATGACGAACCCGCCGCCGAGGACCATGAAGATATTGGCGATGAAGTAGCAGATGGACAGGTAGACCACACCCTTGTCCACCGGCAGATCGTTGATCCGCACCGACAGGACCGCCAGGGGTTGAAAGAAGATCTTCTTGATGGCGCCGACCATGAACTTCCAGATCACGACATAGTGGATGACCTTGATCCCGCTGGTGGTGGAACCGGCGCAGGCGCCGATAAAGCAAACGAGCACGATCAGCATCTGCGCCGCCTGGGGCCACAGCTCATAGTCCGCAGTGGTGAACCCGGTGGTGGTGAGGAGCGAGACCACCTGGAAGGTTCCGTATCGGAGCGAATCCAGCAGAGGATAGGTTCCGTCGTGCCACAGCAGCCAGGTCATCAGTCCGCAGAAAAGGGCCAGAATACCGAGGTACCACCGAAACTCGGTGTTGATCCTGATGAACTTCCATTCCCTTCGCGCGGCGTGATAGAAGAGCATGAAGGTGACGCCGCCGAGGAACATGAAGGTGATGATCACCCAGTCGAAGTAGGCGCTGTTGTAGTGACCGATACTTGCGTTGTATGGCGAGAAGCCCGAGGTCGAGACGGTGCCGAAGGCGTGGCAGAGCGAGTCGAAGAGTGACATGCCCCCGGCGCACATGAGGATCACCTGGAGCAGATTCAGGGTGAGATAGATCACCCACAGATACATGATGGCGTCGCGGTTGCGGGCGGTGAACCGTTCGCGGGTGATCACCTGACCCGGGCTCGACTCGGCCCGGAATATCCGCAGACCCGCAACTCCGTGCGGCAGGAAGATGATGGTCAGGGTCAGAAAACCCATCCCGCCCAATAGATGGGTCTGACTTCGCCAGAAGAGCAGGCCGTGCGGCACGACCTCGATGTCGGTGAGGATGGTGGCGCCGGTTGTGGTGAAGCCCGACATCATCTCGAAGAAGGCGTCGGTGAACGACGGGATCGAGCCGTGCAGGATGAAGGGCAGGGTCGAGACCGCTGAGATCACGATCCATCCGAAGGCGGCGATGACGATGGCGTCCCGGGTGTCGAGGACGTTGCCGCGGGCGAAACCCAACCTGAGCGGAAGCCCGAGGGTGCACGCGACAAACGCGGAGATCAGCAGGGAGGTGAGATCGCCCTCGCCGTAGATCGCCGCCACCAGTGCGGGAGCGAGCATGGCTACGCCGGTGACGACGAGCAGCGTTCCCATGACGTAGGCGATGCCGCGGAAATTCATACGGGGCTCAAGCGAGGACCAGGCGCTGCAGGTCTCTGAGGTGGTCCGAGGTGCAGATGGCGACGAGCTTGTCACCGGCGCGGAGGTGGGTGAAACCGACCGCCGTCTGCCAGCCGTTGTCCCGCGAAAACCCGCCGATGATGATCTTCCCCTTGGTGCCGTCGATCTGATGCAGGGGCTTTTGGGTGATCGGTGCGTTGTTGCCGACAACGAGTTCGACCACCTCGGCATCGAGACCGTGCAGGTGGGCCACCGAGAGCAGCTCACCCCGCCGGATGTACTTGAGGATCTCGTTGGCTGCAAGAACCTTCTTGCTGAGCACTACGTCGGCGCCTACGGTGGAGGCTAGAACCAGGTACTCCTCGCGATCGACCAGGGCGATCGAGCGGAACCGTCTGCCGTCGAACTCGTTCGCCCTGTCCTTGAACACGTTCTTGGCCATCACGCAGGACATGATATTGGTTTCGTTTTCATCAGTTGCGGCGACGATGGTGTCCATATCGAGCAACCCTGCCTGGAGCAGAGTTTTCATATCAGATCCGTCGCCGTTGAGGAGTTCGGTGTGCTTGAGGCGATGCGAAAGTTCCTCAGCGCGACCCGGGTCGCGTTCGATGAGTCGCACCGGGAAGGTCTTCTCCAGGATCTCGGCAACCCGGCTGCCGACTCCGCCGCCGCCGATGATCATCACCCGATGGCGGGCTTCGTCGGATGGTTCCCTGGCCAGTTCCAGCACCTTGGAGAGATCCTCCGTCCGGGCAAGGATGAAGGCGTTGTCGCCCGGCAGAAGCTCCTCCTCGCCGCTCGGAATGATGGTGTTGATCCCGCGCGCGATCGATACGACCCGAAAATAGAAATGGTTGTACTTCTGGGAGAGCTCCATGAGCCTAAACCCGGCGAGGGGAGAGTCCTCTGCGATGCGGGTTCCGACAACCTGCATCCGGCCGCCCGCGACCTCGAAGACCACGTTGCCGGCGCGGAGTTTGAGCAACCGGGCGATCTCTCTCGCCGCCAGTTCCTCGGGGCGGATGACGAGGTCGATCTTGACGTCCTCGGCCCGCAACGGCGCCTCTTTCTCCCACAGCGCCAACGATCGGACGCGTGCGATCTTCTGGCGAATGCCGAGACGATCGGCGATGAGGGAGCCGATGATGTTGACCGCGTCGTCATCGGTAACTGCGATGAGGTAGTCCATCTTCTTGGCATCGGCCTCGAGCCAACACTCAAAGCTCATGGCGTCGCCGCGGATCAGACGGGCGTCGATCTCGCCATCGGCGCGGTTGATGGCGTCGGGAAACTGCTCGACGATGGTGATGGCGTGGCCTTCGTGGCTCAGGCGTTTGGCGAGGTAGTCACCGACGCCGCCGAGACCGAGGATCAGGATGTTTTCGCTTTTTTTCATGATCACCCCAAACTCTACTTCAGCTCACCCGCACGGAAAAGGGGTTGACGGGGTCTTCCCTGCCTTTGGGCGTGTTCGAAACGACCTCAGTCGACTTCCGGTACAGGTGGTGTGAATCCTCCACCTCCGGATTTCGCCGACAATCGGCGAATCAGCCGGGGATCTTCGCATTTCAGGACCCCGTGTCAACCCTTCACTCTTCGATGGGCGCGATGGGAGCGGTCCCCGATCCTCCGCTCCGCGGCCCTGGCGTGCGCCTCGAGACCCTCGAGCCGCGCGAGGGCGGCGGCGTCCTTGGCCATGGCGTCGGCCTCGTCACCGGGCTCGAGTTTGAGCCAGGTCCGGACGCGGAGGAAATCAAGGACGCTCAAGCCTCCCTTGAAACGGGCGACACCGCCCGTTGGCAGGGTGTGATTGGGGCCGACCCCATAGTCGCCAAAGACCTCGGCCGAGGCTGCACCGATAAAGAGCCCACCCCAATGGTCGAGCCGCTCTGCGATGGCATGGGCGTTGTCGGTGAGAACCTGGAGGTGTTCCGGCGCCAGCGCGTTGCAGACCCGGATGGCTTCACCGATGTCGGCGGTGACGACGGTGAAACCGTGATCGAGGGCGGCCTCTGCCACGACCCGGGTCGGGAGGTCGATGAGTTGCCTCTCCAATTCGGCATCGACGTAGTCTGCGAGCGTGGCCGACGGGGTGACCAACACCGGCAGGGCGTCGGGATCGTGCTCGGCTTGGGCCAGGAGATCAGTGGCGACTGTTGCCGGGTCGGCGGTTGCATCGGCGAGGATGGCGAGTTCCGACGGTCCGGCGAGCATGTCGATGCCGACATCGCCGGCGACGATCTTCTTCGCGGCTGTGACCCAACGGTTGCCGGGACCCACCACCACATCACATGGGGGCACCGGACCGGCGCCGTAGGCGAGCGCGGCTATGGCCTGGGCGCCGCCTACCGCAAGGATGGCGTCGGCGCCGGCTACCGCGGCCGCGGCCATGGTGAGAGCTGCCGGTCGGGGAGTCGCGACCAGGACTTCGGCTACTCCCGCGGCTCGAGCGGTGACTGCGGTCATGAGCACCGACGACGGCAACGGGTAGCGACCACCCGGAGCGTAACAGCCGGCGCGTTCCACCGGTGCGACCGAGTGACCGGCGATCCCACCGGGCACCGAGAGCTTGAGATCGACCACCGATCGTCGTTGCGAATCGGCGAAGACGGCGATCCGGTCGGCGGTCCGTTCGAGCAGTGCCAAGGTCTCGGGATCGACCTCGTTGGCGGCGCGTTCGAGCTCGTCACGACCGAGGATCAGTGGCTGACCCGGTTTGAGATCGCCGAGCTCTTCGGCCAGAGCGCGAAGTTCAGGCTCCCCACCTGTGCGGACCCGCTCGACAATCTCGGCAGCCCGTCGCAGGGTGGCGGCATCGACCGGGTCGCGGCGAGCGCTGCGGACCTCTTCCGCTGTCAGGCGTCTCACGACTTCTCCTTCCGGGCCACGGTGGTCGATCCGTCGCGACGTTTCACTTTGAGCGCGCGGTGGTCGAGTTCTCGGATCGCGGCCTCCAGCGTCACTCCCCGGGCCGCCAGGGTCGTCAGAGTGAAATAGAGGACATCGGCGGCCTCCCAGGCGACATCGGCGTCATCGACAGCTTCAGCCAACTCGCCGGCTTCCTCGGCAAGCTTGACGGCGAGCAGGGCAGGGTCGCCCACGAGCCGATCGGTGTAGGAATCGGCCACGGGGTTGGTGATTCGGTCGAGCAGCCGCCGCTCGAGGGCGCCGAGGCCGCGGTCCTTACCCCAGCAACTGCGGGTTTCGCGGTGGCAGAAACCGCTTCCCGCCTGGCGGACGGTGAAACGCAGGGCGTCACGGTCGCAATCGGCCTCGATCCGCAGGAGTTCCTGAACGGCGCCCGAGGTCTCGCCCTTGCGCCACAGCTCTCCGCGAGACCGCGACCAGTAGATCCCACGCCGCTCGTCAACGGCAGCAGCGAGACTCGCTGCGCTGGAGTAGACGAGGCCCAGCGCGACGCCGTGCTCATCGCAGACCACCGTCGGCCAGAGCCCGTCGGGGCGGTCCGTGACCAGAGGGGCGGCAAAGGCCTCGCCGAGCCCGAGCCGGCCGGTGTAGATCGCCATCCCGACCTGGGCGTCCGCGCCCATGGCGTCAAGGCCGGCGATTTCGGCCGCGGTGGTCACCCCACCGGCCGCCGTGACCGGCGTTCCTCCGGCGGCCTCGACGACCCGTCGGCAGGCCGCGAGGTCGATCCCGCCCAGGCGGCCCTCACGCTCGACAAAGGTGACGAGAAAACCACCGACCTGATCCCGGAGCTCCACCAGCCGATCGAGGACCGTTGCGCCGGTGTGTTCGGTCCAGCCGCGAACCACGACCTCTCCTTCGACGCCGTCGAGGGCGGCCAGCACCCGTTCGCGCGGCAGCTTGGAAAGAACCTCCGGTTTGGCGGCGGTTCCCAGGATGATCTTCTCGGCGCCGGCATCGAGCCACCCGAGAGCGTCATTCACCGTGCGGATGCCGCCGCCGAATCGGCAGGGGTAACGCCGAATCAGTTCGCGGACGATTTCATCGTTGGATCCGCAACCGAGGGCGGCGTCGAGATCGATGACCGCGATCTCTCCGATGACGGCGAACTTCTCCGCCATCTCGAAGGGGTCGGCGCTCTCGACGGGTTTGCCCCGGCCGCCCACGAGCTGGACCGCTCTGCCTCCCATGAGATCGATGGATGGGACGATCATCGGCGCACCTCCACCCCGAGCTCGGCGAGCTCGGCCTTGAGATCGGCGACGGTGGTATGGCCGTCGTGGAAGATTGTGGCGGCGAGGACGGCATCGGCGCCGGCGGTCAGTGCTTCGACCATGTGTCGAGGCCCGTCGGCCCCGCCCGAGGCGATGATCGGCACCGGGACCGCGGCTCTCATGGTCGCGAGGAGTTCGAGATCGTAGCCCGAGCCGGTGCCGTCGCGATCCCACGATGTGAGAAGGATCTCACCGGCGCCGCGCGAGACGGCTTCCTCAGCCCATTCGATGGCATCCATCCCGGTGCGATCGCGTCCCGAGCGCACGACCACCTCCCAACCACCGTTGTCGGAGGCAGCGTCAAGGGCGAGGACGGTGCATTGGCAGCCGAAGCATCCGGCGAGCTCGTCGAGGAGATCGGGCCGCTCCACCGCGGCGGTGTTGGTCGCGACCTTGTCTGCGCCGGCTTCGAGCAGCGCCTCGGCATCAGCGACCTCGCGCACGCCACCGCCGACGGTCAGCGGCAAGGGCAGCACCTTGCGGACTGCGCGTACCACCTCGAGGGCGTGACCGCGGCCCTCCGGAGTTGCGCTGACATCGAGGATCACCAGCTCGTCGGCACCCTGATCGGCGTAGGCTGCGGCGAGTTCCACCGGGTCGCCGGCATCCCGCAGCCCCTGGAATTGGATGCCCTTGACGACCCGGCCGTCCCTGACATCGAGACACGGGATGACGCGCGGCAGCAACATCAGACGACCTCCCCTGCGCTCGCGAGCCATCGTTCGATAAGAGCCTGGCCCCAGGCGCCCGAGAGCTCGGGGTGAAACTGACAGGCGAGCACGGCGCCGCGTTCGACGGCGGCGACGAACTCCCCCCCGTGGTCGGTCAAAGCTCCGCTCCAACCATCGGGGATGGTGTCGAACTTGAAGCTGTTGGCGTAGTAGGCCGTTCCATCGCTGAGCAGACGGCAGCCGGCGCCGGCGGCGACCCGGTTCCAACCGAGCTGTGGCCGTCGAACACCGGCGGGGATCGACGTCGCCGTCGCCGGAATGACGCCGAGACCAGCGGCGCCGGGGCTCTCTTCGCTGCCCTCGCCGAGGAGTTGCATCCCGAGACAGACCGCCATGGTCGGTTGTCCTGCTCTGATGCGGTTGGCGAGGGGTGTCCGCAGGCCGAGTGCGTCAAGTCGATCGCTCACCGGGCCGAATGCTCCGACACCGGGTAGGACAAGGAGGGCCGCCCCAGAGGCATCGTCAGGGGACTCGGACATTCGCACGCTGCACCCGGCGCGATGAAAAGCGGCCGCCACCGAGGCGAGGTTTGCGGTCCCGGTGCACATCAGGACAACTTCGCTCATGGCTCGTCTCCAGGCCCTCCGCCAAGGCTGCCCTTGGTGCTTCGGACGCCGCCGTCGACAAGGGCGGTCGCCTGTCGCAGGGCGAGCGCGGTCGCCTTGAAGGCCGCCTCGGCCCGGTGATGATCGTTGGCGCCGCGCAGTACATCAACGTGGAGGGCGCACCTCGCCGCCATGGCGAAGGAGATGAAGACGTGGGTGATGTTCTCGCACGCCAGGTTGCCGAGGGATTCACGGGTGAGTCCGAGGTGAATCTCCGGCCACGGACGACCCGAAAGATCGATGACCGTCCGCGCCAGGGCCTCGTCGAGGGGCGCATGCCCGGTGCCGAAACGGGTGATGCCGGCGCGGTCGCCGAGCGCGCGATCGAGCGCCTCGCCCAGAGCCAGGGCGCAGTCCTCGGCGGTGTGGTGGTCATCGACCTCGAGATCGCCGTGACACTCGAGCTCGAGATCCCAACCGGCGTGGAAGGCCAGCGCGGTGAGCATATGATCGAGGAAGCCGATACCGGTATCGAGGCGAACGTCGCCGGCGCCGTCGAGGGCGAGACGGCCGTGGATCCGGGTCTCGCGGGTGGTCCGATCGATGGTTGCCCCACGGGGTGCGATGGTCATGGCAGGTACTCCAGAACTTCGTTGACGGTGGTGAGGACGCGGGCGGCGCCGGCATCGGCGAGGGCCGTCCGGGCGAGATCGGGATCGTCGCCCGGAGCCACGATGCCGATGGGCAGGACGTCCGCAGCGCGCGCCGCCCGGATGTCGTCGGGGGTATCGCCCACCATCCAGGCGTTGCGAATCCCGAGACTCTCAAGCGAGAGCAGGACCGGAGCCGGGTCGGGTTTCGCCGGGGCGTCCTCCATGGCGATGAGGGTCTGAAAGCAGTGGGCGATGTCGTGCTCCGCCAGAAAGCGTTCGGCATCGGCGCGCGGCCGACCGGTGACGACCGCCAGAGGGAGCCGGTCGGCGAGTTTCCTCAACGTTGCAGCCTCGACCAGGAGCCGTTCGTGGCGACGGAGACCGGGCGCATCGGCGGTGCCCTGATACAGGGCCTCGAATCGCTCGATGACCTCGCCCAACTCGATCTCGATACCCGCCTCGGCGAGGAGTCGCCGGGTGAGTTCCCAGTCGTTGTTGGCGTTGCCCGCCGCCTTGGCGGCGGCGACATCCCCGAGACTCAGATCGAGCCCGAAAGCTGCGGCGGTTTCGACGATGGTCTGACGATACGAGACCGACTCGTCGGCGATCACCCCGTCGAGATCAAAGAGCAATGCCTCGGGTCGCAGGACGGTTCGGAAGCCCGCGGTGAGGCGGTCGAAATCGTGGTCGCTCCCCGGGAGGGTGGTTCGCAGCAGCGAGTTGAGCTCGCTGCGGCCGGGGAAACCGCGGATGGCGATGCCGAGGGAGGCCATGGCCGTCCGGACCCACGACGCATCGGAGAAACGGGCGCCGACAAAGTTCGCCTGGGAAGGCAGTGGTTCGGCCCCGAATTCCGAGAGGGTCTCGATGAGGTCGTCGCGCTGCGTTCGGATCCGTTCGATTCGCTCGCGGGATGGTTCGGCGTCGGGTGTGACAGCATTTTCGAGAACCTCCAGGGTCAGCCCCGAAACTGGAAAGGGCTGGCCGATGCGCCGCAGCCAGTCCACGACCCGGGCGTCGCCCACCGCATATCCGGCGCGGAGGCCGGCCCCTCCCCACGCCTTGGAGAAGGTCCTGACGAGGACCACGTTTGGCTGTTCCAGGGCGATCTCGGTGAGGTCGAACTCGGGGTCGCAGAACTCACGGTACGCCTGATCGTGGAGCACCATTGTGTGTGGCAAACGGGTCACCACCTCGGTGAACTCGTCGCGCGTGATCACCGCACCGGTGGGGTTGTTGGGTGAGACCAGATAGAGCAGGGAGGCGTCATCGCCGGCGGCGTCGCAGACTTCGTCCACCGGAAACGAGCCCTCCCACCACTCCACGGTCGTGATCTCGACACCGGAGATGATGGCGTAGCGCCATGGCATGCCATAGGTCGGTTTGACCATCACCATCCGCCTGCCCGGGCAACAAACCGATCGCACCGAGCGCTCGAGGGCGTCGTCGGCGCCGCAGGTGACGATCACCCGTTCTGCCGGAACTCCGAGGCGGTCGGCCAGCTGGGATTCGAGTTGGTCGGTCCACGGATAGAAGTTGGCTTTGGGCACCTGCGGTGGTGATCCCGAGATCGGCAGCGACTCGAGGCTCTCGTTGAAATCGAGGACGAGGTCCATCTCGAAGGGCGGCCGGCCCACCGAGTACTGCGGCAGCCGATCGAGGGCCGGGATGGGTTCGACGAGGAGGGGATTTTCAGGCATTGCGGGCTCCAGAAAAGAACTCGAGCCATTGTGGTGCGGGCGTCCCGCCCGCAGGATTTCGCTGCACATCGGGCACGGGCACGGGCACGGATACGGGGAGCAAGTCGTTCATGGTCGGCCTCACGGAATGATCTGGGCGATTTTGGTGACGACGAGATCGGCGCCCCCGGCGGCCTTGAGCTTAGGCATCACCAATGGGAGTTCGGCGCGCGGCACCGCAGCCTTGACGGCGAAGCCACCGCCGCCGGCGAGCTGGGACACCGTCGGTTGGCGCATGCACGGCAGGACGGCGAGGACGGCGTCGAGGGTGTCGGCAGTGACATTGACTTCGACCATGACCCGCCGGCGGGCCTCGAGGACCGAGTTGACGAGCAGGACAAGACCATCGATGGCCTGGCGTCGATCCGGGTGGGCCAGGGCGTCCGGGTTGGCATAGAGCCGGGTGGAGGAGCTCATGAGTTCATCGACGATGAAGAGCTTGTTCGCCTCCAGGGTCGAGCCGGTAGCGGTGTTGTCGACGATGAGGTCGGCGTCTTCAGGTGGAAAGACCTCGGTAGCGCCATAGGATCGGACAAAGGTGGCGTCGAGCCCGCGGGCCTCGATCCACCGCCGAGTCAGGCGTTCATACTCCGATGCAACAACCATCGGGATCTCGGGCAGCACCCCATTGGGGGCCAGCGAGATCGGGGCGGCCGCCACCACCCTCACCGGGTCGAGACCGGTGTCCACGAGTTCGACGAGATCGCCATCGAGCTCGGCCACCCAATCGGCGCCGGCAAAACCCACATCACGCGAACCGGCGTGAAGCATCCTCACGATGCTCTGAGGTTTGAGGATCTTGACCTCGCACGCGGGCAGGTTGACGTGGGGCCGATAGTTGCGCGCGGTCTGGGTCAGATCGATGCCGGACTCGGCCAGGAGCCGTGCCACGCCATCGTACATTCGGCCCTTGGGGATCGCCAGTTGGAGCGTTTCATCATCGGTTCTTCGGGTCATCATGCCTCCTGGGCTCCGACGGCGTTCGGACAAAAGAAAAACGCCGGCGGGGCCGGCGTTGTGGTTTCGGTCGGATAGATCGCCTACACCATCACCTGGCCCCAACGAGGGTGTGTCCGTGATGGTGGTGGTGGCGAAGAGCGACACTCATGGGAGAAGCGTAGAACGAGGCACGGTATTTCGTCAAGCTCTTCCAGTGCCAGTGCCAGTGCCAGTGCCAGTGCCCGTTCCCGTTCCCGATCCCGTTCCCGATCCCGATCCGGATCCCGATCCGGATCCCGGGCCATCGCACCATCCCAGCACAGCCCACAGATCACACAGATCGACACGGATTCCATCGCAGGATTTGCCCGCAGATGACGCAGATCGACGCTGATGGCTCGTGGTCTTTGTGCCGGCGAGACGCCAGCACTACAAAGGGCTGAGATCCATTGTAGAGCCGGCGTCTCGCCGGCTTGATGGTGAGGAGGGTCGGAAGACCTCAGTGTCCGATTCTTGATTTTTGCAAGAGGCTGAGTGTTGAGCTTCATCGTCGTTCGCAATCGGCGCCACCGAAGTAATCTGCGATGGAACTAAGAACTCAAAACCAAAAACTGATAACTGAAGACGTCAGTCTTCGAGGCGCACCGAGACGACCTTGCTCACACCCGGCTCCTCCATGGTCACGCCATAGAGCAGATCGGCCCGCTGCATGGTGCGCCGGTTGTGGGTGATCATGACGAACTGGGTGTGCTCGGTCATGGCCTCGACGAGGTCGGCGAGTCGCTCGACGTTGGCGTCGTCAAGGGGTGCGTCGACCTCGTCGAGGATGCAGAACGGCGAGGGCTTGATGCGGAAGAGGGCGATGAGCAGCGACAGCGCGGTGAGCGCCTTCTCACCGCCGGAGAGCAGTTGGACCGACTGGTTGCGCTTGCCGGGAGGTTGGGCGGTGATGTCGATCCCGGACTCCAGCGGGTCGTCTTCGTCCATCAGATCGAGGCGGGCCATGCCGCCGCCGAAGAGGTTCGAAAAGGTCTCGGTGAAAACCTCGTTGACCTGTTGGAAAGTGTCGACGAAACGCTCGGTACAGGTGGCGTCGATCTCCCGGATGGTCTCACTCAGGCTCTTGAGCGCATCCACGAGATCGGTGCGCTGGGTGTCGAGGAAGGTCGATCTCTCGGCGAGTTCATCGACCTCCTTGAGCGCGAGGAGGTTGACCGGGCCGATCTTTTCGAGTTTGGCACGGATGCCCTCGATCTCATCGGCCAGGGTCTCGGGGTTGATCTCCTTGATCGTTTCTTCTTCGAGGAGCTTCTCAGGCACGATGCCGAGTTCGGTGACTGCGGCGTCGCGCAACCGTTCCCACTCGGCGTCAAGGCGTGTGGATTCCATCTCGGTGAGGTGGAGTTCTTCGCGTTGACTCTCGTGCGCTTCCCGGCGTTGCCGTACCTCGACATCGAGTTTCTCAACCCGGGCGGCCAGGGTGCCCACTTCCTCGCCGAGTCGCCGGGCCTGCTCGCGGGCCGCCGCCAGTTGCCCCTGTTCCTCGGCGAGCCGGGTTCTGGTCGAGACGATCTCGTTCTCGGTGGTCGAGAGTTCCCCGCCAAGGCGCTCGACCTCCTTGCCGAGTGTTTCAAAGCGCGATTCGAGGGTCCGTCTCTCATCGGCAAGACGGTTGGAGTCGTTGCGGGCAGCCGCGAGGCGCTCCTCGGCGAGCCGGGCTTCGGCCTGCCACCGGTCGAGCCGGCGCAGGGTTTCCGCCGCCTCTTCGCGTTTTGAATCGAGCTCGGTGGACGCGGTTTCCACCGTCTGTTCGAGCTCGAGGCTGCGGCCTTCGAGTTCGGCCACTTCTTCTTCGGAGCGCACCTGGCGTTGAGCGAGTTCGAGACGTCGTTTGGTGCCGGCTTCGAGCTTGGCCGCCTGCGACTCGAGATCCGCCTCGACCCGATTTCGATCCGCCGCGTGGGACTGTTCCACCGCGGTGGCGCGGGCCCTCTCCTGCTCGGCGGTGATGAGGATTGCATCGAGGGACTCGAGGTCGCTCTCCAACTGGCCGAGCCGGGCGGCCGCCTCGGTGTGGCGTTGGCCGGTTGCGGCGGCGCGGTCGGCCATGGTGGCGATCTCGGAGGCGAGCCGCTCGCGATCATCGCGGAGCTGGAGGGTCCCGGCATGGCTGGTCCCGGCGGTGGGCGTTTCGATGACCCGGCCGCGCCGGATCAGACCATTGTCGTCGACAACGATGGATGACGGGTCGGCGTCCGCGATCTCGGCGGCGCGGGCCCCTTCGCTGCACCGGTAGGTGCGAGGCAGGGTGCGCTCGAGCCAGGGCAGGTGAGCCGGATCGGCCCCCGACAACGCCAGGAGATCATCGGCGCCTTTGGGTGCCTTGACCCTGGTTGCCGGTTCGGCGCCGACGGTGAGGACAAGGCGGAGACGACCTTCGAGCTCGGAAGCGGCCTGGAGCTGATCGTCGGTCAGGGTGTCTAGCGCGACCACCGGAAGTTCGAGCCACTCCTGCCAGACCCGGTCGAGGAGCGGAGCCAGACCGTTTTCGGGGTGGAGAAAATCACTGACCTGCCCCTGGATCGCTTTGCGCGGCAGAAAGTCCGCGAGATGTTCCGCATCGGCGGTGTGGCGGGCGAGTTCACGTTCGACCCCCTGGAGGGTATGGCGCAGTTCCCACAGTTCGTGGCCCAGGCTCTCGGTCTCGTGCTTTGCGGTGTTGGCATCCTCGGCGAGGCTTGTGCGTTCGGTGACCAGCTCTCGACGGCGGCCCTCGAGATCGTCGACCGCCGCGACCGCCTTCTTGCTGGCGTCGGCCGACAGGCTGGCGCGGTCTTCGAGTTCGTTTCGCCTGTCCGCGAGACGATCGCGTTCCAGCTCGAGTTGGCCGAGAGTGTAGTCGAGTCGATCCTGCTCCCGATGGAGTTCCCCGAGGAGATTGCGGCTGCTGGTGAGACCCGAGATGGTCCGCAACAGGGCCTGCCGCTGCTCGGAGGAGGCCGCTTCGGCGCCCGCCAGTAGAGTGCCGGCAGCCTCGTTCTCGGCGATGGCCTTTTCCACCGATTCCTGGACCGTGGTGAGTTCGCCATCGCGGATCTCGACCTGGCCCAGGGCTTCGGCGACGCGCTCGTCGAGGACCGTCCGCCCCGACTCGAGAGCGCTGCGATCGTGTCGGGTGCGTTCGAGCGAACCACGGAGATTGTCGAGGAGATCGGCCGAACGCTCGAGAAACGCCTCGAGCCGCTCACGCGATCCGGTGAGTTCGGCAACCTCGTTCTGCGCCTTGTCGACCTTGGCGTGACAGGCCTCGAGTTCCTTTCGGGCCTGGGTCAGATCGGCATCGGCGCCGCCGAGGGCTGCCGCTGCTGCGGCGACTTCATTTTGGGAAAGTCCACGTCTTTTGATGATCTCTCGCCGCTGTTCATCGAGGGTGTGGGCCTCGATGGTGTGGAGCCGACGGAGCCGTTCCCTGAGTTCGACCTGAAGCGCCTCGAACCTCTTGGCCGCACTCGCCTGCCGCTTGACCTGGCGCAGGCTGCGCTGGACTTCGGCGATGACATCCTCGAGCCGCTGGAGGTTCTGCCGAGTGTGTTCGAGCTTGAGCTCTGCCTCGTGCTTTCGCCTCTTGTATCGGGTGATTCCGGCGGCCTCCTCGATGAGGACGCGCCGGTCGGTGGGGCGGGCCGAGAGTACCTGGCCGACCCGGCCCTGCTCGATGATGGAGTAGTTGCGGGTGCCGAGTCCCACCGTCAGAAGTTCGTCCGCCACATCCTTGAGACGCGCCACTTTGCCGTTGAGGCGGTATTCCGAGGGGCCCGAACGATAGACCCGCCGGCGGATCTCCATCCGGCCCCCGCTCTCGGCCCAGTGGCCATCGTCGGACTCGAGTTCGATGGAGACCTCGGCGGCGCCGGCCGGGGCCCGACCCCGGGCGCCGTTGAAAACCACGTCGCCCATGGTCTTGAGCCGCATGAGGGATGGGCTCTGCTCGCCGAGGACCCACAGAAGGGCGTCGACGATGTTCGACTTGCCACAGCCGTTTGGCCCGATGATTGAAGACACCCTCCCCGGAAAGCCGAGCTCGACTGAGTCCGGGAATGACTTGAACCCGGTGAGTTTCAGGGAACGGAGGCGGACCTTTGCCATCGGTGCGACACGGTAGCAGAAACGGCGGGGCGAGAGTAGGGCCCGCGGTCACGAGGAAAATTATGAATTGTGAATTATGAATTGTGAATTGGGGTGTTTCGGGCCCTCAGCGTGAACCTGTGCGAGAAAGTGACAACCGGCCGAGCGCCGTTGTGGTGCGGGCGTCCCGCCCGCAGGATGACGGCCCTGAACTCCGAGAGTCGAGGATCTGTGCGGGTCCATTGTGCGCAACAGGGCGAATCACCGCTCCGCGAAGTCGAGGGCACTTGATGTTCGAGCTGCGATGGAAACCTTCGACTGTGAACTGTTGACTGTCGACTTCCGTTGTCGTTGGATCCTACTTCCCCTCACCGGCGAGGATCTTGTCCCACTTCTTGCCGAGCTTGGCGAGGATGTTGCCGATCTGTTTCTGCTGTTTCTCCGGTTTGGACTTCACCGTCACCGTGCCGATTCCGCGCCAGACCATCTTCTTGTCGTCCGGACCGTAGGCATCGATGATCAGGGTCCCCTCGGTATAGGTTGTCGCCGTCGTGGTCGCCGAGCCCATACCGCCGCCCCAGCGTCCCCAGCCGCCGTGGTAGCCGCCGTAGCCAAAACCAGTGGGGTTGAGGACGGTGTTTTCTTGTGAGGTCAGGTGATAGGTCACGTAGAGATCTGCATCCGACGATGCTGACTTGAGTCCGCTCTTGTGGAGTTCGCGGATGATGGCGTTTTTGATGCGGTTGTCGGTGAGTTCATCGGGGGCGTTGCTCTTTTCGGTCCGGACGTACTCGAAGGTCTCGACCGACGAGAAATCGAAATCGTGGGCGTAGTCGATGGTGATTTTCTGGGCCGGCACCGGGGTTGATGCGAAGG
>CBESWV010000015.1:0-32693 GCA_965533305.1 uncultured bacterium | reverse complement strand
GTTTTTCGGCGGATTTGCCGGTTCATACTGGTGGTATGGGCCAAAAATGCGCCGAAAAACGGGCCAAACGACACCCGAAAGGCGCCGCCAATTCTTTTCACTACACGCTCCTAGGTACGCGAGTGCATTCGACCGTCGTCAGGGATCCACCACCAACGGATTGGTCTGAAGGTACTCGCCGTCGATCGCTTCGATGACAACCGAGCCCTCCATGTACTGCGCCAGCGGCAATCCCAGCAGATAGCAGACGGTGGGAACCACATCCGGCAGCGGAATAACCTGGTAGTGCCTGCCGCTGACCACCCCCCGACCGACCACCATCATCACCCCGTCCCAACACCGGTCACCCGAAGTGCGCCAGTCATCACCGATGCCGAATAGCCGCCGCAGCCGTTCGTACGAGCTCGGTGGCGAGAGGCCGTTGGGCGAGACCAGGACGATGAGCGCGTCGGGCGGGGCCGCCACCAGCAACCGACCGAGCTGGTTGTCCAACAGCTCCATCAGCAACTCCACCACCTCTCGTTCGCCGGTGTGACGCGGTTTGAGGGGCTCGAGCAACTGCCGCGTCTCCGCAAGGGCACGGAGGTGAATCCAGAGGCTCGCGGTGCCCGAACCGAGGGTCTGTACCGCTCGATTCACCCCCGCCTGATCGCGGTTGATGGCCGACCACACATCCTCACGCTCGGCGGGAAACCCATCAAGGGCGGTCTCGAGCGCCGATCTGAGTCCGTCATCGAGGCCGAAGGGAGTGGAACCGAAATCGACCTCAGTGACACCGGAACGGGCCTCCCAGAAACCCGGCCACCCGATGACCTCGGTCGTCACACCGGAGATCCGCATCCGCTCCCACAGCGCGGGGACGCTTGCCGGCGGGGGCGTCACCAGCCGAGCCAGGGACCAGGGCAGGATCAATCGCGACCCCTGTGGTGTCCACGGCATGAGCCGCAGGGTGTCCTCGAGCCACGGCAGGTCCCAGCCCCTGTGGGCCTTGACACCATGGGCGCCGGGGTAGGTGCCGGTTGCGATGGATGTCCAGTATGACTGCCTCAGATACGGCCCATATGGTTTGGTCGTTCCCCATGAGCCCTCGTTCATGAATCGCGCGAGGGCCGGTGTTCGGCCGCCGCCGGAGTGGGTGAGAAGGATCGGGACATCGAGACCCTCCACACCGATCATGAGCAGTGGTCGCGAGGGAGAACCGATGGGTTCCGCGACCAGGGCCAGCGGCTGAGCCGAGGTTGTCGGTCTGACCACGAGCCGGCCGGCCGGGAGCAGGATCATCATCACCGCAAAGGCGATCCTCCACCCTGCCCCGGCTTTGGTTCGGCGCAGCGCACTGCCGACCACCAAGGCGAGCACCGCCCCGAGGAACCAGGCAACCGCGTCCTGGAGGACCACCCTGCGCGCTGTGTCTGACAGCAGGTGGAGGTGAAGATCCGCATTCACCCACCCGAGGACTCCGGCGACCAGGTAGACGACCGCCAGCAGCGTCGGCGCCGGCCAGGTGCGGCTCGCCGGCCGCAATCGACGATGCAGCATCTGAAACAGCACGACCGGAGTTCCGGCGATGACCGCGCCCCAGCTCGCCCACAAAATCGCCCCAACCGCGATAGCGCCCAGGGGTTGGGCCACCTCCGGGTTGAGTCGCATCACCAGGGCTTCGGCGAGAACGCCGGCGGTGGCCCCGGCCACGAGGCCGTGGATCCAGAATCGATCGTGTTTCACGACTTGGATGTTACAGCAAGGTCTGTATCAGGTGCGCGATGGGGGCGGTGCCAGGCACCTTTTCGCGGCGAAAAGAGAGCCAGGCACCGGAAACGGGCTCGGGTACGGTCAGGGACTCGGCCGCTGAGGTCCCAGGTACACTGCATCGGGACGGCGACGGCCGACTTCGGAGGTTCGATGACAGACACCCGCGACAGACTCTGCGTGGCGCTCGACGGCAGCGACCGGGGCTGGATCACCTCGACCGCACGCATCCTCGCTCCCCACGTCGGCTGGCTCAAATTGGGTCTTGAGGCCTTCACCGCCTTTGGCCCCGATCTGGTGCGGGAAGTGGCCGGCAACGGGACCCGCGTCTTCTTCGATATCAAGCTGCACGACATCCCCAACACCGTTCGTCATGCGGCTGCAAACTGTGCCGCCACCGGCGCCGCCATGTTCAACGTTCACGCCTCGGGCGGCCGGGCCATGCTCAGAGCGGCCATCGAGGGCGCAGCCGACGGTTCGCCATCCGAACCACCCAAGGTGCTCGCAGTGACCGTGCTGACGAGTCTCGATCAGGAGGCGCTCGCCGAACTCGGGCTCGACCAACCGCCCGATGAATTGGTCCGGCGCTGGGCCCTCCTCGCACGAGAGGTCGGATTGGACGGTGTCGTGGCTTCGGCGCACGAAGCTCCGGCCATACGACGCGAGTGCGGCCCTGATTTTCTCATCGTGACACCGGGGATCCGTCCGATGTGGAGCGTAGCCGGCGATCAACGGCGGGTCATGACCCCCTCCGACGCTCATCGAGCGGGGGCCGACATCCTGGTTGTCGGGAGACCCATCACGGGCGCCGATTCTCCCGAAGAGGCCGTAGCCCGAATTCTCGACGAGATCAGCTGAACGCCCGCTCTGGTGGTATGGGCCAAAAATGCGCCGAGAAACGGGCCAAACGACACCCGAAAAGCGCCGCCAATTCTATTCACTACACGCTCTTAGAAGATCGGTCTCTCCAACCGGATCTCCTGCGGCCGGACCCAGACATAGCCCGGCAGCCGAATGACCTGATCAAAATGGACATAGATCTTGATTCGCCGGTCGTTCCTTTCGATCTTGACGTTCTTTTCGGGGAGGTCGAAATCGAGGTCCTTGGCCTTGCTGAGAATTTCTCGTTTGATGCGCTCGTTGTTGTACTCGCGGCGGTTGCAGCGATCGGCGAGTTCGGTGATCCGTTTCTCGAAATCACCGAGCTTGAGCTGGGCGGGCATTACGTTCATGACGAAGATCGCAAGCAGCACCAGGACCACAAATCCGAGCAAACAGCCGACCGGCACATCCCCACGTTGGTTCTTCCAGACTGTCATTGCTCCTCCATCACCGACAATGGGCCCATGATACCACCCGTGGGAGCCCGTTTCCCAAACGAGATCATCGATCAATCCACCACACCGAAGGTGTGTCTCACCTGATCAGACGAAACTGTCGATCCCATCGGGTCTTGGTGAAGAAATGGACAAAGACATCAGCCAACTGTTTGAACCTGTGGCCGAAGCTGCGCCACTCTCCATCCGACGGCTGGGCATCGAAGGACCAGTAGATGAGCAGCGCCCGCCCCTTGAGATTCTCCACGGGAACGGGTCCCCAGAAACGCGAGTCCGAGGAGTTGTCGCGGTTGTCCCCCATGCAGAAGACGGTTCCCGGTGGGACCAGATACGGACCAAAATTGTCCCTCGGTCGCATGCTCGGTCGCACCGAAGCCTTGTTCGGAATCATGCTGGTCGCCTTGTGGACCGCATATGGTTCATCCTGCATCTCGCCGTTGACGAAGAGCGTCTTATTGCGGACCTCCACCGTATCGCCCGCGAGGGCGACGCAGCGCTTGATGAAGTCGCGGCGTGGATCGACCGGATATTTGAAGACCACGACATCGCCGCGCCTGGGGCTGCGGTACGGCAGCAAGTTGTGGAGAAGGGTGTCGAAGTTCTTGGAGAAGATGAACTTGTTGACCACCAGATGATCACCGACGAGGAGCCCGTCTTCCATGGATCGCGATGGGATCTTGAAGTTCTCGAACACAAAGGTGCGGACAAAGAGCGCCAGAATAAAGGCGACCAGAATGGCCTCGTAATACTCTCGATAAACTGATTTGCTCATCTTTCTCCTCAGGCGCCCATCCTATCGAACCCCATCGACGGCTGAAAGCTTCCGCATCCCCGGAGGCTGCCAGGCTCGTCGCGCTCGGGCGTCGAGACGGCGCGGATCGGCGGTCGACCCCCCGGCGTGGGCGAGCTGACCGGAACGTCCGATCATAGCAGCGTTGTCCGTGGTGAACTCCACCGGTGGGAGCAGAACCTCCACACCGAGGCCGTCGCCGAGCGCCTTCAGCCGACTCCGCAGAAGGGTGTTGGCGGCGACCCCTCCGGAAGCGGTGATGATCTGCGGCCGGTGTTCATCAACGAGTGCAACCGCCGGCGTCAGGAGTTGATCCACCACCGCGAGCTCGAATGAAGCCAGGAGATCACAGACCGCTCGTGGCGGTTCATCGGCCCCGGATCGGTCAAGGCCACTGTCGCGGATGAACCTGATGGCGGCCGACTTCAGACCCGAGAATGAGAAATCAACCGGCGCCCCTTTGATTCGAGGCCGGGGAAGGCTGACGGAGGCGGGATCACCGATGCGCGCCAACCGGTCCACCACCGGGCCGCCGGGGTATGGCAATCCCAATGCCGACGCCACCTTGTCAAAGCTCTCGCCGGCCGCGTCGTCACGGGTCCGGCCAAGGCGGCGGGCCTCGCCATCGAGGAGGAGATACCAACTCGAGTGGCCTCCGGATGCCACGAGCGCCAGCACCCGCTGAGGCATGGGCCGCGCCGGGCCGCCGGCAATATCGAGGAACGGCGAGACGAGGTGGCCGTGCAGATGATCGACCGCCACCAGGGGAAGAGCGCGGGCCCAGGCGTAGGCGGCGGCGAAACGCACACCGACCAGGAGGGCGCCGACAAGACCCGGACCGGCCGTTACGGCGACGAGACCGAAATCGGCGCCGGCCGCGTCGGTCGCTCGCTGGACCAGGATCGGGAGCGCCTTGAGGTGTTCACGCGAAGCGAGTTCGGGCACGACGCCGCCGTAGGGCGCGTGGGTCGCGATCTGGCTCGCGAGTTCGTTGGCCAGGACCCGCCCATCGCCGTCGAGGACGGCCACGGCGGTCTCATCGCACGAGGTTTCGATGGCGAGGGTGCGCAGAAGGGATCGCGAGTCAGACATGGTGGGACAGTATGGCAGATGCGAGATTCAAGCCGTAGGAAGCACAATCACCGTGGACCAATCTTGCATCCTGAATCTCTGACAAACACAACGGGGAGGCTGTCGCCTCCCCGTTGTCACGGAAGCCTGGAAGGAGCTTCGTTTCTATCGGAGATTGGCCCGCACCGGAACGGTGACGGTGGGGAAGTCTTTGTCGGTCGTTGCGAGTGTCAGCGTCGCGTCGCGGGAACCCGGGTCGGCATCCGGTTTGACCGTCACGGTCACCTGATAGCGACGGCCCTCTTCGATGGTCGCCACCTGTGCGGCAAAGGCCGGATCATCGACCGTCGCGCCGCTGATCTCGATCCGGGTGCCGTCGGTCCGGTTGTTGACGACGATGAGGTTGCGGCCCGGGCGGGTCTTGGATTCAACCGAACCGAACTGAACCTGGGACGGGGTCACGTGGATGAGCGCACGAACCACACCATAGACCTTGACCGGCACAGTGGGCGATTCCTTCAGATCGGTGTTGATTGAAAGGACCGCATTGACGGGGCCGACCGGTGTGTCGTCGGTCAGCGAAATGGTCACCTCGTACTGAGACTTTGATTTACCCTTGACGAGCTCGTCTTCGCCCAACTGCCGCACCGAGGTCGCGATGAAGGGCACACTGCTTTCGACGCTTTTGATCTTCATGGTCTGCTCGGGATCCGCACCCACGACGATGAAGGTCTGGTTCATGGGTTCGTTCAGAACGGCATTGAAGCGAATCAACGGCCGCGGCAGAATCTCGACAAAGGGCCGAATATCCGCCTTGATGACCAGGGTCACCGTCGGGTTCTGGGGATCATCGGTCATGACGAGGATCGATTTGGAAACCGGTCCCGCAAAGTCCTTGGTATCGAGCTTGGCCTTGATCTGGCCGGTGGCGCCGGCTGCGATCTCAGGCTCATAATCGGCCACGGTGCAGCCACAGGTCGGGCGGACCGCCTTGATGACGAGCTTGGCATCGCCTTCGTTGACGAGATCGAAGACAGCTTCGACCGTCACGCCCTGGGCCACCGTTCCGATGTCTACGATCTTCGAGGGCACCACCAGCATCGGGCTGCCGTCGGTCTGGGCGAAAGACGTTGCGGCGCCGATCATCATGGCCGCGAACGCTAGAAATTTCAGATGTTTCATAAGCATCGAAGTGCCTCCTTGTGGTCTTCCTTCCAACAAGGGACAATCGTAAGAACCGGGCCGTCGACCCGCAACCCGGGAGGGCGAAGAGTTGCAAGACCTTTACCGAACTTCAAGTCGTCTGTACTTCCTGCCCATCGGAGGAACCGCCATGGCTCCGCTCGCCGGCCTGCTGCAGGCCGCGGGTCATGACGTCCAGGGCGTGGACAGCGGTCTCTACCCACCCATGAGTACGCTGCTCGATGAGCTCGGAATCGTCGCCAGGATCGGGTGGGACCCAACTCGGATCCCATTAGATCTCGATCGGGTCATCATCGGCAACGCGGTGCCGCGGGACAATCCCGAGGTCGCAGCGGTCCTCGAGCGGGGCATCCCATTCATCTCTCAGGCTGAAGCCGTGGCACATTATGTTCTGGCGCGGGGCCCGAGGAGTCTGGTGGTGGCCGGCACCCATGGCAAGACCACAACCTCGTCTCTCCTGGCCTGGATCCTCGAAGCATGTGACACCGACCCGAGTTATCTCGTCGGCGGTCTGCCGGCGTGGAATCGACGCGGATTCCGACTCGGCGATGGCCCGTTCATGGTCATCGAAGGCGACGAATACAACACCGCCTTCTTTGATCGCGGACCCAAGTTCCTCCACTACCGGCCCCATCTCTTCATCCTCGGCCCGGTGGAGTACGACCACGCTGATCTCTACCCGAGCCTCGATGCCGTGTTGACCGCCTTTCGAGCCGGCTCGGCACAGGTCCCGAAATCGGGGGCGGTGGTGGTGAACGCCTGGTCCTCAAACGCCCTGGCCGCGACCCGGGACGCCACCGCGCCGGTGGTGACGGTGGGGGCCGAGGCCGACTGTGACCTCGTGCTCAGTGCCTGGAAACCAAGCCCAGAAGGCGGCAAAGCGGTGGTGTGCTGGCGGGGCGAGTCCATGGAGTTCTCGCTGCCCCTCGCCGGCTATCACAATGCCCAGAACGCCGCCCTCGCGTTGGCCGCCGCCCTCACCGTCGGGCTTGCCCTGGATTCGGCGTTGGCCGCGCTGGCCCGGTTTCCCGGGGTCGCCCGACGCATGGAGACCCGGGGCGAGGCCGCCGGGATTACGGTCGTCGACGACTTCGCCCACCACCCCACCGCCGTCGGCGTCACCATCGCGGCGGCGCGCCAGCGCTGGCCCGGGAGGCGGGTGGTGATCGCCTTCGAACCCCGCTCGCTCACCGCCGCGAGACGCGATTTCGGCGACGCCTATCTCGAGGCGCTGTCCGGCGCAAACCTCGCGCTCGTCGCCGCACCCTTCCACAGCGGTCGTCTCGCCGATGATGAGATCCTCGACCGGGAAGGGCTCGCCCGCGAGCTCGGAGCGCGGGGTGTGCAGACCTTGATGCCCGCGCCCGACGCCGATGCGGTCGAGGTGCTGCTGCCCCACCTTCAGCCCGGAGACGTCGTCCTCGGTTGTTCGTCGGGGAGCTTCGACGGGTTTCATGGACGGTTGCTCGAGGCCCTTGGAAAATCAACGCACGAGTAGGTCACATCATGGTCTCGAGTCCATCGCACGTCGCAACCACAAAGACGCGAAGGCGCACAAAGACATCGCAATAGAGTGTTGGCGAGGCCAAGCCTGAGGGTCGTCTGACTGATGTGGCGGCGGTGTTCCGACCGGAATGGCACTGACGGGCAGGCAGGATGCCTGCCCCAAAATGACACTCACAGCCATTCGATCCGATCCTCATCACCAATTCCCGGCCATGGCTCCAGAAGCCATGGCCGGGAATCGGTTGTGCCACAATGCGCGCCCATGAGCAAACTCACCGACGATCTCAATGAGCCCCAGCGTGAAGCAGTCTCCTACGGCACCGGACCATTGTTGGTCCTCGCTGGTGCGGGTTCGGGCAAGACCCGCGTCCTGACCTACCGTATCGCCTATCTCTTGGCCAACGACCGGGCCCAGGACACCGAGATCACCGCCGTGACCTTCACCAACAAAGCCGCCCTCGAGATGCGCGAGCGGGTCGAGACCCTCCTCGGCCAGCCCCTTCGAGGTGGTTTTGTCGGCACCTTCCACCGCTGGTCCCTGGAGATCCTGCGCCGCGACCCGCAAGCGGCCGGTCTGCCCCGGCGCTTTGTCATCGCCGACACCGACGAGCAGCGCCAGATGATCAAACGCGAGCTCAAAAAGCTCGGCCTCGACCCCAAGGAGCACCCGCCCCGCGCCCTGCTCGGCCGGATCTCCGGTCTCGTCAACCGCGGCACCAGCCGATCGACCTTCGCCGCCCGCGCGGCCGACTCCCAGTCCGAGCTTCTCTCCCGCATCTGGGAAGGCTACGAGGCGAGGAAAAAGGCCGCCGGAGCGGTGGATTTCGACGACATGTTGGTGCTCGCCCGGGATGTTCTGAAAGACAATGCCGAAATCCGCAGTCGGATTCAAACCCGCGCCCGTTGGCTCCTCGTGGATGAGTTCCAGGACACCAACGCCCTCCAGATGGATCTTCTCTCGATCGTGCTCTCGGGCGACCGCAACCTCACCGCGGTCGGTGATGAGGACCAGTCCATCTATCGCTGGCGCGGCGCCGAGATGGACAACATCCTCGCCTTCGAACGCCACTTTCCGGGTGCGTCGGTGGTCAAGCTCGAGGAGAACTACCGCTCCACCGCACCCATCCTGGCAACCGCCGGAGCCCTCATCGCCGCCAACCAGCGACGACGCGGCAAGACTCTCTTCACCAGCCGCGAGGGCGGTGAAGCCGTGCGCCTCTATGTCGGCTCGGATGAACGGGCCGAGGCGCGTTGGGTCGCCGACCGTTTTCAGGAGCAGCAGAGCCGTTACCAGCTGGGCGAGATGGCGGTGCTCATGAGGACCAACGCCCAGACGCGTTCCTTCGAGGAGGAGTTCACCCGCCGCCACATGGCCCACCGGGTCATCGGCGGACTCCGATTTTGGCAACGGGCCGAGGTCAAGGACGCCCTCGCCTATCTCCGCCTCGTCCTTCGATCCGACGACACCATCGCCTTCGAACGGGTGGTCAACGTGCCCACCCGCGGAATCGGCGCCGCCACCATCGACATTCTCCGCACCCGAGCCGATCGCGATGGTACAACGTTGGTCGAGGCAGCTCGCAAGCTTCCGGACGAGCTCAGTCCCCGGGCGCGGATCTCCCTCGAGCGTTTCTTTCAGATCCTTGAAGAGGCCCGTGAGCAACGAGCCGAACTCGACTCCGGAGATCTCGTGGGCTGGCTGCTCGAAGCCTCGGGACTGCTCGCGATGTACGACGGCGACGACGACGAGAAAACCGCTCGGCGCGAGAACCTCCAACAGCTGGCGGCGGCCGTCTCCGAGGCCGCCGGGCGGGGCCAGGACCTCGATGCCTTCCTCGACGCCATCTCTCTGCTTGAGGATCAGGACCAGGAATCCACCCCCAACGCCGTCAGCCTCATGACGTTGCACGCCGCCAAGGGCCTCGAGTTCAATGTCGTGGTCCTCGCCGGCTTCGAGGACGGTCTGCTGCCGCACTCCAACTCGCGCGACGAACCCGAGTCTCTGGAGGAAGAACGGCGGCTCGCCTATGTCGGGATGACCCGATCGCGCAGATGGCTCGCCATGACCGTCGCCCGGACACGATTCCTCTTCGGAACACGGCTTCCGACCCGCCCGTCGAGATTCCTCGAGGAGCTGCCCGAAGACTGCTACAGCGATGTCTCGGACTCGCCCTTGACCGCATCGCCATCGAGCTTCGGCGCCGGTGCTCAGACACCCACGGGTCGACCGGCGCGTCCTCGCCCTTCGGGCCACCCGGCGAAGAAGGCCGCGGCCACGGTGGTCGACGAATCGGGTCAGGGGTGGCGACCCGGCGATCGGGTCCGGCACGGCAGGTTTGGGACCGGGGTGGTCCTCGCATGCCAGGGCACCGGTCCCCGCCTCAAGCTGGTGGTCTTCTTCGACCGGGCCGGCCGTAAGACCCTGGTGCCGACGATCGCCAAGCTCGATCGGTTGTAGGGGCTAGTGGGCACCGGGTAACCGGTGCCGGCCGACCGCGTACAATGCTCCGTTGGAGGCTCGAATGAACGAATGGCATCACACCACGGTGTTGGCGGTCCGCCGGGACTCAACCGTCGCTGTCGGTTCAGATGGTCAGGTGACCCTCGGGAACACCATCATCAAGCACGGCGCCGCCAAGGTCCGCACCCTGGCCGGTGGCAAGGTTCTGGCTGGTTTCGCCGGCTCGGTGGCCGACGCTCTCGCACTCTTCACCCGCTTTGAAGCCAAGCTGGAGGCCTACGGACACAACCTCGAACGAGCGGCGGTGGAGCTCGCCCGTGACTGGCGCACCGACAAGGCCCTGCGCCATCTCGAGGCCATGCTCATCACCGCTGACCACAGCACGACGCTGCTGGTCTCGGGCACCGGCGAGGTTCTGTCGCCCGACGACGATGTGGTGGCCGTCGGATCCGGTGGATCCTACGCCCTCGCGGCGGCGCGGGTCCTAATCAAACACACCGAGATGCCGGCCGCCGAGATCGTCCGCGAGGCGCTCACGGTTGCCGCATCCATCGACATCTACACCAACGACCACATCACCATCGAGGAGCTGAGCTCGTGAGACTCGACAGCCTGACCCCGCGCGAAATCGTCACCGAACTCGACCGCTTCATCGTCGGCCAGAACGCCGCCAAGAAAGCCGTGGCCGTGGCCCTGCGCAACCGCTGGCGCCGACAACAACTCGACCCCTCTCTGCGCGATGAAGTGGCGCCGAAGAACATCATCATGATCGGACCCACCGGGGTCGGAAAGACCGAGATCGCCCGCCGGCTGTCCAAGCTCACGGGGTCGCCGCTGCTCAAGGTCGAAGCGTCCAAGTTCACCGAGGTGGGCTATGTCGGGCGCGATGTCGAGTCCATCGTCCGCGATCTCACCGATGCCGCCATCCACATGGTGCGCGACGAGCGCGCCCGTGAGGTCAAGGTGCGGGCCGAGCGGGCCGCCGAGGATCGCCTCCTCGATCTGCTGGTAGTGAGCTCGTCGTCGATCGCCGATGCCGCACTCGACGAGAAGCGCAAAGCACTCAAAAAACCCCTCCGAGATGGCCTTGTCGAAGAGCACGAGGTCGAACTCGAGATTTCCGAGCAGAAAATCCCGACCCTGGAGATGTTCGGACCGCAGGGCATGGAGTCCATGGGCCTCAACTTCAAGGACATGCTCGGAGGGATGTTCGGCGGCAAGAAAACCCGCAAGCGGATGAAGGTCAAGGAAGCCCGAAGAATCCTCGTCACCGAAGAGGAAGAGAAGCTCATCGACCATTCGCAGGTGGAAGCGGACGCCCTCAAGCGAGTCGAGGAGGCCGGGATCGTCTTTCTCGACGAGATCGACAAGATCGCGTCCCGCAACGAGGGCGGCGGCCACGGCGGCCCTGATGTTTCCCGCGAGGGCGTCCAGCGCGATCTGCTGCCCATCGTCGAGGGCACCAACGTGACCACCAAATACGGGGTTGTCCGCACCGATCACATTCTCTTCATCGCCGCCGGAGCCTTCCACGCTTCGCGGCCATCCGATCTCATCCCCGAACTCCAGGGCCGGTTCCCCATCCGGGTCGAACTCTCCGCCCTCGATGCCGATGACTTCGTCCGGATTCTCACCGAACCCGAGAACTCACTGGTCCGCCAGTACACCGAGTTGCTCGCCACCGAAAAGATCACCCTGCAGTTCACCGACGAGGCGGTGAAGACCATCGCCACCATGGCGGCCGAGATCAACTCGGAGGCCGAGAACATCGGCGCCCGGCGTCTGCACACCGTACTCGAGAGACTCCTCGAAGAACTCAGCTTCGAAGCCCCCGAACGTGCCGGCGAGACCATCGCCGTGACCCCTGAAATGGTCCAGACCCGGCTTGGTGAACTGCTCGGAGACAGCGACCTCGCTCGCTATATCTTGTAAGCTGGGCCTGGTGTTTTCAAACCCGGTCAGACCAGCCCGCAGGTGGGGCGCGATTGCAATCATTGCTGCGGTGCCGTTTCTTGCCGCCGGCTGCGGGATCAAGAGTCCGCCCCTGCCACCGGTGATCCGCATCGCCGATCCGACCCGCGATCTGACCGTTTTCCAGGAGGATCACCAGGCCATCCTGGGTTGGAGCTATCCATCGAGCACCACCTCGGGAGAATCCCTCCATGATCTGGAATCCGTGGAGCTGTGGCGCGCCACCCTGCTGGAGGTTGAGGCGCCGCTGCAGGGAGAGAGCGCCCGTGATCGGAATCTCAACCGTCAGCTGCTGATCTCCAACGGCGAACTCATCGCGGTCCTCGACCGGGCGGGGCTCGATGCCGCCACCAGGGGGTCGAAACTCGAGTGGTACGACAACCTCGAATTGTGGCGTCGCGACAATCCATCCGATGAGCGGCAGATGATCTGGTATGCGGTGCGCAGCGTCTGTTGTCGCGGTCGAGAATCGGGGCTCTCGAATATTGCCCGTATCGTTCCGACGGTGCCGCCCGCACCGCCCACCGAGCTCGTCCTCGAGGCGGAAGCCGAGGGCATTCGGCTCTCCTGGGTTCCCCATGAAGAGGTTCCGGTGATCGTGGAACGATCAAATGACGCCGCGCTCTGGAACGCCGTCACCGGCAAACCGCTGTCAACCGGCGAGTGGCTCGACCGGAGTGCCGGCCAGGGTCAAGGTTGGAACTACCGTTTGCGATCGGTGCGGCGAATCGAGAACGGTCCACGGGTCATTGGTGAGCCGGGAAATCCGGTCGGTCTCTTCTATCCGGATGTCTATCCACCCGCGGCTCCGACCGATCTGGTCTGCCTGCCCGAGGGTGAGAGGGTTCGGTTGCGCTGGCGGGCGGCGGCCACGGCCGATTCCTATCGCGTGTCCCGCGGCGCCGAGGGTTCGACCCCGAGACTCCTCGCGGCCGAGATCAAAGCCGTCCAGTTCGAGGACGACGCCCCTCCCCCCGGGACATCGATCTACAGCGTCACCGCCGTCGATCTCGCCGGCAACGAGAGCGAGGCCTCCACCTGCATTGCGGCCCGCGGCTCGAATCCGTGAGATCTCATCTCGTCAAGGTCGAGGGGGCGGGCAACGATTTTCTCCTCGGCACCGGCGCCTGGGCGCAACGGCTCTGTGACGACGCCGCCCTGGCAATTCAACTCTGCGATCGCCGGCGCGGTATCGGCGCCGACGGCACCCTTGCGGTCTTTATTGAGGGAACCGGCGCGATCCGTGTCGTCCACCGCAACGCCGACGGTTCGCGTTCGGCCTTCTGCGCCAACGGCACCCGATGCGCGGCGCGCGCGGCCGTCGAGTTGCTCGGCCAGCCAAAAAAACTGCTGGTTTCCACCGGCTGGGTCGAGATCCCGGCAGTGGTCCGGGGAACCACGGTGTCCCTCGAGCTGCCGCCGCCGACGGCTCCGGTAGACCGTTCCCTCGAGACCGATCACGGTGTCCGGCACGGCCGCTATCTCGAACTCGGCACACCTCATCTGGTCCTTACCGTCGACGACCTCGAGACCCTCGCCATCGAAACGGTGGCGCCGGCGCTGAGGCATCACCCGGAGCTCGGTCCGGGGGGCGCCAACATCCACTTCGTCGAGCGCGACTCGGATCCACTCCGGATCCGCTCGTTCGAGCGGGGGGTCGAGGCCGAGACCCTGTGCTGCGGTTCGGGCGTCGTCGTCTCCGCCCTTCTGGCCCTCGAGTCCACCGCCGCGGATTCCATCATTGTCGAGCCGCGGTCGGGCGACCGGCTCATCGTTGAGGCCCTCGGTCGGCCGCCGGCGGCGCCAAGTCGACTCACGGGGCCGGCCAGACTCGTGGCCGAGATCGACATCCTGGACTGATCAGAGTAAATAGACCCCAAGGGCGACCGGGATGGCGGCATAGCATGCGGCCGCCACATCATCGGCCATGATTCCGAGCCCGCCGTGGAGCGCCTCGAAGCGCTTCACCGGCCACGGTTTGGCGACATCGAAGAACCGGAAGGAAAAGAACCCGGCGATCGCCGCGAGCCCGAGGCTCAGTGGAGTCTGGGTCTCGAGCAACAGAAGCACCGGCGCCACGGTCAACCACTGACCGACCACCTCGTCGATGACCACCGGGCCGGGATCGCCCTTGCCGCGGCGGGCGCTCTCGGTCTGAGACGCCCAGATGCCCACTGCGAAGACAATCACCGAGCCCAAGATGGTGGCCGCGAGCCGCGACTGGGGAGTCGGCAGATAGAGCATGGCGAGCCACCAGCCGATGATCGCCGGCAGCGAACCTGCTGTGGTCCCGGGAGCGGGAAGCCTGTCACCGAGGCCGAGGACGGTTGAGATTTGGTAGGCGATGCGTTGCTTGGTGGATTTCACTCGAGGATCGTAGCAGAGGGTGCGGGCCTATCGGGCAAGGGCACGGAAGCGAACGCTACTCCACCGTCACGGATTTAGCGAGATTCCTCGGCTGGTCTACATCGTGGCTGAGTTCGACGGCGACGTTGTAAGCGAGAAGCTGGAGGGGCACGACGGCGACCACGGGTTGGAGCAGGCGATGCACCGCGGGTATGGGCAGGACGAGCTCGGCGATCTCCGCCACATCATCGGCATCGGCCTCGGCCACCGCCAACACCGCCGCCCCACGCGCCTTGACCTCCATGAGATTGCCGAGCAGTTTCTCGCGGGTCGGGGTCGCCGTGGCGACCGCCACCACCGGGAACCCGTCGGTGACCAGGGCGATGGGTCCGTGCTTCATCTCTCCCGCGGGATAGCCTTCGGCGTGGAGATAGGAGATCTCCTTGAGCTTGAGCGCACCTTCGAGGGCGATGGGGTAGAGGATGCCGCGCCCCAAATAGAGGGAATCGGACGCCCCCGCCAGCATCTCGGTGCCTTGCCGATAAAGGGCACGATCGGTCCGGAGGACCTCTTCCACCGCCAAGGGCAACCGTTGGAGCTCGGTGAGCAGTATCCGGTCGAGCTCATCGGATAGCCCACGCGAAGCTCTCAGCGCCAACGCCAGCACGACGAGGGCAACGAGCTGGGTGGTGAAGGCTTTGGTCGAGGCCACCCCGATTTCGGGTCCTGCCTGGGTGAGCATTCGCGCACCGGCCATGCGCCAGGATGACGAGCCGCGGACATTGCACACGGTTGCGAGCAGGGCGCCGCCCGCCTCGGCCAGCTCCATGGCCGCGAGGGTGTCGGCGGTTTCGCCCGATTGGGTCACACCGATGACCAGGAGATCAGCACCGAGGAGCGGGTTTCGGTAGCGGTACTCCGACGCGTAGTCGACTTCGGTGGGCAGCCCGGTGAGTTCTTCGAGGATGAACTTCGCCACCAGACAGGCGTGCCACGAGGTGCCGCAGGCGACCATGTGGATCCGCCGGAGCCGAGCGAGTTGATCGGTCGAGAAACCGAGACCGTCGAGATTGACCCCACTCCGGTCGGTGTCGAGATAGGCGCGCACCGTGTTGCGGATGGCGTCGGGCTGCTCGAAGATCTCCTTGAGCATGAAGTGGCGGTAGCCGCCCTTCTCCACCCGCCCGGCATCCCAGTCCAGGGTCTCCACCGTACGCTCGACGAGAGCGCCGCTGGTATCGTAAAGTTCGACACCACCGGCGCGGACCACCGCGACCTCGCCGTTCTCCAGATAGATCACCTTGCGCGTTCGGTGCAAAATGGCGATGACATCGGATGCCACCATGTTCTCGCCGTCGCCCACCCCCACCACCAACGGCGGGCCCTGTCTGAAAGCGACAACGGTCTCGGGCTCCCAGCGACTCACCGCAACCACAGCATATTGACCGACGAGCCGGGGCAGCACCTTGAGAACCCGGTCTCCCAGAGGACCGGTCTCTCGACCGAGCAACTGGGCGATGAGCTCGGTGTCGGTGTCCGAGGTGAGCTCCACCCCGTCTTCCAGCAGTTCCCGCCGAAGTGAGGCGTAGTTCTCCAGGATCCCATTGTGGACCACCGCGATCCCACCCGATGCGTCCACCTGTGGGTGGGCGTTGGCCTCGGTGGGGGCGCCATGGGTCGCCCAGCGGGTATGACCGACCCCGGTGTTTCCGTACAGCGGTTGGTGGTAGGCGAGCTGCTCGAGGTTCCTCAGCTTGCCCTCGGCGCGCAGAATCTGGACGCCGTCGGCGCCGAGCACGGCCATCCCGGCTGAGTCATAGCCGCGGTATTCGAGTCTCCTCAAGCCATCGAGGATGACCGGTACGACCTCGTCGGAGCCGGCATAACCGATGATTCCACACATAAATCGCCTCCCCGCGGGTTCCTTCGCTCAGTGCAACCTATCGTTGACCATCATTATGGCGAACAAATGGCGAAATCTGAGCATTCTGCCCTTATCGATCAACCCAGTCCGATCAACCCGATCGATCAACTCAGTGCGGCCCGCTTGCTCTCAAGCGCCGCCATGAGCTCATCGAAGGCATCGGAGAACGAGCCGACTCCATCGATCTGAAGCTGGGTCGTCACCGCATCGAGGTCGATCCCGAGCTCACCGAGGCGCGCGAGCACCGCCTCGTCCTCGTCAAAGGACTCGGCGACCTTTGACCTTGGTCGGCCGTGGTCGCGGTAGGCCTCGAGGGTGGCCGTGGGCAGGGTGTTGACCGTTTCGGGGCCGACCAACTCCTCGACATACAATACATCGAGATAATCGGGGTTCTTGGTACTGGTCGAGGCCCACAACGGCCGTTGGACCTGGGCTCCGCGCGCGGACATCTCGGCAAACGTCGGATGGTGGAAAAGTTCAAGGAATCGGCGATAGGCGAGTCTCGAGTTGGCGATGGCGGCGCGGCCGCGGAGTGCGAGCGCTTCATCGGATCCGAGCGCCTCGAGGGCCGCATCCACCTTGGAATCGACCCGGCTGACAAAGAACGACGCCACCGACGCCACTCCCGACGGGTCGTCCCGCCGCTCGAGGCCGCGAATAAAGGCCGTGGCCACCGCCTCATAGTCGGCTAGCGAGAACATGAGCGTCGCGTTGACGTTGATCCCGGCCGCAATGAGGTTCTCGATGGCAGGGATTCCGGCCGCGGTCGCCGGCACCTTGATCATGAGATTCGGCCGGTCGACGGCCTTCCACAGCCGGTGGGCCTCGGCCTCGGTGCCGGTGGTGTCGTTGGCGAGGTGGGGCGAGACCTCGAGGCTGACGAATCCATCGGTGCCTATGGACGCGGTGTAAACCGGCGCGAGGATATCCGCGGCCATCTGGATGTCGGTGATGGCGAGGGACTCATAGAGATCCTCGGTGGACGCCTCGGGGTGCGATTCGAGGAATGCGTCAATATCGGTGTCATAGGATTTGGAGCCGGTGATGGCCGCCTTGAAAATCGACGGGTTCGAGGTCACGCCGCGGATCCCGTCTTCGACCACGAGCTTGCCGAGTCCGCCACCAGTGAGCAGATCGCGCTCGATATTGTCGAGCCACGCCGCCTGTCCCTGTTCCTCCCACAATGCCTTGAGTGGATTCATTTTTCGTGCCTCCATTGGTGTGTTTCAGGCCGCTGGTCGAGCGGCGCGGTCAGGGTATCACCGCCCGCGTCCGTTCCTGTGCCCGTGCAGGTACCCGATGATGCAGCGGCGATCACTCCCCGGTCAGATACGTCAACGGCGGGACACTCTCGCCGACACCCACGGCGGCATCATCGAGAACGCAGTTGGCGCCGATGGTGGCGCGCTCACCGATGTGACAGAAACCACGCAGCACCACCCCCGGTTCGATCACCACATCGCGGCCCACCACCGCGCGGGGATCGATCCAGGTGGTCGAGGGATCGCGGACACTCACCCCTTCATCCATGAGCGCATCGACCACCCGCCGGTTGAGCACCCGGCCGGCCCGGGCGAGATCGGCGCGAGTGTTGACTCCCTGCATCTCGTCGGGATCATCGAGTCGAACCGCCACCACCGGCAGGCCTCGCGTTCGCAGTGCCGCGGCGACATCGGTGAGGTAGTACTCGCCCTGGGCATTGTCGGTGCCGAGCCCGGCGAGGACCTCGGACAGAGCGGCCCGATCGAAGGCGTAGACCCCGGCGTTGACCTCGCGGATGGCGAGTTGGTCGGAATCGGCGTCCCGTGCCTCCACAACCTCGCGCACCATCCCATCGGCATCACGCACAATCCGGCCGTAGGATCCGGGGTCGTCGACGTCGGCGGAGAGCAGGGCGGCGGCGGTTTCTTCGACAACGGCTCTCGTCAGCAGCTCGAGGGTCTCGGATCGGAGCAGGGGAACATCACCCGAGAGCACGAGAATCCGGTCGGTGGGCCGATCCCTGAGGCCCTCGAGGGCGACGCGAAGGGCGTCTCCGGTGCCGAGTTGGGGTTCCTGAAGGACCTCGCCGACTCCCCGCTCACGCACCACCTCGCCAACCGATTCGACCCCGTGACCTACCACTACCATGATGTCGTGCGGGCGCGCGATCCGGAGGGCGAGATCGATGACGTGATCGATGAGCGGCCGTCCGGCGAGGCGGTGGAGCACTTTGGGAAGATCCGAACGCATCCTGGTGCCCTGGCCTGCGGCAAGGATCGCGACGGCCCAACGGGAATCGGCGTCATTCATGGCTGAAGATTATGTCGCATCCGGGCCGCAAGGGCGAACGACCGACCCGCCAATCCGACAGGATTGTGCCGAATCGGTTCGTCGCAACCACTAAGACACCAAGACACGAAGAATTCACCAAGATGATTTGGGTCGGCCATCGGCCAACGAAATCAAACCTTCGTACCTTCTTTGAGTCTTTGAGTCTTCGTGGTTGCGACGGTCCGGGACGGCTCCGCTCCGCTATCGGCGCCTGAGGTCGTAGAGCACCTGTTTGGCGACCGCCTTGAGGGTTTCGAAAACCCCCATCCCCTGCACCGCGATGGCTTCGAAGGTGGGTTCACCCTTGAAGTTGAGGGCACGGTACATCTGATCTACCGCGACCGCGGTGGGCAGGTCGCGCTTGTTGAACTGGAGGACATAGGGGATGCTCTTGAGATCGAATCCGTTCTCGTCGAGGTTGTCCGCGAGATTCTTCATCGACTCCATATTGGCGTCCATCCGCGCTTCCTGCGAATCGGAAACAAAGACCACGCCATCGACACCCTTCAAAATGAGCTTGCGGCTCGCGTCGTAGAAGACCTGGCCGGGAACGGTGTAGAGGTGGAACCGGGTCTTGAACCCGCGCACCGATCCGAGATCGAGCGGGAGAAAGTCAAAAAAGAGGGTTCGATCGGTTTCCGTGGCGAGGGAAATCAACTTCCCCTTCTGCTGCGGGTTCGACTTCTCGTAGATGTACTGCAGATTGGTGGTCTTGCCCCCGAGGCCAGGACCGTAGAAGACGATCTTGACGTTGATCTCACGGGCGGCGTAGTTGATGAAGCTCATTCGGAGAAAAGTGCGTCGATGTCTTCGTCGGTGATCTCGGCAAACGGGGACTCGGCATCATCGACCCCGACCTCCTGCGACTTGAGCTCGATATCACTGAGCACCCGCTCGATATCGGAGGAAGCCTTGCGGACCCGCAGTCGAACCAGCCCGAGGGAGGACCGTTCGTCGAAGATCACCACGAGGATGAGCCGCTGACCGACGATTGAAATATGGATATTGTCTTTGCGACCCTCATGGAAGAGGATCGAGAACTCCTTCTCTCCAATCAGTTTCGCCAGCCCGTCGGTGGCAGCGACATTTCCGGCCGTCAGCGATGCCAGGGACGTGGTGTCCACCTGGTCAATCTCGCCCGCGCCGGCGATCTGCTGTCCGTTTTTGTCGACGAGAAAGACAATCTTCGCACTGGCATCGATGCGAAGACGGTTGAGGAGCTGAGTAATCCGATCAAACTCCTCCTCATACATGACTAAACTGGGAGACACGTTCACACACTCCTCGTAATATCATATCTAACACAGACATCAAAGCCAGGCAAGGACGGTCACGACACGACGACCTGAATGGGATCGAAAACTATCAGACTTTTCTCCGCGATTGCAAGGCCGATGCGAGGGTCAACTGGTCAGCCGCAGCGATCTCGCCTCCGACCGGGATCCCCGACGCCGGCCGGCTGATTTCAACACTCAAGCTCTCGAGCCGGCGGGCAATATACAACGCCGTGGTCTCTCCCTCCACGGTCGGATCGGTGGCGAGGATCACCTCAGTGATCTCATCACTCCGGCATCGCTCGACCAGGCGATCAATGGTCAGGTCTTCCGGCCCGACTCCGTGCAACGGTGACAGATGACCCAGCAATGCGTGGTAGAGGCCCTGATATTGACGGGTGTCCTCCACCGACCAGACCGTGGTCGGTTTCTCGACCACGAGGATGGTGCCGCGATCCCTTCCCGGATCGGTGCAGATCGGGCAGGGGTCATCCTCGGTGAGCGAAGAACACACCGAACACAGGCGGACACGACCGTGGAGCTGGTCCAGCGCCGCGGCCAGAGCGGACACCTCTGCCGGATCTGCGATGAGGAGGTGTTCGGCCAAACCCCGGGCGGTCCGCGGACCGACCCCGGGAAGACGCTCGAGGTGCTCGAGCAAAACCCGCACGGCGGCGGGCCGCAGATCCATCAGCGACCGCCGTCGGGTCGCACGCTGACGATCTCGCCGCCGATGATCGAGCGCGCAAGTACGACCCCCGGGTCATTCTCGGCCTCGGCCATGAGCCCGTTCTCGGTCGTTCCGGATTCGTCCTGGCCTGCCTCGACATCGACTCGAATCTCAGTCGCGTCGGGGTAGACCACCGCACACGCGGATTCGAGAGCCGGACGAACCGCCTCGGAGCCGGCGTATTTTGCCAGTGCCTGGGCATCGGCCGCGAACGCGATGGTCACCCTCACCCCATCCGTTTTCACAGTTGCCGCTTCGACGGCGCCGGCCAGACGAGGGTGATTGGCCCACAAGGCCTCGGCCACCGTCGCCGGGCGCGCGCTCACCGGTGGAGGTCCGCCGCCGCCCCGGGTCTCGGCCGTCGGCGGCGATGGCGGGCCCCCACCGGTCGGTGGTCCTCCGCCGCCTGAAAGCCACTGTTCGACCCGCTTGATCGCCGGCCAGCGCGCGAGCCGGAGAGCGGCCACCTCGAGGGCGAGTTCACGGTTGGCCGCGTCACGAAGCATGGGTTCCTGTTCGAGCCAGAGGCCGAGCATCCTCGTCAGGGCCTCTGCGCCGAGCTCCACGGCCAGAGGTTCAATCATAATCCGCAGATCGTCGGTCAATGCCGGGTTGAGCGCCGGGTCCACCGCGAGGTGCAGCATGGCCCGCAGCATCCGGCCGGCCTCCTGATAGAGGATGGCTGCGTCATGACCGGCGGCGAGCTCGGCGCGAATGGTTCCGAGCGCATCGGCGACGCGGCCCGCGGTGAGGGCATCCACCAGACCCGCAGTCACCTCGAAGGAGGGTACGCCGAGCACTGTTGCAACCGCCTCGTCGTCGATGGAGTCGGCGGCGAAGGCGCGGAGCTGGTCGACCAGGGACAGGGCATCGCGAACACTGCCCTGGGCGGCGGAAGCGATGGTACCGGCGGCGCCCGGACTCAATTGGAAGCCCTCGCGGTCGGCGATGGCCTCGAGATGCGAACGGATGGCCTCGTTGCTCAGCGGTCGAAATTCGAGCTGTTGGCAGCGAGAGAGGATCGTTGCCGGCACCTTGTGGCGTTCGGTGGTGGCAAAGATCCAGAGTACGTAGGGCGGGGGCTCCTCGATGCTCTTGAGCAGGGCGTTGAAGGCCGACTTGGAGAGCATGTGGACCTCGTCCACCACCACCACCCGGTAGCGGTCGCGGGTCGGTCGGAACCGGAGAAGCTCCTGGAGCTCGCGCACCTGGTCGACCCCGGTGTGGGTCGCGGCATCGATCTCCACCACATCGATGCTCGCGCCATCGGTGACCTCGCGGCACGAGTCGCACACGCCACAGGGCTCGGCGGTGGGACCTTCGGCACAGTTCACCGCCTTGGCCAGCAGTCGCGCCGCGGTGGTCTTGCCGACACCGCGCAGCCCCGAGAAGAGATAGGCGTGGCCGAGGGCGTCCGACGACAGGGCGTTCTGGAGCGTCTGGACAACGGTGTCCTGACCGAGGAGATCGGCGAAGCGCTGCGGCCGCCACGAACGGGCGAGAACTTGATAACTCACCGGGGTATCGTACCGGATCTCGCTCCCTTTCCCAGTACGATTTCGGGGGTGCGCAGACACGCAGTCACCCCCGTGCTCACGCCTGCCGTGCCACGGCGGCTTTGGAATTCACAACTTTTGACGTTAACCTACCGCCGGGTCTATCGTACAATCTAGGGTCACCTCCGGCTTCGGTCACATCCCGTGGCGCCGGATTTGATGTTATTGTGATGCACGTTAAATAGATCGCTCGACTCAAGGAGGCTTCGATGCGCCGTTTGCTAACCGCCCTTGTCGCACTCGCCCTGGTGGCGACCGCTGTGCCTGTTTTCGCTCTCAACTCCGGTACCGACATCATCGTTCCCGCCGCGGGCCGAGGCGCGCCGTGGGCGACCGACCTCTATATCGCCAACCCCGGCGACACGGCCGTCACCGGTTCTGTCTTCTGGCTCGTACGTGGTGTTGCCAACCCGAACCCGACGTCGTTCGACTTCACGCTCGAACCGGGCGAAACCGGTGTCTATGAAGACGTCATCCTCTCCGCGTTCGGTCTCGATTCCGCGGGCGGCGCGTTTCGCGTGTTCGCCAACGGTACGGTGATCGTCAACTCCCGGATCTACGCCATCGACGGAACGGCCACCCTCGGACAGGGCTTCGAGGGCGTGCCCGTCCCGGCCGCGACCCAGACCGGCGGCACCGCCACCGTGGTCGGTCTGAGCTCCAACGCCGCCTTCCGCACCAATATCTACGCCACCGCCGGCGCGGACGGCGCCACCATGGAACTCAGCCTGCTCGATCCCGAGGGCAACTCCTTCGCCACGGCAAATCTCGCCCTGGCCGCCTGGGAGCCCTACCTCAAGCGGGTGGATCAGCTCTTCACCGGCGTCGCCAACTTCGACAATGCGACTCTCGTCGCGATGGTGACCGCCGGTTCGGCGGTGGTCGGCGCCTCGAAGGTCGACAACGAGTCCACCGATCCGACGACGCTGGAATCCGACGCCACCGCCGGTGGATCGTCATCGATTGACGGCACCTATCAGATTTCGATCTATGATTCGGCCCTCTTTGCCGCCGGCGGCAATTTTGTGATCGATTCAGAGGTCGTCACCCAGATCAACGCCACCTACTTCAACTGGGACAAGCTCGAGGGCGGCGAACCGGCCTGCACCCTGCAGTTCCTCTGGGGCCTCGGAATGAGCCCGACCCCGCTTGCCGACTTCGCCTCGGGCGTCACCTTCTCCGACAGCTACGCCTCCACCGGCAGTGGCGTCATGGAGTGGACCGTGACCTTCACCGTCTCAGACAACATGGTCATCGACGGCACCGTCAGCGCGGTGGGTTCGGACTTCACCGATGCTGAAGAACTCGGCTGCAACGGCGACTTCCCGGCCCTCGCACTCAAGGGCGGCAAAATGGAGTAGCCGTCACCTGACGGACAAATGAACAACAAAAAGGGCCGCCCAGATGGGCGGCCTTTTTTTTGTTTCTGCGGACCATTAGCTCGCCTCTGAGCCCGGTTCTCTCATCGCGATGCCGGAGCGAGCTACGAATCCCCCGGCGGCGGCGGGTCCTTCGTCCCGGCCGTCGTCCACGGACCACACCTGAGAAGCCGTTTCGCAGTCATCCAACCGCCACGGATCGCTCCGTGCTCGGAGATGGCCACCTCGGCGTAGTGGCTGCAGGTCGGGCTCAGCCGACACTGGCCACGCGGAAAGAACCAATGCCCCACCTCCTGATGGAGGCGGACCGAACCGAGGAGGACCCGCGCGCTCAATTGCCGCTCGGGCGCCCGTGCGAGGTCCACCGTCAGAGCGACAAGAAACACGACGGCGACGACGAGCAAAGCCCACCGTCGCCGCTGTGTTTTTTTTTGGGCCGGCTTGTCAGAACTTGTCGGCAAACTCACTGATGCCCGGGACGACGAGCCGTTCGCCTTTGAGGCCCTTGACGATGCACATCACATGCAACACGATCACGGCTACCATGACCACGGGCCAGGCCAGACCAAGGATGCAACCGAGACCCGCGCTCATGGCGCCGATCACCATCCCCGCAATGGTCAGCCCGACGAAGATGACAAACTCGGCGGCAGTGAGCACCAAACCATTCTTGGCGTGCCACTGAACTTCCGCGTCGTCTTTCTCCACCAGCAGCGGGATCAGAGCGAGCAAACCGAGATAGGAAAGCACGATCCAGAGTTTGCGATTCTCCGAGACGACCCCTCCCGAGGTCGGGCTCGGGACCGGAGCCTCCGGCGGTGGTTCGGCGGGTGGGGGTGGGGCAGCCGGAGGTGGCGGCGGCGGTGCGTTGTCGCCGGGATCTTGAGGGGGGGTTCCATCCATCATCGTGCACTCCCTTCGAGTGTGGGGATCTGAAATAGTGTGAACAGGAGGATCTTACCTGAACACCCGACAATCGGGAAACCACCCTCATTACAAATCTTCGCCCCTGAAGTCGCGTACGACTGCAGGGGCGAAGATTTGTTTGGTAGCCCGTACGGGGTTCGACCAGGGGCAGCTACGCGAATTGTTCAAGCTGGGTATGGGGTAGTGGCGAAGACCGTCACCATGGACGACTGAAAGGAGTTGTGGTAGCCCGTACGGGATTCGAACCCGTGTTACCGGCGTGAGAGGCCAGCGTCCTAACCCCTAGACGAACGGGCCACGCGGATCGACAAATTAACACACGATCCACCGACACGCAACTCGATCGGTTGGGACCGTGTTTTGCTATACTTTCGCGCTGATTACTACGCAGGAGGATGTGAATGACTATTCGTGTGGGCATCAACGGTTTCGGACGCATCGGTCGTCTCGTGGCGCGTCATCTCAAAGCTCGTGACGGCATCGATCTGGTTGCCATCAACGATCTGACCTCGCCGGAGATGCTCGGTTATCTTTTCAAGCACGACTCGGTCCACGGTATCTACAAGGGCTCGGTGAAGGTCGATGGTCAGACCATCACCATCGACGGCGACGCCATGAAGGTCTTCGCCGAACGCGACCCTGCCAAGCTGCCCTGGAAAGAACTCGGCGTCGACTATGTTTTCGAGGCCACCGGTCTGTTCCGCGATCGCGAGACAGCGGGCGGGCACCTCACCGCCGGCGCCAAAAAGGTCATCATCACCGCTCCGGGCAAGACGGTCGACGAGACCTTTGTCATGGGTGTCAACAACGAGCTCTATGACCCCCAACGTCACCACGTCGTGTCCAACGCCTCGTGCACGACCAACTGTCTGGCCCCAATGGCCAAGGTGCTGCACGAGACCGTGGGCATCGAACACGGCTGGCTGACCACGACCCACGCCTACACCAACGGCCAGAAGCTCCTTGATGTCCAAAGTGGAGACATGCGCCGGTCCCGGGCCGCGGCCATCAACATCATTCCCACTTCCACCGGCGCCGCACGCGCCATCTCCCTTGTCTACCCGGTTCTTGCCGGCAAGCTCGACGGTGCCGCCATGCGGGTTCCGGTTCCCGATGGGTCGGTCTGTGACCTCATCTTTGTCGCCGGCCGCGACGGAACCGTCGACGAGCTTCGTCAGGCCATGGTCGAGGCCGCCAATGGCGAGCTCAAGGGCATCCTTCGGGCCGCCGACGAACCTCTCGTCTCGTCGGACATCATCGGCGAGGAACACTCGTCCATCGTCGATCTCGAGCTCATCTCCCAGGTGGCGCCCAACTTCTTCCGCGTCGTGAGCTGGTATGACAACGAGAATTCCTACTCGGTGCGCTGCGTCGATCTCCTGGCATATATGGCGGAGAAGGACAACTCATGACCCTGCCCGTCCTCGCGGACCTCGTTGGGGTCGAGGGCGCCAGGGTTCTGATCCGTCTCGATCTCAATGTGCCCATTGCCGATGGGGTGGTCCAGGACGATACCCGGATCGTTGCGGCTCTGCCAACCCTCAAGTGGCTCGGGGAGCGCGCATCGGTGATCGCCGCCTGCTCCCACCTCGGCAAGGCCAAGGGGGCTCCGGACCCTGCGTACAGTCTGGCCCCGGTGGCGCCGGTACTCGCCAAGGCCCTCGGGCGTCCGGTCCGCTTTGTCGAGGACTGTCTCGATCCATCCATCGCGAACGCCGAGCCCGGCACCCTCCTGCTGTTGGAAAACCTCCGCTTCCATCCGGGTGAGAAGGCCGACGATGCCGGGTTCGCCGCACAGCTGACGGCTCCTTTCACGCACTATGTCAACGACGCCTTCGGCACCGCCCACCGGGCGCACGCCTCGGTCTCGGCCGCGCCTCGGCTCTTCAGCCAGGGGAAAAAAGCCGCCGGCTTTCTCATGGAACGTGAGGTCGCCGCCCTCTCGCGGGTGTTGACCGACCCGGAGCAACCGTTTGTCTCGGTGGTCGGCGGCGCCAAGATCTCCACCAAGACCGCCCCGCTCGAGGCTCTGCTCGATCGTGTGCAGACCCTGCTCATCGGCGGCGGGATGGCCAACACCTTCCTCAAGGCCCAGGGTATGGAGATCGGCCGGTCCCTGGTGGAGGACGAGATGCTCGCCACCGCCCGGGCGGTCATGGACAAGGCTGCCGCACGGGGGATCGAACTTCTCATCCCCACCGATGTCGTGGTCGCCGACGGTCTCGACAATCCATCGCGGGTCGAGGTCGTGGCTTCGGATGCGATTCCCGCCGATCTCATGGTTGTCGATCTCGGGCCCGAGAGTCGCGAGCGTTACTCCGGGGCTCTCGCCGGAGCGAAGACGGTGTTCTGGAACGGCCCTATGGGGGTCTTCGAGGTCGATGCCTTCGCCAAGGGGACCCTCGCGATCGCCACCGCCATGGCGGCGAGTTCCGGTTTCACCGTGGTCGGCGGCGGTGAATCGGTGCTGGCGATCCGCCGCGCCGGTGTGGTCGATCGCATCGATCACGTCTCCACCGGCGGCGGCGCCTCACTTAGTTTTTTGACCGGCGATCCCTTGCCGGCCCTGACAGCGTTGGAGGAATGATGCGGAGATTTCTGATTGCCGGCAACTGGAAGATGCACAAGGGTGTCGGCGAGACCTCGGCGTTGATCGAGGGCCTGCTCGCAACCGGTCCCTCACCGGCGGTGGATGTCGTCGTCAGCCCTCCCTACACCTCCCTGCCGACCGCGGCCATGCTTTTGACCGGATCCACGATCGATCTCGCCGCTCAGAACGTCCACTGGGAATCGAGCGGAGCTTTCACCGGCGAGATTTCGGGCGAAATGCTGAGGGAACTCGGCGCCGAGTGGGTCATCGTCGGCCATTCCGAGCGGCGCACCCTCTTTGGCGAGACCGACCGAACCGCCCGTGACCGCGCCCGCGCCGCCCAACAGGCCGGCCTCAAGGTCATCTACTGCATCGGCGAGACCCTCGAGGAGCGGGAGTCGGATCGCACCTTCCAGGTTCTGGAAAGCCAGACCGATGGCCTCGGAAGCCTTTCAGGCGCCGAACTGGTGGTTGCATATGAACCGGTGTGGGCCATCGGCACCGGTCGTACTGCCTCGCCGGAGCAGGCTCAGGAGGCACACGCTTTTATCCGTGGCTGCCTCGAGAGAGCCTTCTCTGCCGATGAAGCGGCGGGGATCCGAATCCTCTACGGAGGCAGTCTCAAGCCTGGAAACGCCAATGAATTGTTGTCTAAACCCGATGTCGATGGAGGTCTCATTGGTGGGGCCAGCCTTGACGTAGACTCGTTTTCCGCTATCATCCGCGCTGCGGCGGACTGCGCCGCGGGAGAGTAATGTGACCGTTCTACTTGTTGTCCTATACGTTCTGGTCTGTATTTTTCTGGTCCTGGTCGTCCTGCTCCAGCAGGGCAAGGGAGCCGATCTCGCCGGTGCCTTCGGTGGCGGCGGAAGCCAGACCTCCTTCGGACCCCGCTCGGCGTCCAACATCATGCACCGCATGACCACCGTCTTTTTTATCCTCTTTGTCGTGCTTTCACTGGCGCTGGCGATTCTTTCGGGCAAGCAGAGCAAGTCGGTCATGGAGGCGGTTGAGGCTCCGGTCGTTCCCGTCGTCGAAGAGGTCATCATCGAGGAGGGCGTCATCGACGCCGCCATCGAGCCTCTGGCGGAGGAGAGCGCGGCAACCGAGGACACGGCCGGGGACGAAACGGATGGCGAAACTGAAGACGTCCCACCCGCGGGCGAGTAAGGACTTGCCTTTCGAAGGCAAGATGTTTAAGATCCTCTGCGCTGCCGAAGTGGCGAAATTGGTAGACGCGCACGGTTGAGGGCCGTGTGGAGCGATCCGTGCCGGTTCGAGTCCGGCCTTCGGCACCATTTTCAATTCGAGCCCGGTCTCCCCGAGACCGGGCTCGAATTGCGTTGACGGCGCAATCCTCCAACCCTCCGCTCCGCCCCCGAAAACTGTGACGCCCGTCTCACCTTCGGTGACCGCGTTCCGTCACAGACCAGCTATGCTTCCGAGATGATGTCTCGACTCTTCGGCGCTCTCACGATCCTGATTGTCATCGGGCTTGCCTTCGTCTCCCCCGTCTGGGCGGGTGGGCCCATCTCGCAGCGCGATGATGAGAGCCGCTCCATCCTCGAGCGGATCAAGCTGTACCAGGAGCGCCACGGAGTACGGGGCGAACTCGATTCCGGGCAGATGCTCGAGCGGACCCGGTGGGGCTATGAACGTTGGCTCGCCGCCGAGCACTCCCGCGCGACAAAAGGTACGACGGCCGCGGGTTGGGTGAGCCTCGGACCGGCCAACGGTGCTGGGCGGATGACCGCCCTGGCGCCGCACCCCGGTGTCGATGGGACCATCCTCGCCGGCGCGGCCAGCGGCGGAGTCTGGAAGACCACCGATGAAGGCCTGAGCTGGCGACCCCTCACCGATGGTCTTGCCGATCTCTCGGTCGGCGCCCTGGCCATCGCGCCCTCGAACCCGTCTGTGGTCTACATCGGCAGCGGCGAGGCCGGACTCGGGAGCTTCTTTGTTCCCGGGATCGGACTTCTTCGCTCCGATGACGGCGGCGAAACCTGGTTTCTGCCCCAACCCGGGGAGATCATCGCCGAGCAGTTCTTTTCCCTGTCGGTGGATCCGAGGAATGAAGACCACGTGCTCGCGGCCACCGAAAAGGGGCTCTATCGCACCACCGATGGCGGTCTGAGCTGGGATCTCCGTTTATCGCATCCCGATCTCTACGGCGTCACCGAGGTCATCCGGTCGGCGGCCGACCCGGATCGGCTGTGGTCGGCTCTGTGGTGCTTCAGCCAGTGCCCCGATCCCCTGACGAGGGTCATGACCTCGGCGGATGCGGGGATGACCTGGGAACCCTCCGCCGATGGTCTGCCAGACGCCCTGCTCAACAACCCCATTGCCAACCGCATCGCCCTCACCGTCGCGCCGTCGGACGATGAGGTTCTCTACACCGCGCTCAACACATCGCGCTACACCCCTCAGGGACCCGAGGCCGCGATCTACCGATCCTCCGATGGCGGATCGACCTGGTTCAACACCGGGGATCCCGGAGCCTACCTGCTCTACCAGGGGTGGTATGACAACGCCATCACCGTCGATCCGACGGATCCGGATGTGGTCGTGGCCGCCGGGGTCTGGTATGTCCGGTCAACGGACGGCGGCTCCTCCTGGACCACCATGGATCCCATCGCCGCGGGCGACTGGATGGGCACCGAGACCCTTCCCCATGTCGATGGCCATGCCTTTGCCTGGCAGGGCGACAACCTGTGGTTGGGCTGCGACGGCGGGGTCTGGCTCTCCGCCGATGGTGGATCCACATGGGATGGACGCAACGATTCGCTGGTGACCCGGCAATACTACGGTCTCGATATCGATCCCATCCGGCAAGACCGCATCCTCGGAGGGACCCAGGACAACAAGACCAATCTGCGGCTCGGCCCCGGCGCCGACGACTGGGAATGGGTCCTCGATGGCGACGGCTTCGAGTGCGCCATCAATCCTCTGGTGCCCGATCTGGTCTACGGCACCATCTATGGCACCCTCGTCTTCAGCAGCACCGACGGCGGCTTTGTCTGGAAAAACATCTCGCCCAGCACCGGCGGCGATCTCACCCCATTCGCGACACCCCTGGTCATGCGCTCGGAGACTCCCTGGCAGCTCTTCACCGGCTCGAGCCGGGTCTGGGAATCGACCGACGCCGGAACATCATGGAGCGATCTCGGCACCGAGGTCGCAACCGGCGAGTGGTCCATCGAGGTGATCCGGGCCATCGCCATCACCCCTGCCGATGACACCCGCCTGCTCATCGGAAAGGGACCGGAGCTCTACACAAGCTCGGACGGCGGCACGTCCTGGCGGGTCTCGCCAATGACCGCTTTTGTCAACGCCGTAGCGCTTTCCCCGCTCGATCCCGATCTCGCGGTGGCCGGTCTGGCCCGGACCTCGGAGGACGAGCCCCAGCTCGTACGCACCACTGACGGCGGCCACACCTGGCACCCCGCCGATACCGGTCTGCCCCCGTTCGCGGTCCAGGCCCTGAGCTGGCACCCGTTCGACCCCGATCTCGTCTTCGCCGGAACCGATGTCGGTCTCTATCGATCGACGGACGGCGGGCTCAGCTGGACGCCCGACGGCGAAGGTCTCCCCGCAGCCTCGGTCCACGATCTTCGGATCGCCGACGACGGCTCGCGCATCGTCGTGGCCTCGCACGGCCGGGGTATCTGGGAGCTGCGCCTCGCCGATCCGGTGGGCGAATCACCATCGGTGACCCTCGACGGCCCCGAATTCGCGATCATCGGCGATCCGGTGGTCTTCCACGCCGCCGCCATCGACCCCGATGGCGACGACCTCGAGCTCCGGTGGGTCTACTCGGATCCCTGGCAGCTCAAGCCGGGAAGCCAGGGCTCGGGCACGGCGGCCTCGGCGCTGACCCACAACTTTGCCACGGGTGGAGAGTATCTGGTGGCTGCCAACGCCATCGACTCCACCGGGCGAATGGGGTTCGACTCGATGCTCGTGACGGCCTACGAGCCCGGTGACGACTGCTCGACACCGCGAGTCATACCCTCAAGCGGCCCGTTTCCCTACACGATTCTCACCGAGAACCGCGGCGCCGGCGTCGGCGTCGAGGACCCCGAAGTGCCGTGCACCACCTGGCCCGGCGACCCGAACGCCGGCCGCTGGGCGTCGATCTGGCTCGAATTCACTCCATCCGAGAGCGGCACCTACACCTTCTCGACCTGTGGATCGACCACCGACACCGCACTCTCGGCCTGGACCGGTGCCTCATGCGGTCCGTACGAACCCATCGACGGCGCCTGCAACGATGACGATCGACTGAGAAACTGCGGCGGCAGGGAGACCGATTCGTGGCTCTCCCTCGAGCTCGAGGCGGGTGTCACCATCCGCATGATGGTGGGCACCACCGAAGACACCGATGTCGGCGACCTCCGCATCACGATCGACTGCCCATCCTGCCACCCACCTCCGGATCACTCGAGCCTGCTGGTGTCTGCGGCTGCCCGAACCTCCGGTTCCCAGAGCAGCTTCTGGACCTCGAGCCTGCAGCTGGTGAACACCGGTGACGAGGCGGCGACCACCTCGGTCGAGCTCCTCCCCGGTCCCGACACCACCCCTGCCATGGGGAGCTATGAACTCGCCCCCGGCGAGGCCGTGACCCTCGATGATGTGGTGGGCGACCTGGTGGGCGGCCGCGGGTCCGGGGCTCTGCGGCTCAGGTCCACGGGGGCCATGGCCGCGACCACCCGAACCTCGACTTCCGGGGATGACGGCAGCTACGGCCAGGGAATTCCGGCGGCCGGTGAGGCCGTCATTGCATCGGACGGAGCGGCGGTCCGGCTCTTCGGCTTCCCGGATGACACCGATTTTCGAACCAACCTCGGTCTCGTCAACCCCGGGACCGATGAAGTCGCTCTGATCATCCGATTCTACGACCACGAGACCAACAAGCTCGCCGAAGACCATCAAACCCTCGAGGGTGGGAGCTGGATCCAGCTCAACCGGATCTTCGAAGATTTCGAGATTGCCGCCGAGACCTCGCTGGTCGTCATCCGCCAGACTTCAAAAGAGGGCAGTTTCTCGGGTTACGCCTCGGTGGTGGATGAACGCACGAGCGATCCGACCTACCTCGGTCCCACCGCCGTCGGTCGCGTCGGCGATCCGCTATGGGTCCCCGCGGTCGCCCACACCAGCGGCGTCGGCGGCGCCGAGTGGCGCACCGATCTTACCCTCTCAAATCCGGGGACCGGTGATCTCATCACGAGTCTCGAGCTCGTCGGTCCGGGCGGTGTCCTGGCTTCGACCAACGTGCACGTGCCGGATGGTTGGGTCCTCAGCTTTCCGGATGTGGTCGCCGAGACCCTCGGCGCCTCCGGCGCCGGCGCCCTCAGGATCAGCCCGAACCTCGGCATTGTCATGGCCACCAGCCGCACCTATGCGACGACCCCCGACGGCAGCTACGGCCAGGGTATCCCCGGCGTTGCCGAGGGCGAGGTCTTCGTCGAGGGTGAACTCGGGTACCTGCCCGGTCTGCGACAGAACGAGGACTTCCGAACCAACATCGGCTTTGCCAACACCAGCGACGGCCCCGTGGACATCGTCG
>CBESWV010000014.1:0-32773 GCA_965533305.1 uncultured bacterium | reverse complement strand
TTTTGCTCAGGATCGGCTAAGCTGGCCCCACCATGGCGCGCCATCCACAGGACGACGAGACCGACCCCAACTGGGGCCCTGTCGATCACGTTCCGTACGGCGATCCCGCACCCGGCTGGGATCGGTATGCGGTCGTCGATTTCGTCGGCGAGGGCGGGATGGGAGTGGTCTACCGAGCCATTGACCGCCAGCTCCACCGAACGGTGGCGGTCAAATTCCTTCGTTCGCGTGATCCCGCCGAGGTCGCTCGCTTCCAGCGTGAGGCGCGTGCCCAGGCGTGCATCGACCACGAGCACGTCTGTCGGGTCTTCGAGGTCGGCGAGGTCGACGGCCGGGGTTTCCTCGCCATGCAGTTCATCGACGGCGAGACCCTGCGCAATCCTGCCACCGAACTCGATATTGACGAGAGACTCGAGGTGATGGAGCAGGTTGCCCGGGCGGTGCAGGCGGCCCACGCCGGCGGTGTCGTACACCGCGATCTCAAACCGGGCAACATCATGGTCGAGAGGCGCCACGACGGCCGCCTCCACGCTTATGTCCTCGACTTCGGCATCGCCCACGATTCGGGGGATGCCGTAAGGGACTCACTCGCCGTGCCGACGGGCACCGCCGCATACATGGCGCCGGAGCGGATCCGCAGTGACGGCCGCCCTCTCGATCACAGGGTCGATGTCTACGGCCTCGGAGCCACCCTCTACGCCGTGCTGGCCGAGCAGGCTCCGTTCTTTGGAGCGACTCCCGCTGAAACCAAGAAGAAGGTGCTCGACGAGGAGCCCCTCCGGCTCGGCCTCGTCGTGCCCGGAATGTCGGCGGATCTCGAAACCATCGTCGCGGTGGCCATGGACAAGGACCCATCTCGACGCTACCCCAGCGCGCGGGCGTTTGCCGATGATCTCCGCCGCTGGCTCGAGGGCAGGCCCATCCGGACCCGGAGAGCAGGTCCCCTCTATCAACTGAAGACGTGGGTGCGCACTCGCCAGTTGGCCGCCGCGTCGCTGGCGGTGGTGGTGCTGGTTGCGGGGGCTGCGGCTGGTTCGGCGCTGTGGATTCGCTATCGCGAGAACCAACGCCAGACGCTTGCCAGCGAGCACCAGAATGAGATCGAGCAGATCGACCGTTTGTTGCGGCGATCACGCATGATGCCCCTGCACGATACGACCGCGGCGGAAGTTGCGGCGCGGCAGAGATTGGCGGATGTCGAGGCAAGCCTGCTCGCGACCGGCCCGCTGGCCCGTGGCCCCGCTCATTACGCCCTCGGTTTCGGTCTTCTGATGCTGCGTGACTTCGCCGAGGCGGAGATCTGGCTCCAGGCGGCCGTCAACGGCGGCTACGACCATCCCGAGGTGGAGTCGGCGCTGGGGGTCGCCCAGGCCATGCAGATCCTCTCAACCCGCAGCGGTGATGGCATCACCGTGGAAGAGAGCGGTTCCCGGGCCGCCGGGGCCGTGCGCCACCTGGAAAAACGTGGTCCGCAGACCGCCGAGCTCGACGACTTTCACGACGCCCTCGCCCTCTTCGTTACCGGCCGATTGGACGAGGCCCTCATCCGAACTCGCGAGTCGTCGACCCGGGTGCCGTGGCTGTATGAGGCGCTCCAGCTCGAAGGCGACATCCTGGTGGCGAGATCTGAGGTGCGGGTGACTGGGGGAGATCTCGGCGGCGCCGAAGCCGATCTCCTGTATGCCGGTGAGATCTACGCCCGCGCCCTCGGAGTCGCGCGCAGCGACGCCTGGCTCTACGAGGCCGAGGCAGCGCGGATGTTGCGGTTCATCGAGCTTGTTTCGGTCGATGACCTGCTCGCGCCGATGCTCTGCGACAAAGCGATCGAGGCCGCCGTCGCGGCAGGCACTGCTCGTCCGCAACGCGGATTGCCGCTGGTGCTCGCCTCCCGGGCGCATCTCCTCAAGGCGGAGATCCTCGACCAGCATGGCGGAGATCCCGAAATCGAGCTCGCGGAGGCACTGCGCTTGGCCCGCGACGCCATGGAAATCGATCCGGAGAACACCGATCACGCCGATCTCCAAGCACGGACTCATGCCCTGCTTTCGGAATCGCGTGGCGCCAATGCCGGTTGATAGGCCATAATGCCTACCGGCGCCGCCGGCGGCCGAGAAGGAACCATGGACAACGTACGTAGTTTTTGCATCATCGCCCACATCGATCACGGCAAGTCGACCCTTGCCGATCGCCTCATCCAGTTCTGTGGTGGAGTGGAGGACCGCGAGTTCCGCGATCAGATCCTCGACTCCATGGACATCGAGCGCGAGCGCGGCATCACCATCAAGTCGAACACAGTGACCCTGAGCTACACGGCCAAGGACGGAAAGACGTACCAGCTCAACCTCATCGACACCCCCGGGCATGTCGACTTCTCGCACGAGGTCCGCCGTTCTCTCATGTCATGCGAGGGCGCTTTGCTGCTGGTGGATGCCTCTCAGGGGGTCGAGGCCCAGACCGTGGCCAATTTGTATCTCGCCATCGAGCACAACCTCGAGATAGTCCCGGTGATCAACAAGATCGATCTTCCGGCGGCCGATGTCGAACGGGTCAAAGAGGAGATCGAAGAAGACCTCGGTCTCGACTCCGACGACGCCATTCTGTGCTCGGCCAAGAAGGGCATCGGGATTGAGGATGTCCTCGAAGCCATCGTGACCCGGCTGCCGGCGCCCGCGGGCGACCCCGAGGCTCCGCTCCAGGCGCTCATCTTCGATGCTCAGTACGACTCCTACCGTGGAGCGGTCCTTTTGGTCCGGGTGATGCAGGGCACGCTGCGGCCGGGCCAGAGACTGATTCTGATGCACACCGGCAAGGAGTACGACCTCGAAGAGGTCGGGCTGCTCCAGCTCAAGAGAGTCAAGGTGCCCAAGCTCGAGGCGGGCTCGGTGGGCTACGTCATTGCCGGGATCAAATCGGTTTCCGACATCAATGTCGGCGACACCATCACCGATGCCGCGAACCCGGACACGGAGCCATTGCCCGGCTACAAAGAGGCCAAACCGGTGGTCTTCTCATCGGTCTACCCCATGTCCACCGAGGAGTACCCCGAGCTGGTCAAGGCGCTGGAGAAGCTCAAGCTCAACGACGCCGCCCTGACCTATGAGAAGGACTCGTCCGCGGCGCTTGGTTTCGGATTCCGCTGCGGTTTTCTCGGGCTGCTCCACCTTGAGGTGGTGCAGGAGAGGCTGCGTCGCGAGTACGATCTCTCGCTGATTCTCTCGGCGCCATCGGTGCGCTACCGGGTGACCACCGCCGACGGCGAAGCGACGTGGGTCGACAACCCGAGCTACTTTCCCAACCCGGCCGAGATCGAGCGAACCGAGGAACCCTACATCAAGGCCGCCGTGATGATGCCCGAGCGCTATGTCGGATCGGTGATGGAACTCTGCCGCGAGCGCCGCGGTGAGCAGACCACCTTTACCTATCTCGCCGTGGGCCGGGTCGAGCTGACCTCGGAGATGCCGCTCGCCGAGGTCGTCTTCGACTTCTACGACCGGCTCAAATCGACCACCCAGGGCTATGGCTCGTTCGACTACGAGATGCTCGACTACCGCGACACCGATCTGGTCAAGGTCGACATTCTGGTCAACGCCGAGCCGGTTGACGCCCTTTCCCAGCTCGTTCATCGCGAACGCGCCCGCATGCGCGCCCTGCACTACTGCGAACGCCTCGAGGACACCATCCCGAGGCAGCAGTTCAAGATCGCCATCCAGGGCGCTATCGGCGGCGAAATCGTCGCGAGAAAGACCATCAACGCCTATCGCAAGGACGTCACCGCCAAATGCTACGGAGGAGACATCTCGAGAAAGCGAAAGCTCCTCGAGAAGCAGAAGAAGGGCAAAAAGCGGATGAAGATGGTCGGCAGCGTCGAGATCCCGCAGTCCGCCTTCGTCGCGGTGCTCAAGACCGATCGCGAGAAGTGAACCTCGCCGGTCTCTACCTCCACGTTCCCTTCTGCTCGTCGGTCTGTCCCTACTGCGACTTCGCGGTCACCATCGCGGGTGCCGATCGCCGCGGCGCCTATCTCGCTGCCCTCGATTGCGAGATCGCCCTCTCGGCGGACCACGGTCTGCGTTTCGACACGATCTACTTCGGCGGCGGGACTCCATCGAGCCTGGCACCTGAGCAGCTTGGACGCGTCCTTTCAACTCTCGAAGGCAACCTCGACCTGGCCCCCGACGTCACCCGCCACCTCGAGATCAACCCCGAGGATGTCGATGACGAGACCGCAGCCGCGTGGCGCGATCTCGGTTTTGGCTTCGCGAGCCTCGGTGTCCAGAGCTTCTCTGACGAGGTCCTCGGTTTCCTGGGTCGTAGACACCGCGCCGCCGACGCACGTCGCGCCGCCGAAACGCTCATCGATGCGGGCTTCGGCACGGTCTCGGTCGACCTCATCTTTGGTCTTCAACACCAAACCGTCGATGACTGGCGGCGTCAGCTCGAGATCGTCCTTTCACTCGGCGTCCACCACCTATCTTGCTACCAACTCACCATCCACGACGGCACGGTGTTCGGCCGCCGACACGACCGAGGCGAGCTGCGGGAACTCGGTGAGGACAGCCAGGCCGAACTCTATCTGCTGACCCATGAAATCCTCGGCGCCGCCGGTTGGCAGGGGTACGAAGTTTCTAATTTCGCTGCCGGCGTCGATCACCGCTCCAGACACAACCGGAAATACTGGGACCATACCCCCTACCTCGGGCTCGGTCCTTCAGCCCACAGTTTCGTCGGCCGCCGGCGGTGGTGGAATCAACGCAAGGTGAGGCTGTGGACCGCCGCCATCGAGGACAACCGCTCTCCGATCGAGGGCCAGGAAGATCTCAGCGACGCCGAGCTCTTTTTCGAAGCCGTCATGCTCGGCCTGAGAACCGCGGATGGCATCGACCGCGACGCCTTCCAAGAACGCTTCGGAGCCGAGATCGCCCGTTTCGACGAATCCGCCATCGAACGGCTCGCCAAATCGGGACACCTCCTCGTCGATGGCACTCGAATCCAACCCGCCCCCAAGGGGATGGCGGTCGCCGAAGGTCTTCTGAGATCAATCCTGCCGTGACCAGCGTGCAACGCTCGTCATGTCCAATTCTCGGTGCAGATTCCGGTGCGTCCGACGCGGCGAAAGCTGCGCCGAGAATTGGAATCTCAACGGACGCCCCGGCCCCGTCGTACAATGACTGCGCATGGGCGAACTCATCCCCGATCCCGAACTCGAACGGATCATCCACGAGATGAACCGCGAGGAGCGTGCCGAGCATGCCGAGCCGGAGGCGGCCGCAGCATGGGACGGCCCGGATCTGCGTGAGGTCCACGGCGACGAGCCCCTCGGCGCGATCCTAGGTGAGATGGTGCTTCGCCAGGCTTCGGATCTCCTGCTCGTGCCGGATTCACAGCCGGTCGTCCGGATTAATGGCCGGCTCGAATCCCTCCCCCTCGCCGAGGTCACCGATGAGGAGATCCGGGGCCACTTCACGCCGCACCTCAGCCGTCGCGCTCAGCGATTCCTCGCCGAACGGGGTTCGACCGATTTTTCGCTCCACCTCGCGGGTTCGAGCGAACGGGAATCGTGGCGCCTGCGAGTCAATCTCCAGCGCCAGGGCGGCCGGTTGGCGGCGGCGATCCGTGCGTTGCCGCGGCGCATTCCTTCCCTCGAAGAACTGGGCCTTCCGCCCATATTGGGCGATCTGGGAACAAGCGCCAACGGTCTCGTTCTTGTCTGCGGTCCCACGGGCTCCGGCAAATCGACCACCCTGGCCGCGATCCTCGATCGACTCAACCACAACGAGTTCCGTCACATCATCACCATCGAGGATCCGGTCGAGTACGAGCACCGCAACAAACGGTCGGTCTTCGAGCAGGTCGAGGTGGGCAGCGACGCCCCCGAGTTCGCCCTGGCGTTGCGGGCGTCCCTCCGACGGGATCCGGATGTGATCCTGGTGGGGGAGATGCGCGATCTCGAGACCATCTCCACCGCACTCACGGCGGCCGAGACGGGTCATCTGGTCCTCTCGACCCTCCACACCGCCGACAGCGCCCAGGCCATCCACCGGATCATCGATGTCTTCGAGGGGTCCCGGCAGGAGCAGATTCGCCACCAGCTCGCCCTCTCTCTGCGGGCCATCGTTTCTCAACAACTCATCCCGACCGCTACCGGCCGGGGACGGGTGCCGGCGATCGAGTTGCTCCTCGCGAACTATGCGGTGCGAAACCACATTCGCCGCGGCAATATCGAACGTCTCTACAACGAGATCATGGCGGGACGCAGCCACGGCATGCAGACCATGGAGCATGCTCTCACCGAGCTCGTCCGAAATGGCGCCATCAGCGCTGAGGATGCCCTCGCCCGATCGAGCCGGCCCGATGAGCTCAATCGGATGCTGAGTTCGTCGTCCTGATTTCGACGAGCCCAAGGCGCAGCGTACAAAAACGAGAGACGCTCCATCCTCCTCCTGCTATCCTGACGGGGTGCAGGGACCAGACCTTTTTGAGACCTTTTCCGGCAACGGTCTGAGCGGCGAAATCGCCCGTGTGTACCGTCCCGACGATGTCGTCGGCGAGATCCAACGACTCATCGACCCCGCCTCCGCGACGGCCACCATCCATTGGGGCCGAAACTACCTCTTCACCGCCGACATGACCACGTCTGAAGGCGTCGTCCCGGTGGTCGTCAAACAGTTCCGCAACCAGGGTTGGCGAAAGAAACTCGACCGCCGTTTCCGCGGCAGCAAGGCGACCCGCAGTTGGCGGGTGGCGAAGGAGCTGTTGCGCGCCGGGATCGAGACCCCGGAGCCCGTCGCCCTGGTGGAGTCCGACCGCCTCGACGGCCCCTCGTTCTTCATCGCCCGCCGGCTCGACGGTGCGTGTGAGGTCCGTCAGTTCTTCCGCCGTCTCAACAACGAGCCCGGCCCCGAGGCGTTCCCCGAGGTGGAGCCGCTCGCTTTTCTCGAACAGCTCGGACGCCATGCGCGCGGCCTCCACGACGCCGGGATCATCTACCGCGATCTCTCAATGGGGAATGTCCTCACCACCAGCGACGGGCCCGAACCCGATCTCTCGGTGGTCGATTTCAACCGCGCCAGGATTCGCCAACAGCCCGGGGTCTACCGCCGGACCCGCGACATCTGTCGTCAACCGGTGATTGGGCCTGAACACCGCGCCGCATTCCTCCGGGGCTATTGGGGAGAGGTGCCGTCCCGCTGGTCGGCGAAGTGGTGGCTCTTTGGCCTCAGCGTCGACGCCTATATCAACAAGCACGTGTTCAAGAAGTGGATGCGGCGCAACAATCTGCGTCGCCAGCACGCCCATCGCGACGGCCACCACGATCACCTCCCACCGGCCCCTGAGAGCGCCGGGAAGCGCGATCTGGCGGTCTGGGATCACCTCTCGGATCAACCCCACCAACACGCCGGTCGATGGTCCAAATTCGGAATCCGATTCATGGACGGCCCCCATCACGTCGCTGATTTCGCCGTCGTGGCCGCCTCAACGCCAAAGATCCTTCGCCGCTACCGCGAACTCAAACGCGATCTCCACACCAAACCGGTGGTGATGGACGGCATCGGTCTCTGCCTGAGACCGTGGGAAGACGACCCCGAAGCGCACCTCGAGGCCGTCGAGGCCCTCGGGGTGAAGAAGATCCTCGTCCGTCTCCACCCGTGGGAAACAAACCACGACGCCGAAGAGACCCTCGCGGCGGCACTTCACAGCCGGGGCTGCGATCTCGTCTTCGCCCTGCCGCAGATCCGTGATTTGGTCACCGATCTCCCCCGCTGGCGCGCTGCGGTGGAGGAACTCGGGGAGCGGTTTGCACCCTTCGGGAACCGCTTCCAGATCGGTCAGGCCGTCAACCGCAGCAAGTGGGGAATCTGGACCCGGAACGAATACATCCGCCTCTACCAGACCGCGGCCGAAGTCCTGCGCCGAATCGACGGCGTCGAGCTCCTCGGCCCGGCGGTCATCGACTTCGAGTTCCAGATCACCTCCGCAGTCGTCAACCACCGGGCCAGGGACTTCGATTTCGACATCCTGGCGAGCCTTCTCTATGTTGACCGGCGAGGTGCGCCTGAAAACTGCCAACTCTGCTTCGACACCATCGAGAAGGTTCTGCTGCTCAAGGCCATCGCAGACACCGGGCGCAACTCGACGAGCCGCAGCTGGATCACCGAGGTCAACTGGCCGCTCGCCGAGGGCCCGCACTCGCCCGCGGGCAAGACCGTCGCCGTCAGCGAAGAGGCCCAGGCCGACTACCTCGTGCGCTACTACCTCCAGGTTCTGGCCAGCGGCGCCGTCGAGCGGGTCTACTGGTGGCGGATGGTCGCCCGTGGCTACGGTCTCATCGCCCCCGAGTCCGACGGCACCCTGCGCCGCCGCCCGTCGTGGTACGCGATGAAGACCCTCAACGACGAGCTCGACGGGGCGACCTTCACCGACAGTCTGCCGTCACCGGAAGACACCTGGCTCTACCGGTTCGAACGCGGCGGCGAGACCGTGGTCGTCGCATGGAGCCTCGATGAGGCCTCCACCGCCGATCTGCCCGGCCCGGTCCGGCGAGCCATCACTCGCGACGGCGCCGAGATCGAATCGCCGAAGGGCACGGCGATCACCACCACACCCTCACCGGTCTACTACATCCTGTAGTCAGAGCCCCTTGTAGCGCCGACGTTCGGTCGGCGCCCCGAGAAGGACGGATACAACGCAGGCGGGTGAACAAGATGGGTGCTATGTTCCGCATTGTGATTTCTGCCCACTCCAGAATTTCTGGCTCGCCCCGCGTGTTCCCTCCCCCAAGAACCCAAGAGGGTCGAGGAGCCAAATGAGCATGAGACAGACGGCCGACGCCGGAATCGATCGCCCCGTGCGGATCGATCATGGAAGCCACCGTTCGAAGAGTTTCGACGAAGAGCGGACCGAGGTGCAAAAGAGTCTGCTGCGGACGCTGCCGAGGGTCGACTCCAAGTACTTCTACGACGACACCGGGTCCCACCTCTTCGAAGAGATCACGCGTCTTCCCGAGTACTACCAGACGAGGACCGAAGAGGCTTTGTTGGCCTCCATTGCCGACGAGGTGGTCGAGGCCACGGGCGCCCGGGAGCTGGTCGAACTCGGTTCGGGTTCGGGGCGGAAGATCCGACTCCTGCTCGACGCCATGCGCCGAAGCGCGCACCTCGAGGGGTGCGTGCTCCTGGACATCAACGAGACCTTCCTCCGGACCTCGGCCGAAACGCTTGCCGGTAGCTACCTCGAGATGGAGGTGCGGGGGGTGGTCGGCGATTTTCTCCACGACCTCGGGTCGGTGGGTGACGGCGATCGGCGGCGACTCTTCATCTTTCTCGCCGGGACCATCGGCAATCTCTACCCCCGGCAGTTGGATGGTTTCCTGACCCGGGTCCGAGCGGCCCTCGGGCCGGACGATGCATTTCTGGTCGGGCTCGATCTGGTTAAGGAACCGGGGCGGCTGGAGGCGGCCTACAACGACAGCGACGGAGTTACCGCGGAGTTCAACCTCAACGCACTCAGGGTGCTCAACCGCCGCTTCGGCACGGATTTCGAGATCGACGCCTTCACCCACGTCGCCTTCTACGATGCCGATCAGGAGTGGATCGAGATGCGGCTCCGCGCGCGGCGTCCCACCACGGTGTCGCTGGGCGGCACCCGGCGTCTTCGATTCAAAACCGGCGACGACATCCGAACCGAGATCAGCCGAAAATTCACCCGCGATTCCTTTGTCGCGTCCCTCGAGGAGACCGGTCTCGAGCTCTCGGAGTGGTTCACCGACTCGGACAACCTCTTCGCCTCCGCGTTGGTCCGCCCGATCGGCGGCCGGAAGTCGTTGTGATCGACACGGTCCGGCGGCGTCTGGAGGCCTGCTGGTCGAGATCCGATGAGATCTTCGACCTGCTCGTGCCCGGGGCGTTGCTCGATCAGCCCATCGGACTCCGCCACCCGCTGATCTTCTATCTCGGCCACCTGCCGGCCTTTGCCTGGAACCAGGTCTGCCGCGGCGTGCTTGGCCGGCCTTCCTTTCGACCCGATTTCGACGCCCTCTTTGAACGAGGGATCGACCCCATGGGCGTGGACCACCACGAGCCCGCCGCCGAGTGGCCGCCGATCAGCGAGGTCCTCGATTATCGCGATCGCGTGCGGCACGAGCTGCTGACGGCCATCGACGACGTCGCCGATCGCGCCGGGAACGATCCGTTGGCCGAGCGCGGTCGGATCTTCGAGGTGGCCATCGAGCACGAACTGATGCACCAGGAGACGTTGCAGTATCTGTTTCAACAGTTGCCCTTCGAGAGCAAGCGACGGCCGAGAGATGCGGCGCCGTACCGATTCGACGGCGCAGCGTCTCCAGCGGTGGTCGAGATCGGCGGGGGAGGGGTGGTCCTGGGTGCTGACTTCTCCTCGCTCGACTTCGGCTGGGACAACGAGTTCCCGCCGCTCGAGGTCGGGGTCGATGACTTCGCCATGGACCGCACCCCGGTGCGGAACGCCGAGTATCGCGAGTTCGTGGCGGACGGTGGCTACACCCGCGCCGAGCTCTGGAGCGACGACGACTGGCGATGGCGGGATCGGATCGGGCTCGAACTCCCGGTGTTCTGGAACCGCGACAACGGATCACTGACCTACGACACCCTCTTCGACCGCCTGGATCTCGGAACTGTGGGTGACTGGCCGGTCTACACGAGCCACGCTGAGGCGCGCGCCTACTGTCGGTGGCGGGGTGCGCGGCTGCCCACCGAGGCCGAGTTCCACCGCGCCGCCTACACCACCCCGAACGGGGGACAGCGGCGCTACCCATGGGGCGACCGGGAGCCGTCACCGAACCGCGGCAATTTCGATTTCAGCCACTGGTCGCCGACACCGGTGGGATGTTTCCCCGAAGGCGACTCGGCCTGGGGCATCGCCGAGCTGGTGGGCAACGGGTGGGAGTGGACCGATTCGGTTTTTGCGCCGTTTCCCGGATTCGAAGTCACGATCCGGAGCTATCCCGGGTACTCGGCCGACTTCTTCGACGGCCTCCACCGGGTCATGCTCGGCGCCTCGTGGGCGACCCCGACTCAACTCATCCGGCGCAGCTTCCGCAACTGGTTTCAGCGCCACTACCCGTTCATGTTCACCACGTTCCGCTGCGTCCGAGACCTGTGACCCGGCGTTCTCACGACGAGACCCCGTGAGAAGCTCGGGTTAACTTGCAGCGCTGACCAGGCCCGCCGCCGCGTCGGCGGCCGAGTGCAGAAAGGACCGAACCGCCTGCGCTCGTGAGTTGGTCGGGTAGGGCAAGATCGTCGTCGCCGGAAGCACCGCACCAAACCAACCCTCGGTGTGCCAACGGCCATTGGACTCCAGCTTCGGGGGATCGGCGGGTGGCCGCTCGAGATCGTAGGGATTGACGTAGAAGTACGGCTCCGGATACCAGTGGTCGCCTGGCGAAAGACCGGCGCCGATCGACGCCGACCCGAGAACCTTGAGGGTTCCGAGATCGAAGTGGTGCGGCCAGCAGCGCACCTCCGCCCAACCGGAGTCATGATCAACGAGATCCTCGAGCGCCGACCAGCCCGCACCGAACCATCCCGCCAGCTCATTGAGAGACTCGCGATTGGAAGCTCCGAACGGCTCGCCGGTTGCGACCGCATGATCCGGCATCTCATAGTCGCGCATCCGGATCGGGCGCCCGGGCGTCGAACCGGTGATCGCGACAAGTCGATTCTCGAGCCAGGAGACAGCGCCCTCGATCGAAAGACCGGCGAGCGGGAGACGTCCGATGACGGCGGAGTCGTCATCGAGCATCAGCAGGCTCGGCTCCGCGAAACTCAATCCGGCGGCGACGCCTTCGGGCCGCGGCCGACTCACCAAGGCGGCGAGATCACCACGCCATCCGAGGTTGGACTGGCTGTCGTCGGGCAGACGCTCGAGCGCGGCATCGGCAAAGGCCATCACCGTCTGGGCTGCCCAGTGGAGCTCGAGTCTGGCTTTGGTGAGTCGGCCCATCGGTACCGCGCCCAGTCTGCTCCAGTTTTTTGTTGAAAGGCTTGCCATCTTTACCCCCGAGTCGGTTCCGCGATGTGTCGTGGCTCTCATCTGAAGTTTACCGGGTGGGCGATCGGGTTACACTTTCCTGGCATGACCCTCGAACTCAGCAACATCGGTGTGTCCTTCGGCGGCGGGGTATTTGCCGTCGACGGCGTCGGCTTTGCCGTGGCGCGGGGCGAGCTCGTGGTCCTGGTCGGCGAGTCGGGCTGCGGTAAGACGACTACCCTGAAAACCATCAACCGGCTCGTGGAGCCGACCCGTGGGACGGTGAAGATCGACGGCGAGGACAACGCAGGTCGAGACGGGGTCGAGCTCCGGCGATCGATTGGCTATGTCTTTCAGGGCATCGGGTTGTTTCCGCACCTCAGCATCGCCGACAACGTCGGGGTCGTTCCGAAACTCCTCGGTTGGGAGCGCGGACGGGTCTCCCGCCGGGTGGACGAGTTGCTCGAGCTCGTCAGACTCGATCCGACCGAGCACGCCCCGAGAATGCCGGCCGAGCTCTCCGGCGGCCAGCAGCAGCGGGTCGGGTTCGCTCGAGCCCTGGCGGCGGGGCCGTCGTTGATGCTGCTCGACGAGCCGTTCGGTGCGCTGGACCCCATCACCCGCGATGAACTGCGGAGTGAGTTTGCGGCCCTTCAGAAGGAGCTCCGGTTCACCGCCGTCATGGTCACCCATGACATGACCGAGGCGCTGCTCATGGCTGATCGGATCATCATCATGCGCCGGGGGCAGATCGTTGGTCAGGGCGCCCCCTCGGAGTTGATGCGCGATGCCGGAGATCCCTATGTGGCTCGGCTGATGGCCTGGCCGGCGCGTCAGGCCGAGCGGTTGGCGGCGATGATCGGCGATGGCGGGGCCGGGTCGGGATGAGCAACCTCGCCGATCGCTTCGCCGAGCTGCCCGATCTGCTCGCCGGCCACCTGCTGCTGTCGGTGTCGGCGCTCGTCATCGGAATCGCCATCAGCGTCCCGCTGGGGATCGCCGCCACTCGACGTCCCAGGTTGCGCGGAGCCGCCTTGGCCGTCGCGGGGCTCGTCCAGACCGTGCCGAGCATGGCGCTTCTGGCGCTGATGGTGCCTTTGCTCGGGGGGATGATCGGGTTTGTTCCCGCGTTCATCGCCCTGACGCTCTACAGCATACTGCCGGTGCTGGGCGGCACCGTAACCGGGATCCTCGAGATCGACCCGACGATGACCGAGGCCGCCCGGGGCGTTGGAATGACCGACCGGCAGTCGCTGCTATTGGTTGAGCTCCCGCTCGCTGCGCCCGTGATCATCGCCGGGATCCGCACCGCAACCGTGTGGGTGGTCGGGATGGCCACCCTGTCGACCCCGGTCGGCGCGCCGAGTCTCGGGAACTACATCTTTCTCGGGCTCCAGACGCGGAACTGGCTGGCGGTCGTTTTCGGGTGTTTCTTTGCCGCCACCCTGGCCGTCGTGCTCGACCGGCTGATCCTGCTGATCGAGCGCGCCGCGCGGCGCCGCAGCCCCCGGTTGGCCTGGGCCGCGGCCATCGGGCTGGTCGCGATCATCGTCGGTGGCCTGCTGCCGGCAGCCGTACGGTGGATGCCGAATCCGGGCACCGCAGTGGATTCCGAACCTCGGGTTGATGGAAAGCCCGCCCCGTCCAAACGCCCGTTGGAGGGTCGGGAGTTGGTGATCGGATCCAAGGGGTTCACCGAACAGTACATCCTCGCCGAGCTGCTCGGGCTCGAACTCGAGGCCGCAGGCGCAGTGGTCGGCAGACGCCCCAACATGGGCTCGACTATCCTCTTCGACGCTCTGCGATCGAACACGGTTCAGGTCTCGGTGGACTACTCGGGGACGATCTGGGCGGCGATCATGAACCGGCCCCGGCCCATCGATCGGGCCGAGATGCTGATTGAGGTCGACCAGTGGCTCGAGAGAGAGCACGGGGTGATCACCGTCGGTCCGCTCGGGTTCGAGAACGCCTATGCGCTGGCCATGCGTCGAGATCGGGCGGCCGAACTCGGAACGGGTAGCATCGCCGATCTCGGGCCGATAGCGTCGCGGCTCACCATCGCCGGGGACCCCGAGTTTTTCGGACGCCTCGAGTGGAGGAGGGTGCGCGAGATCTACGGTCTCGATGGTGTGCGGACCCGCGGGATGGACTCGACGTTCATGTACGGTGCGGTCCGTGACGGAGCTGTGGATCTGATCGCTGCATACTCGACCGATGGGCGGATCGATGCCTTCGATCTCGAGGTTCTGAGCGACCCGAAGAGGGCCTTCCCTCCATACGATGCGGTACTGCTGCTATCGCCCGAGGCGGCCCGCGACCGCGAGCTCCTGGCGACGCTGCGGCCGCTCGTCAACTCGATCCCCAACCGCCTGATGCGATCGGCCAACAGAGATGTGGATGTCGACGGGATCTCGGTCGAGATGGCGGCCGTGCGATTGCGCGATCGGATCGTCTCGTCGCGTCGATGAGCCGGACCTGCCCGAGCTGTCGAGTGTGGGTCTCAGCGCCCACGTCTCGCGGGGGTCGCCATCGCCGACGGGACGTCGGCGCTACAAGGGCGGAGGAGCGTGGCTGTCGGGTATCCAACCAGCAGGCTCGGCTTGACGAATTCTGAGGTCCTGCCAGGATGCTGACTGGACGGAGCATCGCATGCAAGAGCAACTCGCGGGTGGCCTCGAGCCCCGGTTCGTAGCATCAATCGCACGAGAAATCGCCTGTGCGGATCATCAGGTCGTAGCGGCGGCTGAACTGCTGGCCGGCGGCGCCACCGTTCCATTTGTGGCCCGCTATCGCAAAGAGGCAACAGGAGGCCTCGATGACGAGGCTCTCGAAACCCTGGCCAAAAAGCGAGATTACTTCATCGATCTGACCGAACGGCGGGACGTGATTCTCGCTGCCATCGACGAACAGGGCAGGTTGACACCCGAACTCGAGCGGATCATTCGTTCGACAACCACGAAGGCGGAGCTCGAAGATCTCTACCTGCCGTATCGGCCAAAACGCCGAACCCGAGCGTCCATGGCGAGAGATCGTGGTCTCGAACCACTCTCGGAGGCTCTGCTCGAGGCCGCCCGCGGTCAAAAGGACCCGGCTGAACTGGCGGCCGGATACGTCAACCGAGACTTGGACATTGAAGCCTCGTTGGCCGGCGCGCGGGATATTCTCGCCGAGCGCTTTGCCGAACACGCTCCCACCCGCGCCCGACTTCGCCGGGTGTTTCAGAGCCATGCTGTCTTCGAGGTCCGGGTGCTTTCCGGCAAAGAAGCGGATGGAGCCACCTACCGCGACTATTTTGACCATCAGGAACCCGCCGCCCGTGTGCCTTCCCACCGCATGCTGGCGATTCTGCGCGGCGAACGCGAGGGTGTCCTGGTCAGCAGCCTGCACATCAATGATGAGGAAGAAATCGCCCAACTGGCGCGGATTCCCGGTGTGCCTCTGACGACGCCGTGCGGAAAACAGGTGGCGCTGGCCGCTGCCGACGGATACAAGCGGCTGCTACGGCCGTCGATCGGGAACGAAATCCGCGCGGAAATGCGGGAACGAGCCGAAAACGAGGCGATTCGGGTATTCCGCGCCAATCTCGGTGAACTCCTGATGCAGCCGCCCTTCGGCCAACAGGCGGTCATCGGGCTCGACCCCGGACTGCGAACCGGCTGCAAGCTCGCGGTGGTCGATCCTACCGGCACCGTCACCGCGACAGATGTGCTGTACGCAGTCCCGCAGGGACCGCGCACGGCGGCGGCGGAAAAGGCGCTGGTGGCGTTGAGCCGCCGCGATCAAGTCAGGGCCATCGCGGTCGGCAACGGTACCGCCGGTCGAGAAACCGAGGCCTTTGCAAGGAAATGCGTGACTGATGCAGGGCTGGATGGAGTGATGGTGGTCATCGTTCCCGAGACCGGCGCGTCGGTTTACTCGGCCTCTGAAGTCGCTCGGCGGGAATTGCCGGATCTCGATGTCAGCATCCGCGGTGCAGCGTCGATTGCACGCAGAATGCAGGATCCGCTGGCGGAACTGGTGAAGATCGAACCCAAATCCCTCGGTGTCGGCCAATACCAGCACGATGTCAACCAAAAGGCGCTGGCTCACGAACTCGACAGGGAGGTCGAGTCGGTTGTGAATCGGGTTGGTGTGGAGCTGAATTCGGCCTCGATCTCACTGCTCGAGCGGGTTTCAGGCATCAGTGCCAAGGTAGCCGCCGCGATTGTCACCAACCGTGAGAATGAGGGTCGTTTCACCAATCGGCGTCGGTTGCTCAAGGTGCCCGGTCTCGGTCCGAAGGCGTACGAACTGTGCGCCGGGTTTCTGAGGATCCACGACGGCAGCAACCCGCTGGATCGAACCGCGGTCCACCCCGAACGGTACAGGTTGGTCAAGAAGATGGCCGCAAGCCTGGGCCTCCGGGTTGAAGAGCTGATCGGCGAAGCCGCTCGACGTCTCGACCTGCAGTCTTTCGTCGATCTGGACAACGGGATCGGCCGGCCCACCCTCGTGGATATCCGGAAAGAACTCGAGCAACCCGGGCGCGACATTCGCCCCGAGTTCGAAGCGCCGACCTGGCGTGAGGACATCACCTCCGTCGACGATCTCGAGCCGGGCCTCGTCCTCGAGGGCAGGGTCTCGAATGTGACCAATTTCGGAGCGTTTGTCGATCTCGGGGTGAAGCGGGATGGTCTGGTGCACATTTCTCAGTTGAGCGACACATGGGTCGACGATCCACGATCGGTCCTCCGCGTCGGCCAGGTCGTCAAAGTGGCCGTGCTCGAGGTGGATCACAAACGCGGCAGAATCAGCCTGTCGATGAAGGCGCAGGCGCTCAACCCTAGCTAGGAGCGTGTAGTGAACAGAATTGGCGGCGTCTTTCGGGTGTCGTTTGGCCCGTTTCTCGGCGTATTTTTGGCCCATACCACCAATATAAACCGGCAAATCCGCCGAAAAACGGGCTCAAACGACCCTCCGAAATCCATCCACCATCTATTCACTACACGCTTCTAGATTGGCGCAGCCCGACCCTCCGATGCGATGTACCACAGCGTTGAGCCTGCGGCGCGAACCCGCGCCGCAGGGTAGCGCTGGAAGCCCACGACTCGTTTTTCGATCTCGCGGACCACACGGTGTTTGGCGTCACCCGAGACGACAAACACGATCTTTCGGGCGGTATTGAGTACCGGCAGGGTCATGCTGACCCGAGGCACCGGCGGTGAGGCCTGGATCCCGTCGGCCACGCCGATCCAGCGTTCGGTCTCGTCGATCAGGGGATCGCCCGGGAACAGCGAAGCGGTGTGTCCGTCAGTGCCCATGCCGAGCATCACGCAATCGAATACAGGCGGTTCGCCATCGCCGAAGTGCCGCCGGAGCTCGGCCTCGTAGCGAGCTGCGGCTTCAAGCGGTGGGAGTTCGCCGAGGATGCGGTGGACGTTCTCCGGTGGGATCTCGATGAGATCGAGCAGCGTCGCCCGAGCCATGCCGTAGTTGCTCGCCGCGTCGTTTGGCGGGACGCAGCGTTCGTCTCCCCAGAATAGATGCACGAGATGCCAGGGGATGGATGGCGACAGCTCGGGACCGGCGAGGTGGGCATAGATCGATCGGGGCGTCGAGCCGCCGGCGAGAACGAAGCTGGCCGTTGATCGGGCCTCGACGGCGCCGATCAACGTGCGCACGATCTCGCGTGCCGCCGCTTCACCGGCTGTTTTCAGGTCAGCGAAGTGAAGGAACTGTGGGTCGTGAGAGTCCACGCGCCTCAACCCCTTCCAGGTGGCATCATGTCGAGGGCGCGCTGCGGACCGGCGCTTCCGGCGGGGTAGAAGTGCAGGTTTTCGAAGCGCTCGGAACAGGTTTCGCAGCGGGAGAGGACGGGCTCGAGAAAGCGCCAGCTCTCCTCGATGCCGTCCTGGCGCCAGAACAACATGTGATCGCCCGCCATGCAGTCGAGTAAGACCTTGGCGTAGGCGTCGATGCGCGATTCCTTGTCACCGGCCGAGTAGTCAAAACTCAGGGAGGCCGGACGCAGACGCAGGCGCGGTCCCGGCGACTTGGTGAGGAAGTCGACCGAAATGACCTCTTCGGGCTGAAAGCCGAGAGTCAGGGAGTTGGCCTTCATGGAATCGCCGGCGATGCCGCGAAACATCGAGCTGGGAACCTCCTTGAACTGGATGACCGCCTCGGTGACCTTGCGATCGAGGCGTTTCCCCGAGGTCAGGAAGAAGGGCACCCCCTGCCATCGCCAGTTGTCGACAAAGACCTTCATCCGGGCGTAGGTGGGAGTCAAAGAGTTGGGGGCCACTCCGGGCTCAGCCCTGTAGGCGGGCACCGGGCGGCCGTCGACGACGCCCTCGGCGTACTGGCCGAGGGTGATGAAGTCGTAGACGTCGAGGCCCAGCGGGAGGGGTTGCAGGCTCCGGAAGAGCTTGGCCCTTTCGTCTCGAACCCGTTCGGACTCCCACCGCGCGGGCGGCTCGATGGCGGTTACGGCCAGCAGCTGCATCATGTGGTTCTGAAGCATGTCGCGGAGCACGCCGGCCTCTTCGTAGTAGCCCGCGCGCTGTTCGACACCGAGGGTCTCGGCGGCGATGATCCTGACGTGGTCGATGTGGTTGCGGTTCCACAGCGGTTCGAAGATCGTGTTGGCCAGCCGGAAGGCGAGCACGTTCTGCACCGTCTCCTTTGCGAGATAGTGGTCGATCCGAAAGATCTGGTGCTCGGCAAAGTTGTTGAGCAGCCGCCGGTTGAGCAGTTGAGCGGTGCGAAGATCGCGACCGAAAGGTTTCTCGACCACCAGCCGGGACCAGCCGACGCCGTCGTGGTGCTCGTGGGCGAGACCGCAGTTCCCAATGGCGTCCGCCACCGGCCCGTACATGGAAGGGGGCAGTGCGAGGTAGTGCAGCAGGTTGGCGCCGGCGCCGTTGTTTCCGTTCATTTCTCGTACGGCGCGGGCGAGATTTTCGAACTGTTCGGGCGAGTCAGGATTCGCCTGAATGTAGCTCAGGCAAGCTGCGAAGTCGTCCCAGCGTGACAGGTCGTGACCGCCGTCGAGTTCAATGCCTTTGCGCAGCCGGTCCCGCCACTGCTGGTCGTCGAGTTCGGATCGGCCGGTGCCGACAATCCGAAAGGGCGTCGGCAGGCTGCCCAGCGAATCAAGCTCGTAGAGCGCCGGGATGAGCTTCCGCCAGGTCAGGTCTCCGGTGGCGCCATAGATGATGATCGTCAGCGGCTCGAGCTCGGTACCATCGAACCTCACGGGAAGGCCGTTGTCGATGCGTGTGCTGTTTTTGTCCCTGGTCAAACCTGCCTCCGTCCATTTTCCGGCGCGACTACCTGACAGACAGAACACGAGCGACGCCGTGAAGAATCCCATCGGCACCCATCCGAAGCGACGAGCGGTGTTGAATTGCCCATCCTTCTGACGTCATGGTGAATCCGCGCTATCGTGGGTTGAACGAACCTCTGGGAGGCTGCAATGAAAAAGATCGTTCTGGTGCTCGCGTCGGTGGTGGCGGTGTTCGTGCTGGTCGCCGTGATCCTTTTCATTGTGGTGGATGCAGACGACTTCCGCGGGTTCATCGAGACCAGGGCCGAAGAGACTCTCGGACGCGATGTGCGGCTCGGCAAGATGAGCCTGTCGATCGTGCCCATTTTTGGTTTCCAGGTCGACGATGTTTCCGTCGCTGCGCGACCCGGTGAGGGCGAGGGTGATCTGCTCAGCGTCCGGAGCCTCGTTATCGGCGCCAAACTGATGCCGCTGCTCAAGAAGCGGCTCGAGGTCACGTCGATCGAGGTCGTCGAGCCGATGGTCAACTTTGTTCGCGATGAGGCCGGCGAATGGAACTTCGATCTCGGAGCCGACACCGAGGAATCAGAAGAGCAGGGGCAACCGGCAGAGCCCGGCGCCGGCCCTGAAATCACCGTCGATGCGATCCGAGTGACCGGGGGCCGCCTCAGCATTCATGATGCCTCGAGATCTCCGGAACAGCCTCTCGATGTGGTGCTCACCGAGCTCGATCTCGAGATCTTGGGCTTTGGCAGCGACGAGTTCCGTGTTGCGGTCGAAAGTGGTCTGATGGACGTGGCTGATCCCGCAATCGGTCCGAATCCGCTCCATCTGGAGGTCGGCAAGATCGATCTCGCCGTGGGCGGCGGCGGTGACTCTCTCGATCTGACGCGCTTCGAGTTGGTCGTCGGCAAGACCACCGTGGCCCTCGCCGGAACGATCGAGGCGCAGCCCGACGGAAGGCGGATCGATCTCGATCTGAAGCCTACCGGCATCGACGTCGAGGATATCTCATCACTGCTGGACAAGATGGCGGGTGATCTCGGCGTGTCGATTTCCGGCAAAAAGCCTGTCGAACTCGAAGCCGGCGTCCACGGCGTGCTGGCGGAGGATCGGCTGCCCGAGATCGGTGTCACGGCCAGGTTCAATGATCTCTCCATCGCCGCCGATACTCTCACTCAGCCTGTCACCGACCTCAGCGCGGTCGTGAAGCTGCGGGGCACCACGGTCGTGGTCGATGGGTTGCGTGCCCGGGTTGGTGAGAGTGACTTTGCCGGCACGCTCCGGATTGCGTTTCTGGATCGGCCGACGCTCGAGTTCGCGATTGAATCGCAGCGAGCCGATCTGGGTGAATTGCTCGGTCTGATGACGGGTGGGGAGGATGACCAGACGACTGAACCCGACCCGGACAGCTTTCTTGTTCGAGGCGTCGCCGACGGCTCACTGAAGGTGGCCGAAGGATCGTGGTTCAACCTTCACTTCCGCGATCTCGAGGCGCAGTTGCGACTCGAAAGGGGTGTCGCGACCCTCGAACCGGTGTCCATGGAGCTCTATGACGGGAGGTTCAGCGGCCGGCTCTCGAGCGATCTCACGCGGAGCCCGCAGCCGTTCGAGTTCTCCGGCGAGGCGTTGGGCATCGATATGGATCCCTTTGTCGTCGACCAGACCGGCAAGAGCGACATTCTCATGGGACGCTTCACGGGACGCGTGGCCGGAGCCGGTGTGGGGAGCGATCCGACCACCTTGATGAAGTCTCTCCAGGGAGAGGGTGTGGCGCGGATTGTCGATGGTCAGGTGGGCAAGCTCGATGTTCTGCGCTCGGTGGGTCAGGTCGCCGGCGTTCTAGGCCAGCAAACCATCGCCAATCTCGCGTCCTCTTCGGCGACAGGCGCGACCAAGTTCAGCCGGCTCGCCGGAGACTTCAGCATCGGCGGCGGCGCCCTGAACTTCGACAGCATGCTGCTCGAGGCTGCCGCCTTCGATCTTTCGGGCACAGGGAAAGTCGACCTGCTCTCGAGCGTGATGAACGGCGAGTTCCTGCTCCGGTTCTCGCCGGAGGTTAGCGCCTGGATGAAGCAGGAAAGCAGCCGCGCCGCAGAGCTGTTCTGGGATTCGGCCAGTGGCCGGGTCGTACTGCCGTTGGAGCTGAGCGGTCCGCTCGACGGCACCGGCGCGAGCGTCGACTGGGGCGCCGCCGTGGAGGACGTCGCTCGGCGGACGGTCGAGCGCGAACTCACCAACGCGCTCGGCAATCTGCTCGGCGGTTCCCGTGACAACGATCGGGACAAGGACGCCGTCACTTCACGGAATAAAGGATCCGGGGCCTCGGCGGCGCAACCCTCAACCCGGGTGAAAACCCGCGTACGTCAGGCAAAGGCTCCATCTGGTCGATTCACCATCAGGGTTGCCAAGACCGAGTGGATCGGTCCGTCTTCGGAACCGCATTTCAAGATCACGTGCAAGGTGACAGGCGCCGGCGTCGAACGGGCGCTGATGAAGGTGGTCGACGCAAGGGGGGGCAAGGTGCAGAACGCGACCGTTGACCTCGCTGCGCTTCTCGCGGAGACCGACGCGGCCACATTTAAAGTCCGGGTGAACGGGAAAAAGCTGGCGGCCGCGGAATTTCCCGTGACCGTCACGCTCGCCGCCATCGGTGCCGATGGCGAAACCGCCGAGCTGATCCTCGAGATCGGGAAGGCGGGCGAGTGATCATGGTCACCATGGCCATGCCGGCGCTTGCACATAGTTGATTGAAAGGGAGGCTCGAGGTGAGACACAACAACTGTCCTCGACGATCTTCTGACGAGCCGGTGGGCCGGATGCTCCGGGCCTGGTTCACCATCAACTCGTTGGTAGCCGGTGTGCTCGCCCTGATTTGGCTCGTGCTTCGCAGCGGGCCGAAACCTAGTCGGTTTGTCTATCCCTGCCAACAGGCGGCCTTTTCCGCCGCGTCGCTGGCATTCGCGGCGCCTTTGATCTCGACCCTTGTGGCCGCGCGGCGCGGTCTCGTGCAGGGCATGCGGACCCCGGCAGGAGTTGCCTCGGCCCTGGTGGGTCTGGTCGTGACCATGGGGATGTGGGGCCACTCCTCCCTCGCCAACGAACCGGCGGCGGATCATGCCATGGCGCCGTTGGACTATCGAGCTCAGGTCTTCCGCGTCACCGATTGTCCGCAAGATCCTTTCGGCGATCGATTCGTCGGGCTCGACAATCTACTCAACCTGATGGGCTCTCAGGGGCTGAAATTCTATCGGTCCGTGACCTCCTCCGGGCTCGCGGGACCGGGAGGGATCATCGCAGCGGATGATGTGGTGGTGATCAAGATCAACTATCAGTGGGACGAACGGGGCGGGTCCAACACCGATCTTCTGCGTGGATTGATCCGTGCCATCGTTGACCACCCGGACGCCTTCACGGGTGAGGTGGTCGTCTGCGAGAACGCCCAGTTCAACTCGGTGAGCAACTTTGATCGATCGGACAACAACGCTCAGGACATCTCGCTGTCACCGCACGACGTGGTTGTCGCGTTTCAGAACCTGGGATACACGGTTTCGCACTACGACTGGACCTCCATCCGCTACTCCTCGGTCGATGAATATTCACAGTCCGACATCGATGACGGCTATATCGTCTACGACTACGATCCAGTGATCTCGGGCCGCGTGTCCTACCCGAAGTTTCAGACCGACGACGGGACCTTCATCAGCATGAGGGACGGCATCTGGGACTCGGGCAACTCGAGCTACGACCGCGAAAGCCTCAAGTTCATCAATCTCCCGGTGCTCAAATCCCACCACGCGACCTACGGGGTCACGGCGTGCGTCAAGCACTACATGGGCCTGGTCACCCGAGAGCTCAGTACCAATTCGCACAGCGCTATCGGCGCCGGTCTACTGGGTGAAGTGATCGCAGAGATCGGACTTGCCGATCTCAACATCCTCGATTGCATCTGGGTCAATGCCAACCCCCATACCGGTCCGGGGACGAGCTATGGCGGCGCCACCCGGCTCGACCAGCTTGTCGCCAGCACCGATCCGGTCGCCGCCGATATCTGGGCCACCACCGAAATCCTCATTCCGGCGTTTCTCGACAACGGCTACAGCCCGCCGTGGCCGTCTCCCGCAGCCACACCGGACGACCCGTCGAGTGAGTTCAGGGTCTATCTCGACAACTCCATGGATCGCATTCTCGGCGCGGGACTTGAAGTGACCAACGATCTCGCGCAGATCAGCGCTGTTACCTGGGATGGCGTCTCGCCGATGGCGATCTTTGTCGATGGATTCGAGTCGGGAACTCTGGGTTCGTGGTCGATGGTCGTGCCCTAGGAGCGTGGAGTGCATAGAGGGTGGATGAATTTTGGCGGGGCAAACGGCACCCGAAAGGCGCCGCCAATTCTATCCACAACACGCTCCTAGTTCCTGGGTTGGGTCGCCCTGAGCTGTTCTTCGAGGCAGACCTTCTGCATCGTGTACTGGGCCGACCAGGCCCGTTCGCATTCCACGCGAGTCCGGTTGAGAAACACCGGGTCATAGCGTGGATCGGTCGCCAGGCGTTGGACGGCGTGGTAAGCGCCGATCTCGTCGCGCTCACAATTGTCGCGCTTCTGGTAGTCCCGGGCCCACTCGTTGCGACAGTGAGCGCGGATACCTGAAAACGAGTTCTTTGCAATTGATTCGGGCTTCCGCGCTTTGAGGCGTCCGAGCGCGGCGGTCTGCCGGTCGTAGCATGCATTGTATTGAGCGGTTCCCACGGCGGACTCGTTCTGACAGACCCCGGCGATGACCTCCGGGGCGAGATCAGCGTATTCGACACCGTGACCGGACGGGTTTGTTTTCTTGGTGCCGTAACCATCGGCGCGTCGTGCCGTGGTCGCGACGGATCTGTTGGTCAAAACGACCTTGTCGGCGGGTTGAAGGCTGGCGGAGGTCTCGGCATCCGTCAGTCCCGACAACGACTCCTGCTTTGCTCGGTCGCTCGCGGCGGTCTCGTTTTGTTGGCTCCGCTTCCGGGCCGCTGCCAGACACTTGGGCATGGTTCGGTTACTCGCCTCGTTGAAGATCGCGGCCGATCGTCCCTTCAGACCGACGATCCTACCGATATCGTCTTTTCCCGCCAGACAGAATTCGACGAGATCCGCGAGCGCCTGGTTGACCTCCGTGGTCCGTCGCGAGTCCACCTTGTATTCGGGTGTGGCCCGAGCGTATTCACCGGGTTTGGTGTAGAGGACGGATCCGTCCTTCAATTCGAGCGAAGTGACCAGATGCCAGGTGCCGCTGGAGAAGATGATCACCGCGGGCACCTTTTCCTGGGTGGACGCAGCCGATTCTTCCGCAGTGCAGACCGTAGCGCTCCAGAAAGCGATGGACACCACCGCTGCGATTCCGACCAAGGCACTCAGACGCATGCCGTGCTCCTCTCCAGGGTCCGCTCTTTTCCGTCGCGTTTGAAGAACTCATCTGAAATGAGAGTCTAACCCGTTCTGGTGGACGCTGCCCTCACCCGGCCCGCTCGAATCGTTCGAGCCGCTCCTCTTTGCCCAGCACGAGCATGACGTCGCCCTCCTCGAAGACGAAGTCGGCATCGGGCAGCTCGTCGACGATTTCCTCATCGACTCCGCTGCGCCGTTTGATGAGGAGCAGACTGACCCCGTAGAGGTTTCTGATGTCGAGTGACCCGAGGGTGCGGCCGAAGAAGCTCGGCGGCGCCGGGACCTCGGCCAGGCTCATGCCGCGCACTCCGGGGAGGGCGCGGGCGGGCGTCCGGTGTCCCACGGTTTCGGCCATGGTCGAGGCCATGTCGCGTCTGAGCAACTCCGCGTTGTACGCTTCGATCACGTCCTGGGGCCAGAGGGTGCCGACGATCCGGCCGTCCTCGACCACCGGTGCGGTGAAGCGATACCGCCCGAACCTCCTCATGACTTCGTCCAGCGGATCGTCGATCGAGAAGACCGGATAGCCACTCGTCCGCATCATGTCTTCGGCGATCACGAGCGCCTGAACGCTGTTGGGGTCGGCCATCAATGGTCGAATGTCATCGATGGTGATCACACCGAAGAGGTGATCATCAGGACCGGTCACCATGACCGTGTCGCCGGGTTGCTCGACAAAGCGGGAGATCACCGGCATCAGCTCGTCGGAGCGTCCGACCTCGGAGTAGTCGGTCCGCATCGCATCGCCGGCGCGCAGGTGGCCGAGCACGTTGGTCGACAAACCGCCGCGGATGTCGACACCGCGCCGCAGCAGCTTGAGGGTGTAGATCGACGACTTCTGCAGCCCTGTCGCGAGCAGGGTCGCGATGATGCAGCTGATCATCAGCGGAAGGATGATCTTGTAGTCACCCGTAAGCTCAAAGATCATCACGATGGCGGTGATCGGGGCGTGGGTGCCGGCGGAGAGCACCGCCCCCATCCCGACCAGAGCATAGGCTCCCGGGCTGCCGGTGTAGCTCGGCCACAGCGAGTGGGCGACCTTCCCGACGGCGCCGCCGGCCATGGCGCCGATAAACAGCGATGGTGCGAAGATCCCGCCGGAACCACCCGACCCGAGGGTCAGGGATACGGCGACGATCTTCACCAGTACCAGCACCAGCAGAAGCTCCCAGGTGAGGTTGCCGGCCAGCGCTTCATTGATGGCTTCGTATCCGACACCGAAGATTTCCGGGAACCGAAGGGCGATAATCCCGATGAGAAGGCCGCCGATGGCGGGTTTGACAACCGCGGGAAGCGACACGGCATCGAAGAGATCTTCAGCCCGGTAGAGCGTACGCATGAAGAGCAGGGCCACCAGACCGGCGACGATGCCGAGTACGCCGTAGGAGAGCAGTTCATAGGCGCTCACCAGTTCATAGGCCGGAACCTCGAAGGCGGGAAAATCACCGAGGAAGTGCCGGCTGACGACCGTCGCCGTCACGGACGAGATCACGATCGGCGAGAACTGGGTGACGCCGAAGTCACCGAGAATGATCTCGACGGCGAAGAGCGCGCCCGCCACCGGTGCGTTGAAGGTGGCGGCGATCCCCGCCGCGGCTCCGCAGCCGACCAGCGTCCGGAGGCGTCGCTCGCCGACCTGCAGCCACTGGCCGAGGGACGAGCCGATGGCGGATCCGATCTGGACGATGGGGCCCTCGCGGCCGACCGATCCGCCCGATGCGATGCACACCCCCGATGCGATGAGTTTGGCGATCACCACCCGTGGTCGAATTCGGCCGCCCCTGAGCGCCACCGCCTCCATGACTTCGGGGACGCCGTGGCCCTTCGCCTCGGCGGCGAAACGAACAACGATGAGACCGACGATGAGGCCTCCAACCGCGGGGGTCAGGATCTTCCACCACGCCGGGAGTTGGTTGAGATAGGCGAGGGAGACGTCGTCAGTGTGCCACGCGATGGTTTGGAAAAACTGGATGCATTTGCGAAAGCCGACCGCCCCGAGGCCGCCGAGAAGCCCGATGCCGATGGCCACGAGCACCATGTAGGAATGCTCGGTGTACTTCAGGGCGAGGTGACCGCGGTCCACCAGATCAAGCAGAGCGCGAACGGGACGGAATCGGTGACCATCTTTCACCGCGACAGTCTACGCCTTCCCCTCGCGGTCTACGCTGCTTCCGGTTGCCGATCCGTCAGATGAGCGACCTTGCTTCGTCACATCGCCGCGGTGCCCTCCTTGATGTTCTTCAGCGCCTCTTGGCCGGTGGGGCTTTCGGGGTTGAGAGCCAGCGACTTCTCATACATGAGCGTCGCATCATCGGTGTTGCCGGCCCTCAGCAGCGCCTCGCCGAGACTGTCGTAGACGTTCCACGACTCGGGATACAGTTCGGTGTTGATTCTGAACATCGTGACGGCCTCGTCGATCTTGTCCTGCTGGAGGAGAGCGTAGCCGTAGGCGTTGAACTCGGTTTCGGAGAAGAAGTAGACGGGTGTGGCGCTGTCGCGGTCGGCCAGAATCTCGAGGACGGCCTTTTCGTCGGCGTTTTCACTGAGAAGCGTGAAGAGGGTCCTGGCGGCTGAGGCCTGGTTGGTGGTGACTCTCCAGAGCTCGGTGATGGAGGCGTAGTTCCGCTGCGGATCGAATCCCGGGCTGCCCACCAGGTCAGGAAAGCGGGTTTCGAGGCGAAACTCCGTCTGAACGTCGACGATGCTCTTGCCGTCAGAGGCCGCCTGTTGGATGCCGTCCCAGAGCGTGCGGACATACTCAACGCGGGCTTCGGCGCCTTCAATGGAGAGTTCGCCATTCCAGTGTGCGGGCAGCAGGGTGGTGATCTGGTCGCGCTGAGCGAGCAGACGGTCCCAGTTGGCGAGCCACCGCGGAAAGTCGTGCGCCATGCCGGTGCGGACAGAGAAGGAGGCGAGGCATCCCGGGGAGTCGGTGAGCCAGATATCGGCCATGGTGTCGCCGGTGAGCAGGATGCCGTGTTCCGGAACGAAGATGGCGGTGTCGCTGGCCGTGTGCATCCCGCCGATGTATGAGAGCTCGAAGGTGGTGTCTCCCAGGTCGAGGGTCATACGGTCGGAGAAGGTCAGCTCGGGAGTGGCCGGCAATTTGTCTGCCTCGATCACCTTGAGATAGAGCTGATTGAGAATGATGTTCTCCCGGATGGCCGGGGCCTTGGGGTCATCGGGAGGGAGGGCCTCGAGTTCGTCCTCGAGATCACTGATTCGCTTGGGGTACCAATCCAGACGGGAGCCTCGGCGGCCGGCGATGGCGGCCATGCCGGGTGCCACAAGCTCGTGACCGACGATGGTGCAGTCGTCATAGACCGAGTTGCCGCCGGTGTGGTCGTTGTGCTCGTGGGTGTTGATGAGGTACGCGAAGTCGGAGCGGCCGAGTTCGCGGGCGATGGCTTGGCGCAGCCCGGTGTCGATCTCCGGAACGCCGAAGGTATCGACGACGACGATGCCCCTCGAGGTGGCGAAGGCCATGATCGCCGTTGATGAGATGTGGTCGCCTATCCAGAGACGGATCACCCCGTCATCGATCTTCTGCACATGCATGGGCAGACCCGCGATCTCCCCCGCGCCAGCCCAGGAAGTCGCAAGCAAGAGTGAAACGACGACAATCAACAGGACCCTGGATTTCATTTCTTCCTCCTCATCGCCCGCCGCGCGGGCCGAGCTGTAATTTCAAAAACCGGTCGAATACAGCGAAAATAGCTGGAATCACAGTGTTCATACGGTGGGGAGAGGGTTGGGTTTCGAGAGAACGATCGGTGGGGCGTCAGGTCTGAGTCGAGCCGGCTTCCCAATGGTCGCGATCGTGAGGTCGGTCATGGAGATCGGCGCTATTTGTAGCGCCCACGTCCCGTGGGCGTCAGGGCAGACCCTTTGATCACCGACCCGGACAGGCTGAGACGAGGCGAAGGTGTGAGACCGGTTTTGGTTGGGCGAGTCAGCTCAGAAAAATGCCCACAACCGCGCCGGTCATGCAGGCCGCGATGAAGCCGCCGGTCATGGCGCGCAGGGCGAGTCGGCTGAGGTCGGGCAACCGCTCGGGGGCGATGCCGCCGATGCCGCCGAGCTGGATGCCGATGGAGGCGAAATTGGCGAATCCACAGAGGGCGTAGCTCGCGATGATGGCCGACCGCCGGCTGATCACCGGATCTGCGGAGTTGACGATGGCGCCGAGATCGACATAGGCGATGAACTCGGTGAGCACGAGTTTCTCTCCCAGCAGACCGCCGACCACCGCGGCGTCGGCCGGGGCGATCCCCATGATCAGGGCTACGGGAAAGAAGAGCCAGCCGAGGATCCGAGCCAGCGAGAGCGGTTCGTTCACCCCGACTTCGAAAAGGCCGAAGGCGACCCCTTCAGCCGAGAAAACGATGGGAACGAGGGTGAGCAGCCAGTCGAGGAGGGCGACGAGACCGACAAAGGCGATGAGCATTGCCGCCACGTTGATGGCGAGCTTCATACCGTCGGTGGCGCCGTGCGCAGCAGCCTCGATGACGTTGCCGTATGGGGACTCGCGCGCGAGATCGGCGTCGCCCGTGGTCTCGGGATGGCCGTCTTCGGGATAGAGGATCTTGGAGATCGCGAGCGCCGCGGGCGCCGAAAGGATGCTCGCCGTCACGAGATGGCCCGCGATCCCGGGGATGTCTCTGAGAAATCCGACATACGCCGCCATGACACCGCCGGCGACGGTGGCGAACCCACCGCACATGACGGCGTGAAGCTCGGATCTGGTCATCCCTGCGATATAGGGCCGAATCACCAGCGGGGCTTCGGTCTGGCCGATGAAGATATTGGCTGCGGCGCTCAGACTCTCGGCCGCCGAGGTGCCCATGGTGCGCTGCATGAGCTTGCCGATGCCTTCGATGATCGGCTGCATGACCCGCAGGTGGTAGAGGATCGCCATCAGGCTTGAAAAGAAGATGATCGAGGGCAGAATCCAGAAGGCCACGGTGCGCAGCGGTGGGCTGATATGGCCGATCACCGTCAGGGTGGACACGCCGTCATCGGTGACGACATCGATCCGGTGGGCCTCGACGCTCTGAAAGACAAAATCCGAGCCCGCTTCGGCGAAGGAAAGAAGCCGCCGCACGCCGCCATCGACCACCGTGAAGAAGAAGTCCTGCAGCGCCGGGGTCAGGACGATGGCCCCGAGGACCAGTTGGAGACCGAGCCCCCACACAACCGGCCGCCAGCTCACCCCCTTGCGGTTGACGGACAGCAGCCACGCAATTGTGACAAAGACGAAAATGCCGGCAAGAGAAACCAGTCTGAGGCCCACGAGAAGATGGTACTACTTCGTGACGACCGCGGTCTCAGCGCGGGTGCCGGCCGTGGTCACGACCTTGGATGTCTGTGGTTTTATCGGCACGCGCCTATTTCAGAGCCTGGCGAACCGCCGCATGTGCGTGCAGAAGGGTCGTATCGAAGAGCGGGATTTCACCCTCGTCCTGTTTCACCAACAGCGGGATCTCTGTGCACCCGAGGATGATCCCTTCCGCCCCGCGCTCCTGCAACCGATGAATCGTCTCCCGGTAACGTCCCTTCGACTCCGGAGAAATAACTCCAACGGTCAACTCATCCATGATCACCTGGTGGATCATGTTCACCTCAGGGTCAGAGGGAATCAGGGTTTCGATCCCGTGCCTTTCCAGCAGACGACGCCGATAGAAATCCTGGGTCATGGTGAAGCGGGTGCCGAGCAGACCGACCGTTCTGAATCCCATGGCCGTGATGGCCTCTGCGGTCACATCGATGATGTTCAGAATGGGGATCTCGATTCTCTCGGCGATCTGATCCGCCATCTTGTGCATCGTGTTCGTGCAGATCACCAGAAAATCTGCGCCGCCCTTCTGAACATTGAGAGATCCTGCGATGAGTCGTTCGAGAACCAGGTCCCATCGCTCGATCTCCATCTCCGGTTGGATCTCTCCGAAGTCAACCGAATACATCACCGACTGCGCCGAGTGAATGCCTCCCAGCTGTTTTCGTAGCTCTTCGTTGATGAGCCGGTAGTACTCCACCGAGGATTCGCATGTCATTCCGCCGAGTAAGCCTATTGTTTTCAATGTTTGCCTTCCTTCGTGGCGCGAGACCGACCGGGTAGGATTTTCCGAGGATTCCGGATGCTTGTCAACATGTCGAACGGCAACCACCGATCGCGCGTTCCAGCGTAGTTTTTTGAAGTCCTTTGTGCCCGTGGATCAACAACATCGTGACCATGGTCACTCTGCGTCGCGATCACCCCTGGCGAAAGAGATTCCGTCGCATTATCTTGAGTGCAACGGCTCCTCAAGACGATTCGACTCGGCGCTCGACTTTGGTCGCCGACACCACATCGGAGCCACGGAGGTGACTATGGAGAAGCAAGGAAATCTCTGGTCGATTGTACTTGCGGGCGGGGATGGATCGCGCCTGAGTGAGATTACCGGCGGCGTCGAAGGCCCTGCCGTGCCGAAGCAGTTTTGCAGCGTCAATGGAGGCCCGTCGCTGCTTCGACAGGCACTGCGGCGTGCGCGGTCCGTGGCGGGACCCGACCACACGGCGGTCGTCGTCGCCGCCGAACACCGCCGCTGGTGGTCGGTCGAACTCGCCGATCTCCCATCCCTCAACGTCGTCGTCCAGCCGTGCAACCGTGGCACCGCTTGCGGCGTCCTGCTGCCGCTGATGCAGGTGTTGGCGCGCGATCCGGATGCCACTGTGGTGGTGCTGCCGTCGGATCACGTTGTCGAAGACGAACCGACCCTGCGCGAGGCGATCACCGCCGCGGTCCAACACATCCATCGGGAGCCGGATCGGCTCGTCCTCCTCGGCCTCGAACCTGACGGACCGGACACCGGTCTCGGATGGATCGCACCCAGCTCTACCGCCCACCACCCGGTTTCCGCGGTCTCCCACTTCATCGAGAAGCCGACCCAGGAACGGGCCGAAGAGCTGGTGCGCGAAGGCGCTCTGTGGAACAGTTTTATTTTCGCAATGCGCGCTTCGGAGCTCTTGGCGCTCTTTCAGTGGGCCCTGCCCTGGCTGACGAAGATGTTCGACTACGAATTGATCGACGAATCCGCCGGTCCCTTCGCGGCACGGGTGTCGAGGCTCTACGAACGTCTGCCGAACGTCGATTTCTCGCGTGCCGTGTTGCAGGAGGCTGGTGCGGATATGCGCGTGGTAGCCGTCCCGCCGTGTGGGTTGACGGATGTGGGCACCCCGGACGGTCTCGCTCGTTGCGCCAAGGGATGCAGCCGACACTTCACAGAAGAAAAACCGGATTCGTCCACGAAATCTGCAGCACTCGATCTCGCCGAAGCCCTTCGCGCCTGCGAAGAACGATTCGGACCGGATGCCTCGAGCGGAAGCGGTCAGGGATCACTCAGCGACTACTGACGGCACTGGGCTCCGACTCTGAGAGGAGGAACCGTTCCCCCGTATGGAGGAACGGCCGATCGTCGCCACGGATCGGGTATCGTGAGCGGCGATGAGACATGACCTATAACTTTGATCCGGACACCTGGCTCAAGACCAACCGCGCCGCCCTTGAAGCGCGCCGGGACCGGGGTGAGTTCAGCGACGCCAAGTTCGAGGCCGAACTCGAGGATCTCGATCGCCGATACGAAGACATGGTCGCTCGACTGGATGGGACCTATGAGATTCCGTCCGGTGGATTGCGACAGGAATGATCGGAGGCGCTGCACGCATCCGCTTCTGGGGTGGGATGAGTGCACCTGATCCCTGTTGTGACCGCCACCGGAAATGACCGTGGCCCCGCATTCGTTCCCCTGGTGACGCGATCGCGTCAGAAAGGTTGATCCATGAATTTCGCTCGAATTGCCGTCGCCTCGACGTTCCTCGTTCTAGGTGTCGCCTGCGCAGCCGACAAACCCGCAACCGATGCCGCCGAGAAGGCCGCTCCCGCACCCGTCGCCGCAAAGAGTGGTGGGGCAGGGGAGGTGCTCGCGCTTCCGGGCGCCAGGGTTGACCAGCCGGTGGGTTGGGCCTTCCGAGCCCCGTCATCCTCGATGCGGCTCCCCCCCGGCCGGGGCCCCCCCCCCCCCGGGGCCCCGCCG
>CBESWV010000013.1:0-32951 GCA_965533305.1 uncultured bacterium | reverse complement strand
TTCATACTGGTGGTATGGGTCAAGAATACGCCGAAAATCGGGCCAAACGACACCCGAAAGGCGCCGCCTCTTGCATTCCCTACACGCTCCTAGCCCGTTTCAACGATCTCAGGGAAGTGCTACCTTCGGGTATGATCAGGATCACAGCCATCGCCCTGGTCTTGTTGGCGGGCTGCTGTGCGGCCATGGCTCAGGACCTCGAGCCGGCACTCGAACGTGCTCGAGAGCTCGGTCAGGAGCACCGATACGAGGAGGTCATCGAGCTCCTGGCTCATTTTGAGGGGATGGAAGACCAGGAAGCCCAGTATGTCGTGTCGGCGGAGATCGGGCGCGCTCATTTCCACCTCGGCAACTACGGCGCCGCTAACACCACCTTCAGAAAAGCTGTCGCACTGCGGCCCCAAAGAGTCGAGACCGCTCTCTATTTCCAGGCGTCGTCCTACCTCATCGGTGATCGCGATCAGGCGTACGCCATCTTTCGCGAGATCGTCGCGAGTGGGGCCACGGACCTCTACCTGGCGGTGACTCTGCCGGGGGAACGGGCCTTTCTCTCCGATCCCGTCGTGTGGAGCATCCTCGAAGAGCTTGCGACCCCGGTCATCGTCGATCTCGATCGAGGCTCGGTACTCGGGGTTCGGTTGGGCCAATCGCGAGCAGAGGTCGAGATTCGTTTCGGGGCCGACTCCGCCACCACCGGTGACACCCTCACCGCGCGCGCCGGACCCTATCTGACATGGGCATTCGGTTTCGACGAGGAGGGGAAGCTCGATCAGGTCATGATGCACAACGAGCACCTCCTGAGGTACACGCCCTATCGTCTCCAATTGGGATCCACCATCGTTGCCCGCTCGACACCGGAAGCCGCGACCGCAGCGCTCGGTGCCCCGGCATCGACTTCCTCCGGCGGCGACGATCTCGTCGTGATGGTGTGGATCAGGGGTGAATTGCAGCTGACCTTCGAATTTGCAGCCCCCAGGGAATCGGCGCCGCCCGGGGTTCCCGCCGACCGGCCCATGCTGAGGGTGGTGAGGATGGAGAAAGTTAAACCGGAGGCGGAGGAAGCGAAGCCCTGAGCGACCACAACCCTCTCTGCTAGCATTGGTCAATGGAATCTCTCGTCGGCAAACTCCTGATCGCGATGCCCTCGTTGGGTGATCCGAATTTCCGCCGTTCGGTGGTTCTCCTGGGCGCCCACTCCCACGATGGCGGTGCGTTCGGTCTGATTGTCAATCGTCCCATCGATGTGGATCTCTCGGACATCCTCGACGAGTTGGGGCTCGAAACCCCACCGACCGAGCTTCCCCAGGTCCTCGCCGGCGGTCCGGTCGAGCCGAGCCACGGTTTTGTGCTTTCCGAGCCGGCGGACTACGAGGTCGAAAACGACGATCTGGCTCTCCCGGAGGGCCTGACCGTCTCGGGCAGCGCCGACACCCTAGCGGCATTCGTCGCCGGAAAGAACCCAGGGAGATTTCAACTGATCCTGGGGTACTCAGGCTGGTATCCGGGCCAGCTCGAGGTCGAGATCGAGGAAAACTCCTGGCTCGTGGCGCCCGTCACCACTTCGATCATCTTCGATATCCCCTACGACGACAGATGGGTCGCCGCCCTCAATTCGATCGGCGTCGATCCTGGAACCCTCGTCGATCTCGGCTCCTCGACACCCGTTTGAGCCCGCTCGGCGTTCCCACGGCCGACACTCGAGGCACGACCGATAGAACAGAGAACCGGGGGACGTAACGCGTAAAAAAACCGCCCGACAGAGCGCCGGGCGGTGAGCTGTAGGCGGGAGGGCCGGTTCAGCTCAGCAGGCAGGACCGTGACGAAAGGATATATAAGGTAGGCCGAATTAGGTTGGCCTGAATAATAGGTAGGCTCAAGGTGGAAAGCCTCTCCGGATCCCTCCCTTTTTCTGTTGGTAGATGATTATAGCCAATGGGCTGTGCAGTTGTCCAGCGGGTTCGGCAGAAACGACTCAATCTCGATTTGTTTCGTCCAGTTTACTCAGACCGGTGGCGAGGCCGGCGAGATAGTGGCCATCGAGAATTCGTCGGTAAATCCGATCATCGGCTGCACCGCTGAAGATCTCACCCACAACGATCCAGGCCCGGAGAAAGGGCCGCTCGATGAGCGTCAACCACGGTCTCCGCCCCACGCAAGGGACCCCGAGGAAGCCCTCGAGTTCGGGATGAAGAACCGAGAAAATCGCCGCCGAACGGCCGGAGGTCTCCTGTCGCGCGCAGAACGAGCCGACTCGAATTCGGTGGTGGTGAATGGTCCTCGCGCTTGGCAGGTACTTGATGAACATCCCTGATTCGAAAGCGCGGTAGGAAAACTCGATGTCCTCCCAGGCTGCCGCCGGAAAATCCTCACGAAAGCCGCCCAGCACCTCGAAGAACTGCCGAGAGAGGGAGATATTCGAGGTGTAGAAGAAGTTGAAAGGAACATCGATCGGGTCCTCGATCAGGGCGTAACCGAACTGCGCCCCGTACTCGTTGATCCAGCGCAGAAACGGGCTGTTGCTCTCCGGTGGGAAGGCGGTATATCCGAGGACCGCCATCGGCCGGCCCGAATTTTCGAGCCGATGAGCCTCGAGATGGGCCCGCAACCACCCGGGTTGCGGCACAGTGTCGTCACCGAGGAAGAGAATGATCTCGCCCGTAGAGGCCTTCACGCCTTTGTTTCTCGCCAGAGCCGGGCCTGCGTTTTTCTGGTGGACCACCGTGAGTCCGAAATCGGATGCGTGGTGATCGAGCCACCGGCCGGTCCCGTCGCTCGAACCATCATCCACGACCACGACCTCGCACTGAGACGAAAGAACCGAGACCTGATCGAAGATCGCCCGGATCACCCGCTGAAGATCGTTCAGCCGATCAAAGGTCGGAACAATAACGCTCGCAGACGGGAAATCACGGCTCTCCTTGTTCATTCGATCTCGAATCACGACCGAATAACCCGGGGAATGGCCCGAGAGAGTCGTGCCAGGAATTCGTAGTTGATTGAAGAACTCAACCCCGCCAGCTCCTCCGCGGTGACCGAAACCTCACCGTCCGAACCCACGATGGTCACCTCGTCTCCGATCTCCACATCGGGAATATCAGTCACATCGATCATGAAAATATTCATGCATACGCGACCGACAACCGGAGCAGCGCGACCCCGGATTCCGACCCGCGAACGACTGCCCAAGATCCGCGGATATCCATCGGCATATCCCACCGGGATCACCCCCAGTACGGTGTCCCGCAGCGCCGTCCACGTACGTCCATATCCCACGGATTCACCCTTGGCAACCGTCTGTAACTGACCGACGACCGCCCGCCAGCTGAGCACCGGACGGAGCTGAAATCCATCCCGTCCGTGCTCGATTGCCCATGACAGCTTGGTTTCTCGTGACGGCCAATGGCCATAGAGAGAAATACCCACTCTTGCAATGGTGAAATCCGTTTCCCTAAACAGCAGTGATGCAGCCGAACACGCTGCATGAACAAACGGCGGGACCTCTCCGAGCAGTCGAGTGGTCCGCTCCACCGCCTCGTGGAAACGATCGAGCTGGCTGCGAGCGAAATCATGCTCCAATGTGTCTTCGATATTGGCGAAATGGGTCGCCAAACCCACGATATCGAGCCCGTGCTTCGCCGCAAATGACGCCATCTCATCGATCCCGGCTATGGGGACACCCTGGCGTTTGGCGCCGGTGTCAACCTTGAGATGAATGGGAAGCGAAACACCGGACCGATCCCGATACTCGGCAGCGCTCTGCAGAGCCGGAATCGATGAGACCAAGAGATGAGTATCGGAATCGAGACCGGCCAAGTCTCCAGTGGGGACAAAACCCATGACGAGGACAGGGCGTTTGACACCGATTGAACGCAGCTGTCGCGCCTCCCCGGCATCGTGAACACCAAACCAATCCAATTGCGCCTCCGAGATGGAAGCGATCTCGTCGAGACCATGGCCATAGGCGTTTGCCTTCACCACTCCAAGGAGTAGGGTGTCAGGGGAGAGAATGGTTCGAAAAATGCTCACGTTATGAACCAGGGCATCAGCATCGAGTTCAATCCACTGGGTCGATGAGTGTTGAATTACCGACATCCATTGGAGTGTATCGTGGTTTTCGGCGAACGCCCTCAGCATCAGTTGAGTGGATCTATTCGGTCAGCAATAGCAGTAGCGGTTTTTGAAGAATTCGATTCAGCAGGCAATCGAATAGGCTTGTCTATCCCGGCGTCGCACTTACTGAATGCAGAGATCATCGGCTCACAATCCTGTCAAACATCGCTTTATTGTGACGAATCGCCAGCTTCCGGAATGTGATAATTCGGAATTCTCACAACGATATTTTTCAAACATTTCGAGGTAGTCTTTGTCAATTTCCATCGAATTTTCTTGACATAAGAATCATTTTTCTGTAGCTTAAAAAGTGATCCCTTTGGAGGTGATCGATGGCCTTTGAGAGATTTGTTCCTCCGCAAGCTGCTGGTACCCGCCCGAGAGCGACCATTCGTCCGAGTGGTCTGATCTCCTTCGATGCTGCATCTGTTGCTGCTTTTGGCCTCGATTCGGCCAAGTATGCAGTCTTGTTTTTTGACAAGACCCGGAAAATCATCGGCGTCAAAATCTCCAACAAAGCAGCCGAAGAGGGTTCTCTTCAGTTGTCGAGACGAAGGAGATCAGTGAGCCTCAAATCGCCGCAATTCTTTCACCAGTACGGTCTCACGGTGGATGAAAGCCAGCGAATGGAGGTCACGCGCGACAACGCTGACGACATGCTGATGATCAACGTCAAAGATGTGAAAAGGCGGCGTGGCCGGCGGCCCAAAAAGGCCTGATCAACAGCCCCGACCGCTCAACTCAACACTTCGGCCAATCATCCGGCAGTCTGAAGAGACGTCGAAAGACGTTTGTTGACGCCTGCGCGATCTCGGCATCCTCCATCTTCCAAAGTGCCGCCAGTCGGCGCCCGACCTCGACCACGTACGCAGGCTCATTGCGCTGACCTCGGTGAGGAACAGGAGCAAGGAATGGACTATCGGTCTCGACCATCACCTGATCGGGTTTGAGTACCGCAGCCATCTGCCGAATGTTGTCGGCTCGGTTGAAAGTCACCATTCCCGAGATCCCGACCACAAGCCCGAATTCAACCACCCTGAGAGCCCTGTCCTGGTTTTCGGTGAAGGAATGCGCCACCCCACGGAGACCTGGGCAACGCGCCCCGAGCGCCGAATCGAGATCCTCCCACGACTCCCGGTTGTGAAGCACCACCGGCAGATCCGCCTCGAGGGCGAGATCGAGCTGCCATTCCAAAGCTGCGATCTGATCCTCGCGTGGGGAGTTCATGTAGTGGTAGTCGAGTCCGATCTCCCCGACCGCAACCACATTGGGGTTGGCGATCGCCAGCTCGACCCGGCGTTTGAGCCCGTCATCCAGGGTGGTCGCGTCGTGGGGGTGGATCCCCGCTGCGGCAACCACCGTCTGGTACCGCTCGGCGATCTCCAACGTCGTCGCGAGATCGTCGGCGCTGGTTGCAGGCACCAGGACCCCTTCGACTCCCTGGTCGGCGGCGCGACCCAAAACACCAGAGAGCTCATCGCTCGAGAACATCGTGAGGTGGGCGTGCGAGTCGATCCAGACCAAATCGTCAATCATCGGTGGAGTTTAACCCGGAAGCTCACCAGTTCTCTATTGCGGCCGATGATGGAACCAACGAGAGGTGTATTGTCACCGATTGCTGTTCCAACCCAAGATGGCGGCGCCGGCAATGGCGGCTGTTTCCGCGCGAAGGACATGATTCCCAAGGCGGAGTCTCGGCCAGCCGGCGTTCTTGATGAGATCTTCCTCCTCGGGTGAGAACCCGCCCTCCGGGCCGATCAGCAGTACTCGCTCTCGGCCTCGAGGAAGGTCATCCAGTGTTCCCCCCCCGGGGTCAGCCACAACACCGCGGTCTGCATCGATGAGCCCGAGAAGATCGTCCAACGTCATCGGCGGTTCCAGCTCCATGGCCCAGGCTCGCCGGCATTGTTTGAGTGCCTGTCGGCTGATTCTCAGCCAATGATCGACACGGGTCGCCGCTCGTTTCAGGCTGATCTGGCTGCGGGTGCACCACACCGGCGTCATTCGCTCGACACCGAGTTCCACCGCCTTCTGGGCCACCACGTCCATGGCGGGACCCGCCAGCAGAGCAATCGCCAAACTGAGTCCCGTCTCAGGACGCGCCACACGGCTGACGGATTCGACGGCAACCTCTGCGGCGCCCCTCTTCTTGACGAAGAGATGGCCCGGAGCCACCGATCCCGCGCCGTCGGTGAGTACCACGCGGTCCCCCGTCTTCAGTCGAAGCGCTCCGCTGACGTGACGGGCCTCGACAGCATCCAGGGCCACCCGGCATCCCTCTTCGAGTTCACCCTCCGAAGCCAGCAACCACGGCGCCCGCTTCATGAGGTGGAACCGCTGCAAACCGCGAGAATGCTGGTCCACTCGCCGAGTTCTCGAAACCCCACCGCCGCCAACCCGGCTTTCTCCAGGATTCCCTCGACCTCGGGTCGTTCGACGACGAGGACTCCCGAGAAGACCGCCGTGCCGTTGCCGGCAAGAAGCCGGCGAATGTCCCCGAGAAGTGGACTGAAGTTGGACACGATCATGTTGCACAGAACGAGATCGAACTCGGTATTGCCGAGGCAGTCGGTCCCTCCTGCAATCACCGGTAGCCTCGATCTCCAGGACTGACGCCGCACCGTGGTCCGGGCTTCCCAGGCGGCGAGCGGGTCGATATCGAGGGCGACAACATAATCCGAATCGAGGCGCTCCGCAGCGATCGCCAGGACCCCGGAGCCGGTTCCGATATCCAGGACTCGGAGCGATCGGCAGTCCCGGTCCTCGAGCTCCATCAGGACGAGTCGGGTGGATTCGTGGGTCCCGCTGCCGAGGGCGGCGCAGGCCTCCACGAAAAGCCGATAGCGGTCATTCGGCGCAGCTGTCGACCGCTCAGGATGAGGGTCGATCCACCAGCGACGGCCGACCTTAAAAGCCGTTAACCCCTCCCGCCACTCGGCTGACCAGTCTCTGTCGGCCTGTTCCCGGACCCGGGTGGCGCCGGAGCCCAGGGCCGTCAGAATCGACTCAACCTCGTGTGCATCACAGGCGTTTCTCGCTTCGACCCAGACAGCGACCTCGCTTCGACCAGTACTGGCCGGATCGATCTGGACTCCCAGGATTGCTACGGATGCGAGTGCTTCGGCAAGCTGATCCTCGGCATCCTCGGGGAGGTCTGCGCGGATCTCGATGTAGTCCGACATGAGGTCGGATCAATCACCGGCAAAAGCTTGTTTGAGCCGTTCGAAGAGGCTTCGCTGATTTTCCGGTTCGAGTCCACCGCCGATACGGGCGACCTCTTCGACGAGTTGTCGTTGTTCCGAATCGAGCTTCTGCGGGACGACGACCTTGAAGTGAACGTGGAGATCGCCTCGCCGCCGGCCGTTGACGTTGGGCATTCCGCCACCTCGAACCCGGAAGACCTCACCCGGCTGCGTCCCGGCGGCAACCTCGATTTCGACATCTAGGTTCTGGATCGTCGTGGCCGCGATTTCCGCACCCAGCATGGCCTGGAAGACCGAGATCGGGAGCTCCATGTGGAGGTCGTCACCGTCTCTTTCAAAGACATCGTGGGGAATCACCGAGATCACGACGAAGAGGTCGCCGGACTGGCCGCCCCGGGGCCCGTCTTCCCCCTCTCCCGACAGTCTCAGACGCATTCCGTTGTCGACTCCGGCCGGAATACTGACCGTCAGGGTCGCTTCCTTCTCGACCCTTCCGTGGCCGCCGCAAGGCTCGCACGGATAGCGATTGACACGACCGGCGCCGGAACAAGTGGGACAGGTCTGAGCCACCGAGAGAAAACCGCGTCGAAACATGACCTGGCCGTTGCCGCCACAGGTACCGCACGACTCCGGAGTTGTCCCCGGTTTGGATCCGGATCCGTCACAGGTGGCGCATTGCTCGAGCCGCGGCACGCGAATCGGTCGCTCGACGCCCGCGGCCGCCTCATCGAGGGAGATTCGCAAGGTGTACTGAAGATCGTGACCGCGTTGGCGCTGGCGGCCGCCGCGTCCTCCCCGCCCGCTGAAGATGTCGCCAAAACCGAAAAGATCGCCGAGAATATCGGCGAAATCGCCGAAGGAACCGGGATCAAATCCCGTGAATGGCTGATCTCCGACTCCTTGATGGCCGAAGCGGTCGTACCGCGAGCGCTTCTCATCGTCGGACAAAACGGCGTACGCGGTCGCCGCTTCCTTGAATCGTTCCTCGGCCTCTGCATCACCAGGGTTTCGGTCCGGATGGTACTTCACCGCCAGGCCTCGGTAGGCCTTTTTGATTTCCCCGACCAAGGCATCGCGAGCGACACCAAGGACCTCATAGTAATCCCTTGTTTGGTCTGTACTCATGTTTCGGGTGTCAGCTTTCCTCGTCCGGGGTCTTTTCCGTGGCGCCCTTCATATCGATCCCAAGGGCGGCCATGGGGTCGACCATGATGACCTGAGTCAGGATCTGACCCGCGGTCTGAACCGCGAGGATCGCCTCCTCGAGCACCGATCGTTCTTCGTTGGCGACCGCCTTCCGAGCCCGATCAAGAGTTCCACGCACCTCGTCCTTTTCTACCTGGGCCAGAGCTGCACCAAACTCCTTGAATACGCGATCATTGGTGTGAATCAGGCCTTCGAGGCGGTTTTGCAGGAGCCTGATTTCGCGCCGATCGTGGTCATCGACCCGGTGCATGTCGGCCTCAGCGATGAGAGCGTCGATCTCCGCTTTGGAAAGCCCTCCCGCGGGACTCACGTCAACGCTCTGCTCCTTACCGGTGGCCATGTCGCGTGCACCGACGTTGACGATGCCGTTCGAGTCGATGGAGAAGGTCACTTCAATCTGCGGCACGCCTCGCGGCGATGGCGGGATTCCGACAAGGTCAAATCGCCCGAGGGACCGGTTCTCGACCGAAATACCGCGCTCACCCTGGAGGACGTGGACCGTCACACTGGTCTGATTATCGGCGACGGTGGTAAAGATCATGCTCTTCTTGGTCGGAATCGTCGAGTTCCGATCGATGATCTTGGTGAAGAGTCCGCCGTGGGTTTCAATTCCAAGCGACAGCGGGGTGACGTCCAACAGGATCAGGTCCTTGACCTCTCCCTGGAGGATGCCCGCCTGGATCGCCGCTCCAACGCCGACCACCTCGTCAGGGTTGATGTCCTGGCACGGAGGCCGACCGAAGAACTCGGTGACGATCTTGAGAACCAGCGGCATCCGCGTCTGGCCGCCGACCATGATCACCTGATCGATCTCTTCCGGCGAAACCCGTGCGGCCTCGAGGGCGTTCCGACACGGATCGAGGGTCCGCTCCACCAAATCCACGACCAACTCCTCGACCTGGCTTTGCGTCACCCGCATCTGGAGGTGCTTGGGCCCGGTATGGTCAGCTGCAATAAAGGGCAGCGAGATCTCGTGAACATCATTGCTCGAGAGGGCGCACTTGGCGGATTCGGCGGATTCCTTGATCCGCTGCATGGCCATCATGTCACCGGAGAGATCGATGCCGGTATCGACCTTGAACTGTTCGAGGATGAATTCCATGATCCGTGAATCGAAGTCTTCGCCACCGAGGAAGGTATCCCCGGCGGTGGACTTGACCTCATAGATACCGTCGCCGATCTCCAGCACCGAGATATCGAAGGTGCCGCCGCCGAGGTCATAGACCGCAATGGTCTCGTTGGTCTTTTTGCCGAATCCATACGCCAACGAGGCCGCGGTCGGCTCGTTGATGATCCGAAGAACCTCGAGACCGGCGATGGTCCCGGCGTCTTTGGTCGCCTGGCGCTGGCTGTCGTCGAAGTACGCCGGTACGGTAATGATCGCCTGTCCGACCTCTTCACCGAGAAACTCCTCGGCGAATTCCTTGATCTCGCGCAGCACAAAAGCGGAAATCTCCGGCGGAGAGTAGCTCCGGCCCTTGATCTCGACGCAGGCGTCGCCGTTCTCGGATTCTACGATGGCGTACGGAACCAGCGTCCGCGCCCATTTGACCTCTTCCGAATCGAATTTCCGACCAATGAGCCGTTTCACGGCATATGCGGTGTTCATGGGGTTGGTCATGGACTGCCGACGAGCGATCTGGCCGACCAAACGCGCATCGTCGGAGGTGAACGCGACAACGGACGGAGTTGTCCTCGCGCCCTCACGGTTGGGGATCACCGCGGGCTTGGTGACATCGACCACCGCCGCGCACGAGTTGGTGGTACCGAGGTCGATTCCGATGATCTTACTCATCGGTCTCTCCTATATTCGTCCCGGCCGGTGTCGACCCGTTGGCGGAACCGGTCTGACCCGGCGCATCGGCCACCACACCGACCATTGCCGGACGAATCAAACGCCCGTTGCAGAGATATCCCTTGGCGAGAACCGACGCGATGGTGCCCGGCTCCATTTCGCTGCTCTCGACCCGGTGAACCGCCTCATGAAACTCGGGTGAGAACGGCTCGCCCATGGGGTCGACTACTCGAATGCCCTGCCGTTCCAGAGTGCCCCAAAGCTGTTTTGCAATCATCTCGACACCTTCTTTGAAGGCGCCGGACTCCGTGTCGGCACTGTGTTCGAGTGCACGCTCGAAATTGTCGAGTACCGGCAGAAGATCCCGCAGTAAATCCTCGTTGGCGTGCCGTTTGATCTCGCCGCGTTCACGATCGGTGCGTTTGCGGAAGTTGTCGAACTCCGCCAGTTTCCTGAGGTGGATATCCCTCAGTTCGTCCAACTCGCTCTCGAGACGCTCGATCTCGATCTCCACCGAGGGTCCGAGGTCCACCGGCTCGACGCCTGAGACGACGGGCGGCGCATCTGCCTTATCGGGCGGCGTATCCGCCTTATCGGGCGGCGTATCCGCACCGCTGTCCTCATCGATGAACTCGATCTCGATGTCTTCGACCACGTCCGCGGGGAAGCCTGCGTGCGCTTCTCTTTTTTTACCCATTCATCGCTCCAGGTTCCTGCAACATTTTTGTCAGCGAATCTCCGATGAACTCGACAACCGGTACGATCCGTCTGTAGTCCATTCTCCTCGGACCGACAACACCCAACGCTCCGGCCCTTTCGCCGTCTTTGTAAAACAGCGTCGTCACCATACCAAGCTCGCCAGAGGCCGTCAGCGCTGACTCTCGACCGATAATCACCTGGGTCGATCCACTCGACAGCGCTTTCCGGATCTCTCGGACGATGCGTTGTTCGTCGTCCAATGTGGCGAACAATGACCGCACCCGTTCGATTTCAGCGAAGTCCTCGGTCTGAAGCAGGTTGTCGGTGCCCGCCACCTGAACCTCGACCCGCGAATCGATCCGTGGGACCAGATCGCGAATAATCTCCAGCGCCTGCCGCTCGAGCGCATCTCGGCGATCTTCTTCGTGATCGACGACCGACGACTGAACCGCCGCAGTCACCTCATCGAGATTCAATCCGCGGAACTCGGTGGTGAGATAGTTGGCAATCTCCTGGAGTCGATCGCGCGTAAGCTCCCGGTCGAGCTTCAGAAGTCGTTTCTCCACGGTCCCGTCGGCGCTCACCAACAGCCCGAGCACACGAGAACCCTCCATCGCCACGAGGGACACGGCCTCGAGGAACCGCCCGATCCCGAACGGGCGCACCGCGACGCCCGCCTCCTGGGTCACGTCAGCGGTGAGCCGAGCCACCCAGGCGAAGTCCTCGACCAGCTCGCGCCGAGCCTCTTGCATCTGGCCCGCCACCTTACGTTGGACTGCCGGGGAGAGTCGGCAGCCGCTCGAAACCGTATCGACATAGAGCCGCAAAGTGCGATCCGATGGAACCGTTCCTGCCGACGAGTGCGGCCGGCTGAGGTACCCAGATTCCTCGAGCTCCGACATGATGTTGCGAATGGTGGCCGACGACAGACCAAGACCGGAGACCCGAGCGACTTCGCCGGACGCAACCGGTCCGCCCGAGCGGATATACAACTCGACTATGGCGCAGAGCACCTTGAGCAATCGCCGGCTCAGGTTCACTCGTGGTTCCCCCGTCGCTGGGCCGCGCTAACGAGGTCCAGGCTCCAACTTCTCATCAAAATAATCTCAAACTCGAATTCACGCAAGCCTTGTTCATTGTAGCACTTCCGTCCGGTGCTGCCGACCCGGCTCTCCCCCGTATGCGGGCAGTTCGAGACCTTGTCCGCCGCCCGAACCCGCAACCAACCTCGGTCATCACAGCCATTGCGGGCACCACGGAGGAGGGCGGCGAAAAATGGACGATAAGTTGCTGTTATTGCTGGCAAAAACAGCTTTGAAACAAAATTGACCCCGTCAAACACGGTGTGTTAGCTTTGGACTGGCTGAAGAGGTTAACGACTCCTATATGGTTTTCTTTAATTGGGCAACGATGCAGATGGCCGCGAAGATCGTGTATTACGGTCCGGGCCTGTGTGGAAAAACATCAAACCTGTCGTACATCTACGCCAAGACCACACCGACATCTCGCGGTGAAATGGTCTCCCTAGAGACCGAGTCGGACCGAACTCTGTTCTTCGACCTTCTTCCCATCGAAGTCGGGACCATCGGCGGGTTCAAGACCCGACTTCAGCTTTATACCGTGCCGGGCCAGGTCTTTTACAACACCACACGGAAGCTCGTCCTCAAGGGTGTCGATGGGTTGGTCTTTGTCGCCGACTCTCAGCGTCCCATGAGAGAGGCGAACATCGAGAGCCTGTCGAGTCTGATTGAAAATCTCGAAGACCTCGGTCTCGAGATGTCCGATCTGCCCCTGGTTCTGCAGTTCAACAAACGCGACCTGAAGAACATTCTGACTGTCGACGAGCTCAATAGCGATCTCAATGCGAAGTCGTGGCACCCGCACTTCGAGGCATCTGCGATCAATGGCGATGGGGTCTTCGAAAGCCTCAAAGAGATCACCAAACTCACTCTGAAGAAGCTGCGCAAGCGAATGGCGTCGGCCCAACCCGGTGGAGTCTCGCCAGCCTCCGTACCGGTGCGGCCCGCCATGAGTCCGCAACGGCCGGAGTCGATATCAGCCGCATCGTTGGCGCGCGCGGCCGAGGAGGGCGTTGTTTCGGACATCGACCCCGAGCCGCCACGTCCGGCGCCGAGACCGGCGACCTCCGTGGCGCCACCCATGCCGGGCCCCGCGTCTTCCACGAGTGGTTCGGACGTGTTTTCCTCCCCTGCCGAGCAGGAGGAGCAACCTGCCGCCGAGGGTCCCCTTGGTGGAGGCTCGGTCCCGGAGACCGAGATCCCCGCCGTCGATTTCGTATCGGAGCCGGTCGTCGAGGCCGAGGTCGACACCAAAACCGCAAACGAGGATCAATTCTCTTCGACCGGGTTTGTCGACGAAACCCCCGCTGACATCGAAACCGGGAGCGAACCTAGGCGCGACAAAACGCCGCAGGTGGAAGCACCGTCCGAGAGCATGACGGTGGAGCCGGAGGCCGATCCCGCGGAAAACGTCGACTTCGGTCAACACGATGTCGACGCGCCTGCTGCTGTCCCCCCTCCGATCAAAAGAGTCCACGTCTCGAACCAACTCGACATCCTCGCCGAGCTCGAGGGCCTGAGATCAGGAAGCCTGTCGGGGGGCACCCGCAGTCAGAGTCGGTCTTCCGCAACCGAAATCGATATCGACTCCCTGATCTCAGGCGCCATGGGTGGGACCAAGGAAATCAGACGCAGAGTCGAAGGGAAACTCAGAACGGAAATATTCGACCGGATGCGCGGACTCGAAATCGCTATCCAGGTCAAAAACGCAAGCGGCGAGACGATCCAGACGCTGGATCCGGTGGTGTTGGAAGTCGATGGAAGCGGAGAACTGACCAAGCTCTCCGTCAAATTCGCGATTAATCTGGGTCACACCAGGTGAGATCGGACCACCCCGCCTCGAGATGATGCGACCCTTGAAAAAGGCTCGTTTCCGGACTCTCAAGAGGGTCATTGTCGGGAGCCGTGCGGCCCCGACAATGGTGGTAATCCTGGCACTCATTGTCGCCTCGACAATGGGCTGCAGATCCACCCAATCCACGCCGCCGGCCGTATCGACGGCGAGCCAATCGATGGATTCGGAATCGTATCTCGAGTGGCAGACCGCGACCCAGGCAACCACTGACGACCTCCTCGCAGAGGCCCGTCGTCTGGCCGAACTCGGCGAGGACTCCGCGGCCCTCGACCGCATCGATGAGGCTCTCTGCGCAGTCCTTGATCCACCCGACACCGTCGCCGAGGAACCGGCCTACCTCGACTTCGTCGCCGGCCTTCTGGCCGAAGCCGAGGAGTTGGAGCACAGCCTCTCACTCGGCAACGACGGGTTCGACGACGGGCGAGAAATGGTCGCTCTTCCACCGATCGAAATCCCCGAACTTCTCCCTGACGCCATCGAGATCGTCCGCCCGGACGGACTGCCTCCAAGTGACTACCCGTTGATCCTCAATCCGACCGTGGAGGGATTCCTCGACGCCATGATTGCCGAAGGAGAGTACCGAAACCGGATCTCCACCGGTCTGAGTCGGGCGGGCGACTATCTGCCCATGATCCGCGCTAAATTCCGCGCCGCCGGTCTGCCATCGGAGATCTCCTACCTGCCTTTGATCGAGAGCGCCTTCTCGGTGAAAGCCTACTCTCGTGCACGTGCACACGGGATGTGGCAATTCATGTCCGCAACCGGGCGGTCCTACGGTCTCGAGATCGGGTCTCTGGTCGACGAGCGGCGGGATCCCGTCCGTTCCACCGAAGCGGCGGTAGCCTACCTGGCCGACCTTTACCGAGAGTTCAATGACTGGTACCTCGCACTCGCCGCGTACAATTCCGGCAGTGGCAACGTCCGACGCGCGATCCGCAAATCGGGCAGTCGGGATTTCTGGACGCTGCAACGCTATCTCCCCCGTGAAACCCGGAGCTACGTACCGGCTTTCATCGCCTCGATCATCATTGCCAAGAACCCCGCGGACTGGGGTTTCCCTGTCCCCGCAGAACGCGAGTGGGACTATGACCGGGTGGATGTGCCGGATGCCCTCGACCTGCAATTCCTCGCCGATCAGACCAGTTTTTCGGTCGACGAGCTCCGTGATCTCAACCCCGCCATTCGGCGCGATCTGACCCCAGCCAACCGCGTCACGTGGCTATGGCTGCCCAAAGGTGAGGGTCAGGAAGTCATCACGGTCCTCGAGGAAACCCCTCGGTCGGATTGGGCGCCGAGGATGATCCACTCGGTCCGCCGGGGTGAGTCGCTCTCCACCATCGCGGCTCAGTACGGCTCGAGTGTCGGTGCGATCAAACAAGCCAACGGACTCCGCCGCACAATGATCCATCCCGGCCAGAGTCTCATCGTTCCTAGGTTCGCAGACTCTCCCAGGGGCCCCAACCAACGCCAGGCCGACAACGGAGGCTATGTCGTACAGAGCAACGACACCCTGTGGGACATCTCCCGGGCATTCGGCGTCTCATTGGATGCCCTCTGCGCGGCCAACGGACTCAGCCGACGCAGCGTCATCCAGCCCGGCCAACGGCTCCATCTTCCCTCGGGATCAAAATCAAAGGGAGTCTCTTCCAGCCCTTCGAGCCCAAACGCCGAATGGTCCGGTCGCTACACCGTCCGCTCGGGCGACACGCTATCGGGGATCGCATCCCGATACCGCGTGTCGGCGGCAGAGCTTCGGCGGGCCAACGGACTCGACACCTCGAGGATCTATCCCGGAAACACCCTGACCGTTCCGGGACCGGGCAAGATCGCAACCGAAAGCGGCGGATCATCGAACACCACCACCTATCGGGTGCGCAAGGGCGATACCCTCTCCGACATCGCACGGCAGTTCGGTGTCTCGGTGAGGGAACTGCGACGACTGAACGGACTCAACACCTCGAGGATCTACCCCGGTGATGTGCTGAAGATCCCAAAGCGGCAGGCGAAGAGCTGACTCTTCGAACCCAGTGGTATCAGGTATCGGCTTTGAGCGCGTCGTACCTACTCGATCGTGGAACCGGATCGGTCGAGGCTGATGGTCTCCGTAACGGCGCCGTCCTCATCGCGCACATAGCTCCGCTCCACGGTTCCATCCTCGCGAGCGGCGCGAAAGAGGCTTCGACCCACACGACCGTGCTGATCGAGTTCGTGGACCTCGTCCAGCACCCCGTCGCGACGCAACTCGACCCTGGACGGAACACCATCATCCCTCACCAGTGACCACTCGGCGAGGCCGTCGGGAAACACCTGCTGGGTCGCCGAAATCTCCGATGCCGGGTTGAGCGGCACCATGGCCTCGAGTTCAAAACCCGGCGCCACGGATGCGTCGGAAAGATCAACGTTCGGATACAGCAGCGCCGCGACCTCGATCATCTCATCCCCGCGCTGGACCCGAATACCGAGACGTTGCCCCCATTCGATCCCGGCAATCAGGAATCGAAGCTCGCCGAGACTCTCGGGCACGGCCCCGTTGACATCGAGGACCCGGTCGCCGGATTCGAATCCGACATCTTCGGCCAGGGTATCCGGCCAGACCATCGACACAACCGGATGATCGTCATCGTCCTGTTTGAGTTTCAGACCCACGGTCGGGAAGGCCTCGATGCCGCCGCGATCGTCGAATACCCCAACATAATCCGCCAGCGACAAGGCGAAAAGGGCCGGCGCGCCGGCGTCCTCGCCGGCCGCATGACCTCCACCCATGGGATGGCCGCTGGGCTCTCCCTCGGGGTCGGGCGCCGGGGCCGTGGCGGGACAGAATGTTGCGATCCGCAACCGGGGCAGCTCAGCCGCGTCACGCTCCTCATCGAGACGACGTGGGATGCCGAGATCATAGGCAATGTGCCCGGAACCCACCACCAACACCACCGTTTTGTTCGGGGCCACCTCGCCGAGAACCGACCTCGCCATGACGACATCCCACAAGCATTGGGCGGCATACATGTTGTCGAACCAGCCCGGGGGCAACATGGCCACGGTGTCACCGAAGTACCTCGAGATCAGATAGCGGTGCTGTGGTGAACCATCGGTTGCAACAACGCCGATTTCGGCGCGCTGGTCCTCCGACAGCCCATCCAGACCACTCCGGTTGACCGTTCTCGGGATCTCGCGGGGAACGTTGGCGCCCACAACGGTCATCCCGTGGGCCCGTGCAACCTCCATGACGGGCCGGTAATACTCCCAGCGATATCCGCCGCGGTCATACCAACCCGTCGCTTCGAGCAGCTCCCGCTCGTCGATCTCTCCCTGGACCCACTGTTTGAGAACAGCATCATCTCCGCGCTGGAAGAACTCCATCGCGAGGACGATGTCCCTTCCCGCCGCAGCCATGCCTTCCACAAGACGTGCTTGGAGGTTTTTCTGATCCATGGCGGTGTGTTCTTCACCCAGAAGGACGACATCGGCTCCCGCCATCCGGTTCACCAGTTCCTCGATCTCCACGATGCTTCGGCTTGTCGTGTCATAAACCGTCCCGGCCTCGGCAGATCCGAGCTCGTAGGCTCGGCCTTCCTCACCCAACGGGAGCTGGTCCAGTTCGGTCGCTCCCGCGATCGCGGGCAACACGAGAGCAAGCCCGAAAAAAACGTTACGCATCGTCACCTCCGATGGCCCTCACTCTAGCTCACCCCACAAAACAACCTGGTTCTTGCTACAATCTCTGTCCGTTGCGCACCCGGCCTCGATCCAGGAGATACCACATGCCCGACCGACCCGCCATCAGCCCAGCCTTCCAGGACGCTCTCGACAAACAGGACTTCGACCGCGTCGAAGAACTTTGGCTGGAATCCCTCGACCGTGACCGGATTCGCGCCGACGAACTGCTCGAGGTTCGCCGTCTCATCTTCCAGGCGGGGCGAAAGAACCTGGCCATGACGCTGCTCGATCTGCTCGTCGACACCCTCGAAGGGCGCGACGACCCGTTCCAGACCATGGCTGCTCTCAGAGAACAGGTTCGGCTCGTCGGCAAGCCCAACGCCGCTCTCCTCAAACGCCTTCAGAGCGCCCTGGCAGCAACCCGCGCAGATAGCCCTTCCCTCGATGCCGTCGTCTCCCGGTACCCCCTGACCTCGCAGAAGAAACCCGCAGAGGCAATCAAGAACATCGAGAACTGGCTCAACCACGACACCGGAACCATCGTCGAAGTGATGGGCCAGGGCGTCGGCAGGGTCATCGCACTCAACCTCCAACTCGACAACATCAAGGTCGATCTCGGCGGCCGGAAGCCGGTCTCGGTGCCGTTCGGCGCGGTCTCCCGATATCTCAAGCCCCTACCCGAGGGTGATTTTCGTCGTCGCAAGGTTGAAAACAGCGAGGAACTCACGACGTTTGCCCTTGAGAATCAGGGCCAGGCGCTCGTCGAGCTCATCGAGAGCCTCGGCCAGGATGTCAGCGTGTCGGCGATCAAAGCGGCTCTTGACGATGTCGTGCCGACCAAGGGATGGACCTCGTGGTGGAACAAGGCTCGCAAACACCCCAGGATCCTGACCTCCGGAACCGGCTCTCGACTCCGCTACTCGGTCAGCGACAGCGCGGAGAACGCGACCGGTGTGTTGCTGACCGAACTCGAGGAGGCCGATCCGCGACAGCGCCTGACCATCGCCAAACGGCTCGCTTCTCGGGGAGAAGAGGCCTCGGACGAAGCCAATCGAATTCTCGCTTCGTCCATCGAAACCTTCGACGACGAGCCCGGACTTGCGTGGGAAACCGCGACGGCTCTTGATGCGCTTCCCGGTGGACACGAAACTGCCGTCGCGGCCCAGGCAACGATCATCTCCGACGCCCAACCCCTCCATCTCCTGGGAGGAGTCCAGGACAGACAGGCCCGCATGGCGGCCCTCGAGGCCATCCGGAAGGCTCGGCCCGATGACTGGACATCCATTTGGGGTGAGTGGCTTCTGCACGAGAGCACACCGGCGATCCTCGACACCATCGCCGCCGCCCTTGACCGGGCCGGCGCAACCGACTCCCTTGACGCCGCCATCGAGGCGGTCTTTCGGAACCACGTCAAGCACGCCACGCAGTTCATCTGGGCGTGCGAACGCATGATCAACCCCGATTCACCGGAACCGCTCCGTCGTCGGATGACCCCCTCGCTGCTCGAGAAGATCCCCGACGGACTCAGCCGTCGAGAGTTTGCCTCGCTGCGTGGCCGGGTCAAGGCGCTCCTGGACGGCGGCAAGGTCGCGATTCGACTGCTGCTCGAAAGCGCCAACGAGGGCCAGGCGCAACGCTTCAGCCAGCGGATCGCTCGGCTTCCCGGTGTCGAACCCCAGAGAGTCAGCCTCGTCGAACAGGCGGCGCACCAGGCGCACGGCTCCAGTCAACCGGAGGACGAGGGCCCAATCCTCGTGGCGACCAAGGCGGCCATCGACGCCCAACGCGCCGAACTCAAAAAGCTGCTTGAGGTGGAAATCCCCAAGACCCTCAAGGGGATCAACGCCGCCGCCGCCGAGGGCGATCTCCGGGAGAATTTCGAGTACCACATGCTCCGCGATCGCCAGGAGCTTCAGTCTGCACGCGCCGCAAAGCTGCAGAGAGAACTCCGGGAGGTTCGCACCCTCGAACCCGGCAAGGCCGATACCGAACGGGTCAACATCGGCACCGTCGTCCACTTCGAAGGTGAGACCAAGCCGTTGACGATCCTCGGGGTGTGGGACGCGGATGTAGACAGGCGGGTCTTCGCCAACGGTTCCGGCCTCGCCGAGGCCCTCCTCGGGTGCATAGTCGGTGACGAGGCTGAGATCGAAGGTGCGGCCGTGACCATCGCGAAGATCGAGGCGTGGCAGGACTGAGCATCGCTCAGACAGGTATTAGGTATTGGCTCCATCGCATCGGTGGTTGCCGGCAGGATACGCATTCGGATCCACTTCGTGTCTTGGTGTCTTCGTGGTTGTGACGTTGCGATGTCTCGGCGTTCCCGAGTCATGTCGGGCCAGGCGAAGGTCCCGCTGAGAGGCTAGTCCCTCGTCTGAAGCAACTCGAGTTCCTCATCGGTGGGCTCGAAGACGATGCAGCCGACCGTACCGGGTCCGGCGTGGGCGCCGACGACGGGTCCGATCTCGCCCTCGAGCATCTCGACGATGTCGAAGGTGTCGGTGAGCAGTTCCTTGAGTCGTTCACCCCACTTGGGCGCCGACGCGTGTGCCACGGCGACAAAAACCGGTCGGCTTGTGTCGATCCTCTGGCTGAGGATCTCCATGAGCTTCGGCTGCGCCTTCTTTCCGCCGCGGACCTTGTCCACCGGAACCACCTCGCCATCCACTATCCCGAGGATCGGCTTGATCCCGAGCAGGGTGCCGATGAGCGCTTGCGCCTGACCGATCCGTCCACCCTTGCGAAGAAACTCGAGGGTGTCCACCAGGAAAAGGAACTCCATCCGGTCGCGAATGTCCTCTAAACGAGCGACAATCTCGTCGATCCCGAGACCGCGCTCGATCATGCGGCTCGCAAAGACGACGAGGAGACCCAGACCCACCGAGTCCGATTTGGAGTCGACGATTCGAATATTCGGTTCCCCGACGCCACCGGCCTCGAGACGCAGTTGAGCGAATTCGTTGGCGCCCTCCTTGGCCGCCTCCGCCGCGTGTTGCGAGGTCAGAGATTGTTTTGCCGAAACGTGAATCGACACCACATCGCCGGTTGCCACCAGCCGGCGGTACCTCTCGAGGAACTCGCCCTTCCCCGGCGGGCTCGTAGCGGGAAAAATATCTCCGCCCTCGAGCATCTGGTAGAACTCATCCGGCAGCAGGTCGACTCCGTCCTTGTACACGGTCTTGCCGAAGACTACGGACAGCGGCACGATGTCGATCGACTGGCGCCGGGCAAATGACGGTAGGAGGTCACAGGTTGAATCGGTGACCAGGTGCACCCGATTGGAGGGCTCTTTGATCTGCAGCACGCCCATGGTGGCCAGATGATCAATGGCCTGCACCGTCTCGAGATCGGTCATGGCAACCCGGTTGATGAGATCACCAAGATTTCGCGCCTCTTGAATCTGGGTCAACACCTCACGTTCGAGAGGTGTGAATTCAAGGGCGAAGAAGTCTTTGCCCATCTGAATATCGACCCTGGCGTTGAGCGATGGAAGCCGAGCGAAGAGATCCTCGAGTTGGAGGCGCTCTTCGATGGCGTCGCTCACGAGCACGCCGAGATCAACGTCGATGGCCGCTTCCACGTTCACGGGCACCAGATCGAGGACAAACGTCCCCTGGTGGAGACCGGCGATTCGGTTGAATGCCTTTCGGCCCTCCAAATTCCCCCAGTAGGCTTGGATCACCTTGCCTTCGGACAACCAGATCCCGGCGCCGGGTCCCACACGCAGCCGGACATGACCCGTAATGGCGTCTCTCTCCAGTACGCGAAGCAGATCTCCGACTGCGATTCTCGTGAGATCGCCGTACAGCGTTTCAAGAGACTCTCCAATCTCGGCGCCGATCTCACGGGCAAGCAGGAGTAATCGAACCTGGAGGACGAATCGCGCCGGTTCGAGTTCATCAGCGGTCAGGAAGTGGAATTCCCCACCTTCAACCACGTCGTGATCCGCGACGGTGTCATCGGTCAGGATCAGAAACGGCGGCAGGTCGAGACCGGTTCCGGCCAACCTCGAATAGAGGTCCATCGGCGAAATACCATCGAGATCCGAATGAATCACCACCAACGTGGGATTGAGTCCAGCCGTATACCGCAGCGCCTCTTCGGCATTGACCGCGTTGACAACCTCGATCCCATTTTCGTAGAGCGCAAGCCCCAGCTCACGGCGACGATCATCATCCGTGTCTGCTATCAACACACTCAAGGGTTCAGCCACGCTGATATCCTCCACGATCCATGAGTATACCTAAGATGAGCGATTCTCACTGGTGATCTGCACCAAGCTCTTGCGCTCTGGATGGTTGCGAAAATACTCGACATACCAACGGGTATGCCTCCGTTTTTCGCAACCACCAGCGCATCAAGATCTTGGCCCATCTCATCCAGCAGAATCGCTCATCTCAGGTATACAAGCGTTCAGTAGACTCTTGGCATTCGGTTGCGGATCGCAGGGGTAAAATCCCGGCTATTCGGCAACCCCGATCCGATCGCAGACCGAGCCCAACACACAGTCCTCGCAAACGGGGCATCGAGCGCTGCAGACACGGCGACCGTGGAGAACGAGACGCTTGGACAGGTCGACCCACCCATCCCGTGGAACCGCGGCTTCCAGATCGGCCGCGATCCGCTCGGGATCGCCGGCCGACGACAGACCCAACCGATTGGCAAGCCGCCGCACGTGAGTATCGACAGCAATCCCGGCAGCCACACCGAACGCCTCGCCGAGGACCACCTTGGCGGTCTTCCGACCGACTCCCGGGAGACCGATCAGTGTCTCGAGATCAGCAGGGACCTCACCCCGATGATCGAGGGTGAGGAGACGGGCCGTCCGCCTGAGGTTTCGGGCCTTGGTTCGGTGCAGCCCCGTGGACCGAATCACGGTCTCGAGGTCCTCCTGGGCGGCCTCGGCCAACTCGGCCGGTCCCGGCCACCGCGAGAAGATCTCCGGCGTCACCAGATTCACCCGCTGATCGGTGCATTGCGCCGAGAGCACGGTCGCGACCAGCAACTCCCATGGTGTCCGATAGTCGAGTTCGCATACGGCCTCGGGATAGGCGACAGCCAATCGCTCGGCCACGAACTCGGCCCGCATCCCACTCACCCGAATTGATCAAAGCTGCTGCCGCCGATGAACTCCCGCAGAATCGATGTCTGCGGGACCTCATCGGGGAAGACAGGGACAAAGAGGGAGAGGAACTTGAGCAACCGGAACGCCTCGGGATAGACCCGGCTTTCCCGCGGAACCTGAAGAAGGAACCGCTCTGCGAAGACCTTGAGCACCGCCGGCTCGTAGACCAGAGCCGAGTTGAACATCACATCGGCCTCCTCCTGGAAGGGGAAGATCCAGCGCCTTTCGCCGCGCCGAACCCGTTCCCAGAGATCAAGGGTCCGTTCGGCGGTGAAACCGCGGAAAAAGCGGTCCCGAACCAGCCGGCGCACGAGTCGGGCGTCGGAGGTGAAGATCCGGTTGTGATCGTCGATGGCAAGCTGAGACAGGGCCGACACATAGATTCGGTATTTTCGATTGCGCGGAACCGACGAGGTCAATCGATCGTTGAGCCCGTGGATGCCTTCGATGACGAGAATCTGGTTCTCCCCGATTTGCATGGTCTTCCACCGGTCGGCCGGGGTGCGAAGTCCAAGGAGAAAATCGAACTGCGGCGTGGCCACCGGTCGGCCATTCATGAGCTGCGAGAGGTGATCGTGAAAGAGCTCGAGGTCGATGGCCTCCAACGCTTCGAAGTCCGGCTTCCCATCCTCGTCGAGAGGCGTGTCCTCACGATTGACGTAGTAGTTGTCCAGCGACAGCGAGACCGGCTCCAATCCGTTGACCCTGAGTTGGACACCGAGGCGTTTGGCAAAGGTCGTCTTGCCTGATGAGGAGGGCCCGGCCACGGTGACCAGTCGGATCTCAGGAGATCGGCCGGTGATCTCGTCGGCGATTTGGGAGATCTTCTTCTCGTGCAGCCCTTCGGCGACTCGAACGATGGGGCGGATCCCTCCGTTGATGCACAGATGGTTGAGCCGACCAATGTTTTCGATCTCGAGAAGCTCCTGCCAACGCCGGGTTTCGGCATAGGTTGAAAAGAGCAGCGGGCGCCGGGCAAATTTCGGGAGCTGGCTCCGATCGCCGCGTCGCGGAAACCGCAGCAGAAGTCCGTCCTCGAACGCCATGACGCCGAAGGTCGGCAGACATCCCGTATCGGGCGCATACGGGCCATGGGCGATATCGACAAAACTTCCGCATGAAATGGTGTGAACCGTTGACGACCGACGGGTTCTGAGCAGCGCCAGTTTGTCCTCACGTCCGCGCTCACGGAAGAAGTTCTCGACCTCCTCGATGGTGACCGTTTGACGGAGGAATGGACGGCACTCCAGGTGGATCTCACCCATTTTCTCTTCGATCGCGGCCGCCATCTCAGCGAGGCCGGTCTTCTCGCCGCGAATCTGATAGTGATAGCAATTGCCGAGGGACTGACCGATCACCGTCCGGATGCCCGGAAAGAGCTCGTGACACGCCTCGTAGAACATCAAACTCACCGATCGCTTGTAGACCGACTCGCCGTCGCGATCGCCATAGCGGACGAGTTCCATCTCGGCGTCGCCCCGGATTGGAAAGTCGAGCATGACCTGGCGGCGATTGACGAGAGCCGACAGGACGGTATTCGGGATTTCGCCATCGATCTCGCGCACCACATCGGCCACCGTCGAACCCGACGAGACTCGGTGCGCCACACCGCGATAGACAACATTGACCTGTGAATGATTCATGATTCCCCACACCGAGCCGGCTCGGCGCCCGAGCAAGGATAGTCGCGCACGGGCCGGGGCTCAAGCTCACGCTAAAATGAAGGGAAGCACCGCAAACCAAAACACGACCGATGGGAGGCCCAATGCCTTTTTGACCTTCTTCGGCTCACAGACATCACTCTTCTTCTTGACCACCGCTCCGCAATCCTCGCAGCGGTATCGCCCCGGTTTGGGCTTCGCCTTTGATTTTCCTTTGCGGCAGCTCATCTCGAGCGAATGATACCCGGTCACAGGATCTTTCAGCAACTGTTTCCGACCCGGCCGTGGAATAATCCTCTCAATGGGAATCTCCACCGCAGTCGTGCTTGGCCTCATGGTTGTCGCCGTGGTGCTCTTCGTCAGCGACCGGCTCCGGTCGGACGTGGTCGCCATGATCATCCTCGGCGCCCTGTTGGCGACCGGCATCATCACGCCGGAGGAAGGGTTTTCGGGCTTCGGCCACCCGGCCACGGTCGCCGTGGCGGCGATGTTCGTTCTCTCGGCGGGGCTGGAACGAACCGGAGCAGTGGCCGGCGTCGGCGAATTGCTCGGCCGGCTGGGCCAGCGGAGTCCACGAGGCGCGCTGGTTGCCATGATGGGCGCCATCGGCACCATTTCCGCATTCATCAACAACACGGCGGCCGTGGCCATCCTCCTGCCGCCGGTCCTCACCATGGCGCGCCGGATCAAGACCAGTCCTTCCAAGCTTCTCATCCCTCTGTCTTTCGCATCGCTCTTCGGAGGGTCATGCACCCTCATCGGCACCTCGACAAATCTGCTGGTGAGTTCCATGGCCGAAGTCCACGGCCAACAGCCCATAGGGATGTTCGAACTCTCGGGCGTGGGCATCGTCCTGGCTGCGGTTGGTCTGATCTATATGGCGACAGTCGGATATCGCCTGCTGCCCGACCGAGGCCACGGGGCCGATCTCACCGAAGAGTTCGATGTCGGAAGCTATCTCACCGAACTCGAGATCATCCCCGGGTCCATTCTCATCGATGCCACGGTCGGCCGAAGCGCTCTATCGGAAATCGATATCGATGTCATTGCAGTGGTCCGTCAGGGTGTGACCATGACCCTGCCGCAAGCCAACACGGTCTTCGAGGAGGGCGATGTACTGTGGGTCCGATCAGACCTCTCCGGCATGCGGACGCTGCGGGCGGCCGACTGGGTCCAGATTCGTCACGGCCGTCACTGGGGCGACCTCGGCCTCGAGGCCGATGACGCCACCATTATCGAAGCGGTGGTGGCTCCTGGGTCGATCCTCATCGGCAAGAGCCTCATCGAGAGCGATTTTCGCAATCGCTTCGGGGCGACTGTTCTGGCCATTCGCCACCACGACGAAATCCGCCACAGCCGTCTCGCCACCACACCCCTGGCGGCCGGGGACGCCCTGCTGATCGAGGCGCCGAAGAGCCAACTCGGTCGACTCAAGCGACGCCGTGAGTTCGTTGTTGTTTCCGATGTCGGTCCCCTCGACGAACAACCTCGCCACCGGTTCGGCGCCATCCTCATTGTCGCAGGCGTGGTTCTCGCAGCCGCCTCCGGTCTGCTCCACATCTCGGTGGCGGCGTTGGTCGGAGCGATCCTGCTGATCCTCACCGGCAGCCTGCGGATCGATGAGGCCTACCGGGCCATCGACTGGCAGGTGGTGTTCCTCCTCGGCGGGATTCTGCCCCTCGGCATCGCCCTGGAGAAGACCGGCGGTGCGGATCTTCTCGCGAACCTCCTCATCAACGGGGTTGGTGACCACGGTCCCATGGCGATTCTCGCCGCACTGTATCTGGTGACCACCGTCCTCACCGCGTTCATGTCAAACACCGCGACAGCGGCGCTCCTCGTTCCCATCGCCATCACCACCGCCGCCAGCCTCGGGATCGATCCGCGACCGCTGGTGGTCGCCATCGCTTTCGGCGCCTCAGCCAGCTTCATGACGCCGGTGGGATACCAGACGAATCTGCTCGTATATGGCCCAGGTTCGTACCGCTTCGGCGACTATATGAAGGTCGGCGTCCCGCTCACGATCATCTTCTGGGTGCTAACAACGCTGCTGATCCCGCTTGTGTGGCCGTTTTAGAAAATTATGAATTTTGAATTTTGAATTTTGAATTTCATCGCAGGGCAGCCCGGGAAGACAACGATGCCATCAAGCATGCATCACTGAAAATCTAAGACCTCGGGCGAGCATCACAGATGCTCACAATGGTGTTCATGAGCCGCTGTCATTCATAATTCATAACTCAAAATTCATAATTTCCGTCAGTTGACGACGCCAAGTTCCCCGAGATTCTGTTCCGCATACTCGAGGACTCGATCGAAATTCTCGTAGTCCTGGCAGTTGGCCTGGAGAAGATGGAAGACATCGGCGGCCTTGTCGTTCTCCCCGGCATTGCCGAACGCCACCATCAGCTGCTCCATCGACTCACAGTCACAGCGGCGGACATAGGCTGCGGCCTCGGAGAAAACCACGCTCGCGCTCGGCTGGTTGGTCCAACTCAGACAGAGGGCGAGGAAGGTGTGGATGTGACCGATATAGGTTTCATCGTAGACCTCGTTCATATAGGGCAGGCAACGCATGAAACACGGTATCGCCTCGTCATAGCGGCCGTCATCGAAGAGGATGACGCCCAGGGTGTAGCACGATTGGCAGTAGACGCTGAGAACCTCGTCAAAGGTGTCGAAATAGGCCTTGTAGCCGGATACGGATTCGGCGAGAAACTCACGCGCGCCTTCGGCTTCCTCGAGATCATAGAAAATGGTCCCGATCAGTCCCTGGAGAAAACTGCGCCAGTTGGGCTCCTCTTCGTAGGAGAGGAGCTTCTTCAGGAGTTCGGTGTCACCGTGGTCGGCGGTTCGGGCATCCATCCGTTCGATGACCGACTCGATCCCGGCGGCAACCCGACCCGAAGGGTCCGATCCCGTGTACCAATCAGGGTTCTCCATCTCACCGCTCCTCTTTGCATCATCCCCCGGCTCTACCGAACGAAGCCGACGAACGAACGACGAGTGTAACCGCGACGCCTTCGACGCTCAAGACTCGCCCGGCCTCGGGCCGAGCGAGATCAGGATCAGGTCAGATCCGCCGGCAGGTCGTCGTGCTCCAGGACATGAACATAGACACGCTCATCCGCCGTTGCGATTAGCTCTAACATACCGCCGAGCACTTCACCCATGACGACCGGGTGGGTGTGACACACCACCAAACGGAGTCGGCGAAAACCACGACGGTCGCGCTCGGTAAGCAAACGCTCGACGGTTTCAGGGAAGCTCTCGATGAGTCGGTCGACGCCTTCCGCCTCGAGCACCCTTACCAACAGGCGTCCACCGACATCGAGTCCGGATTCGCCCGCTTCGGATTCATCGAGGGAAATGCGGGCAAGCACCTCGTCGGGACAGCCGCAACCCAGCGTCTGCCGGACGAACCGGATCAGACCCCCGGAGGGGTCCTCCCGGTCTGTGCAGTCGAGGGGTCTCCCGCTCATTCGGAGGGCTCGTCCTCTCCAACCGGAACCTCATCCGAGGCCGCACCGCCGCCTCCAACCGCTGTTCCGCAACCGGCGCAGAAATTGGCCCCAGGCGGAACGACAGCTCCGCACTCGGCGCAGACCGGGATCACGGTCACCCCCGGTTCCTGATAACGAATATCCTGGATGACCCACTGTCCCTCCGACTTCTCGAGGCTGAAATGGGCTTCCACGGAGCCACCGTCACACGAACCCTGGTAGGTGAGCATGGCCACCGACCGACCCGACTCCCGGTTGAAGCTGGTGCCACTCATCCGCCAGGCGCCGCACGCCCCCATCTGTGCACGGGCCGCCTGTTCGAATGCGACAAATTCGGCGATCCCTCGATCTTCGGTGTAGGTTGACCCGAGCGTCTGAAACGCCTCTTCATATCGGCCGCCGTCCACCGACTCGAGATAGGAGTCGGCCGCCGCATGCGCCCCGGAGCCTCCCTTGTAGACATACGCGACGCAGCCGCCGATCCCGACGACCGACACGACCACCACGATGAGGCAGCCCCAGCCGAGACAGCTCATCCAGTTCCTTTTTTCTTCATCAGCCATCGCGGCACCTCTCAATCAACGATCCATCCGGATTTCCCGAACCCAAGAGTACTCGAATCGAGATTGGTTTTCTTCGCCACCCGGCTCACCCTCGAGACCCGAAACTGTCGGTTCAGCAAAACCCGTCTCCTCTGCACAATCCCGGCTTTTGGAACGGATTCGCCCCTCATTCCAACAAATCATTGTATTTTCAGTCCGACGGGCATCACAAAGCGCAGATCGGCCTGCGCCGATCGATGGTGACGTCCTGATGATCCTGGATTCTGTTGGGAGGATGGCGGTGGAGGTTCTGAAAAACATCAGCGAGAGTCTGCAGCGGGGCGATCATCATACGGTTGCCGAACTCACCAGGCAGGCCATCGATTCGGGATTGGGCGCCGCTGAGATCCTCGATCTAGGGCTACTCGCCGGGATGGATGTCATCGGCGAGCGCTTCGGCGCGCACGAGATCTTTCTTCCCGATGTCCTGCTCGCCGCCCGGGCCATGAAGGCGGGGATGGATCTCATCAAACCGCTGCTTGTGGCCTCCGAGGTCCCGGCCCGGGGCACGGTGGTGCTCGGCACGGTCAAGGGCGATGTTCACGACATCGGTAAGAACCTCGTTGGAATCATGCTCGAGGGCGCCGGTTTCTCGGTGGTCGATCTCGGTACCGGTGTCGACCCCGAGACCTTTGTCGACACCGCAATCGCCGAGGACGCTTCGGTGGTCGGACTGTCAGCCCTGCTCACCACCACCATGGGTGGAATGCGTGATGTGGTCGAACTCATCCGCCGGCGCGATCCCGACTCCAAAATCCGGATCATCGTCGGGGGCGCCCCGGTAACGCAGGATTTCGCCGACGAGATCGGGGCCGACGGTTACAGCTATGACGCCGGTTCCGCGGTGGATCTGGTCAAGCGTCTGATGGGGGCCGCATGACCACCGGTCTGCGAGCGCGCATCACCGACGGCGATACCCGGTGCGGCGACGGAGCATGGGGAACCCAACTCATGGCTCGCGGACTCAAACCCGGCGACAGCTTTGAGGAAATCAGCCTTACGAGACCCGAGATCCTCGCCGAAATCGCCGGGCTCTATGTCGAGTCGGGCGCCCAGCTCATCACCACCAATACCTTCGGTGGGTCACCCCTCAACCTGGCGACCCACGGACTCGCCGACCGCACCGAGGAGATCAACCAGGCCGCGGTCAAGGCCATCCAACCCGAGATCGAGGGCCGGGCGCTGATCTCGGGTTCGGTCGGGCCCACGGGCAAGATCCTCACCCCCTATGGCGACACCGATCCCGGTGTCATGGCCGAGGGATTCAGTCGCCAGATCGGTGCGCTCATCGAGGCCGGTGCCGATCTCATCTGCATCGAGACCATGATGGATCTCGAGGAGGCGCGGCTCGCGGTGGAGGCGGCCCGCAGGCGTTCACCTTCTGTCCCCATCATCGCCACCATGACCTTCAACGCCAACCCTCGCGGGTTCTTCACCACCATGGGCAACACCGTCGAGCAGGCGTGCTCGGTGCTGACCGACGCCGGCGCCGATCTCGTCGGTTCCAACTGCGGCAACGGGATGGACACCATGGTCGAACTCGCACGCGAATTCGCCTCCCACACCACGGCGCCGCTGGCCATCCAGTCCAATGCCGGACTGCCCGAGAACCGCGACGGCGAGCTCCACTACCCCGAGTCGCCCGACGATATGGCATCCAGGGTCGACGAACTCATGGATTTGGGCGTCGCAGTCATCGGCGGCTGTTGCGGCACCGGCCCCGACCACATCCGCGCCATCCGCGCGGCCATCGACCTCCTCCAGAGGCAGAAATCTTGAACGCCAACACCAGACTGGCGCTGCTCGGTGCCTGTTTCCTGTGGGCGATCTCCTTTGTCGCCACCAAGATCGCCCTTGAGGTGGTTCCGCCGCTCACGGTCGTATCGCTTCGACTTCTCATCGCCGCCGCGTGCTTCCTCCCGATTCTCTTGACCGGCGGGCGGTGGAGGACCATCGCCAACAGGGCGACTCTACTCAAACTCTTCGGCCTCAGCCTATTCGGTGCGGGTCTCCACTATGGCTTCCAAACCGTTGGACTCCAGACCACCAACGCCTCGAATGCCTCGGTCTATGTCGCCACCGGACCGATCACCATCCTTCTGCTGGCGGTGATCTTCCTCGGTGAGAAGCTCAACGCCCGCAAGATCCTCGGTATCGCCATCGCCATCGCCGGTGTGCTGGTGGTGATGGGCATGGACACCATCACCGGCTTCGAGCTCGACGGCAACCTCATGGGCGATCTCCTGGTCTTTGTCTCCATCGTCATGTGGGGCTGTTTCACTGTCTTCGGCAAAAAGGTCACCGATGAGCTTGGCGCCCTCACCGTCACCGCCGCGGTGACCCTCATCGGCGCCACGTGGATGACCCCCGTGGGCTGGCTGGAGATGCAGCGCGCCGGTTTCAGCCTCGTGGACCTCACCCCCACCGCTTGGGCGGCCGTCGCGTACCTCGGCTTCGCCTGCAACTTTCTCGCGGTGCTGCTCTACTTCACCGCGCTTCAGCGCACCGAATCTCAGAAGGTCGGGGTCTATCTCTACGCCATCCCGCCCATGACCGCCGTCGCCGCCGCGCTGGTGCTCTCGGAGCCCATCACCCTCGGCCTCGTCATCGGCACGGTTCTCGTGATCGCCGGGGTCGCACTGACCGAGCGAGGCTGATACCCGCGTCCGAGTCCGTTCCCGTTCCCGATCCCGTTCCCGATCCCGATCCCGATCCCGATCCCGATGGATTGTGCTCGAAGTGGATGCGCACAGTCGAACCCATGGCAGATCCGCGACTACTCCATCTCCTTCAGCTTGGCGATCAGCACCTTCCGTCGCTCGATACTCGCTTCCGGCCACTGTTCGGAAGTCCTGTAGTACTCCTCGAACATTGGCTCGCCCTCGGGCAGGATGACCCAGGGCTGCTTTGACGATGTGAAGATGTGAATGTCCGGCGGCACCCGGTCGGGATCGAGAAGGGTGCCGACGCGGACAAAGCGAACCGCGTCGCCACCACCGCCGTAGTTGCTCCACACCGCTACCCGGCAAACCGGGCACCGGCTGATTCGCTGGCCCTTGCCGCTTTGGGACGGGGTGTCGACAACCTCGACATCCCCGGAGAGGATCTCGACCCGATCGGCCTCGATGAGGGCGTTGAGGGCGAAAGCGGTCCCGCTCTCCCGTTGGCACCAGCGGCAGTGACAGCAGTGGACGAAGAGCGGGTCGCCGGTCATGCGGAAACGAACGTGACCGCAGGTGCACGCGCCTTCGTGAGTGGTTGCGCTCTCGCTATTCATAACCGGCCTCCGGGTTGCTCGATGCGATGAAGTTTCTCATGGATCGGTGCGCACCATCATCCGTGGCGCGCCGCCTCGAATTTTGTCACTTGTCGAAGAGGCCTCCCGCCCGTCCATGTCGCTGAACGCGTTCCCGGATCGTCATGAGGCTCTCGCCATCCACCGATCACACCCGGGGACACAGCTGGCACTCATTCAAAGACAAGCGCGTCGATCCAGCTCGGAGCCGGGTTGACCCGACCGTTGATCAGATCTGCCGCGCGCACCGGTTTGAAGACCGGGCCGGCATCATTCTCGCCCCCGGATCGGTTTGGGAATTCAATCTCCACAGGTGCCGTTGGTTCGCGAATATCGATGGCTCGAATACGACCCCTGTCGTCAATGATCCAGGCATTGGGACCCTCCACGACCACCCGTCTGACGGCGCCGATGGAGTCCACGACCGCAATCTCCAGCGGCGCCGCAGGCTCGTTCAGATCAATCACCCGCAGACCGGCCGCCCCGGCTGCCAGGTACGCGTAACGCCCGCTCACAGCAACATCATTGGCCCAGCCCGATTGGGACAGACAACCAATCTCGACGGGCGCGGCGGGATCGCCGATGTCAACGACTCGAAGACCCTGGTAGCCGTCTGCAATGAGGGCAGTCGTTCCCACCACAGCCACCGAACCGGCGAATCCGGGGGTGTCGAGCCGTCCCACTTCGGATGGGCGAAGGGGATCTCCGATGTCGAAGACACCGAGCCCGGCGTAGCCGTCAGCGATCAATGCGAACTTGTCCGTGACAGCGACTCCCGAGGCCCGGTCGAGGGCGGCGATGACAGCAACCAACTTTGGTCCTCTGGTTGACGTCAGATCGATGATCCAGACCCCGGAGGTGCCGCACACAACCAGAGCGAGACCATCGGAGACGCGCACTCCGTCGATCGGGGCCACCTGTGCCACACCTCCGACCACTCTTGAACCCTGCCAATAGGGAGCATCGATAAAGACCGGCGATCGCATTGTCTCGACGACCGCCGTTTCCGGACATCGCCCGGCGGAGCCTCCGGCGATCATCATGGATGCGAAAAGCAATGCCGACTCGCAGATCATCAATTTTGAACCTCGATCCGTTTACGGAGCGCGGTTCATTCACGTCATGCCGCGGTGTTTCGGGAGAGGGAGAGGGAGAGGGAGAGGG
>CBESWV010000012.1:0-33949 GCA_965533305.1 uncultured bacterium | reverse complement strand
GCAGCTTTGGTCTCTTCATGACCCTCTTTCTGCTCTTTGTCCGCTTCCTGCCCATTGTCGGGATGGCGGAGGTCAAGGGCGTGATGCCGCAGGCCCACCTCAAGGATGTCGCGGCTCAGGGCCATGGCGACTACCACGGCGATATTCTCACCGAGAAGGGGAGGTGAAAGCATGAACGCCGACACCACCACCCAGGCGGCGGCTGCTGAGAAGGAAACCACCTTCTACGGTCTGGTCGCGAGCTTTGACAAGATCGACGAGTTCCTGGCCGCGGTGGCCGATGTTCGAGCAGCGGGTTACACCAAGTGGGACACCCACACCCCGTTTGTGGTTCACGGTCTCGATGCGGCCATGGGAATCAAGCCCACCGCATTGCCGTTCTTCGTCTTTGGCGCCGGTCTGACGGGATGTGCGGCGGGGATCGGTCTGCAGTGGTTCACCAACGCCTACGATTACCCGTTTCTGATCAGTGGCAAACCGCTCTTCAGCCTTCCGGCAAATATCCCGGTTGCCTTCGAGATGACCATTCTCTTCGCGGCCATCTCGGCGTTGATCGGAATGCTCGCTTTCAACAAACTGCCGCAGCTGTCGCACCCGCTTCACTCCAGCAGGCTGATGAAGCGAGCGACCGACGACCGTTTCCTGATTAGTATCGAGGCGGCGGATCCCAACTTCGACCCCATCAAGACACTTGAACTCCTGGAGTCGCTCGGTCCCCTCCAGGTGGAAGCGGTGGAGGTCTGATCATGCCGCGGTGGTTGACTTCGATCGTGGTCATTCTGGTGGCCTTGTCATGGATCCCTGTAGCCCTGGCCCTGCGTGCGCGGGTGGTCAAGAAGACCGAGCCCCGAGTCCACATCATTCAGGACATGGACAATCAGCCCAAGGTCAAGGCACAGTCGCGTTTGATGCTCTTTGCCGACCGCCGCGGGATGCGGCCTCCGGTTCCGGGCACGGTGGCTCGAGGCGCCGTCATCGGTGACTCCGCTCTCATGTTGGGCAAGTCCGAGGGCGACAGTTGGGTCGAAACCAACCCGATGTCGGTATCCATGCCCCTGCTCGAACGCGGACAGCAACGTTATGAGATCTACTGCTCGCCCTGCCACGGTCTGGCGGGTTATGGGGACGGGATGGTCGCCCAGCGGGCGGACCAACTCCAGGAGGGAACCTGGACGCCGCCGACATCGTTCCACACCGATCTCGTGCGCGAACGCCCCGCGGGACACCTCTTCAACACCATCTCCAACGGCATTCGCAACATGCCGTCGTACGGTTCGCAGATTCCCGTGGATGACCGATGGGCCATCGTCGCCTACGTCAGAGCGCTCCAGCGGAGCCAGAACGCGACCATCGACGATGTCCCCGCCGATCTCCAGGCGCAACTGCGATAGCGAGGCGATCATGCACAAGGAAGTACTGGACATCACCACCGAACCGCGGCGACTGGATGGGCGGTCCATGAAATGGGCCGTCATCGGTGCGATCGTCGGAGTCATCGGTTTCGCCGGTTCATATATGGTCGCATCGGGAACCGAGGGCGGGATGGACTATCTGCTCCAGACCTATCTCGTGTCCTTTGCGTTTTTCCTCTCGCTTTCGCTCGGCGCCCTCTTCTTCGTGATCCTCCAGCATCTCACCCGAGCCGGATGGAGCGTGGTCGTGCGCCGAATCGCCGAGGTCCTGGCGGCGAACGTCTGGTTGATGGCGGTCTTGGCCATCCCCATCGTGCTCGGGATCGAGCACCTCTATCACTGGGCGCACGTGGGCGCCGCGGATCATGACCCTCTCATTGCCGGCAAGAGTGGTTTTCTCAACACCAATTTCTTCATCATTAGATTGGCGATCTACTTTTCCGTCTGGTCGATCCTGGCGTGGTTCTTCTATCGCACTTCGGTCAAGCAGGACAGCAACGCTGATCCCTCCCTGACCCGGCGTATGGAGGTCGTGTCGGCGCCCGGAATGGTCCTCTTCGCCCTGTCCCTGAACTTTGCCGCCTTTGACCTGCTCATGTCGCTCGATCCGCACTGGTTCAGCACGATCTACGGGGTCTACTACTTCTCGTGCTCGGTGCTGTTGTTCTTTGCCGTGATGCCGAAGATCCTGGTCTGGCTTCAGGCGCAGGGGCTGTTGAAGAACGCGGTGACCATCGAGCACTACCACGATATCGGCAAATTCATGTTCGCGTTCACGGTCTTCTGGGCCTATATCGCCTTTTCACAGTACATGCTGATCTGGTACGGCAACATCCCTGAGGAGACCGAGTGGTTCCTCAAACGCCAGACCGGCGGTTGGACAGCGATCTCGTTGACTCTTCTTTTTGGCCATTTCATCCTGCCCTTCCTGATGCTGATTTCCCGCCACGTCAAACGCCGGCCGGTCCCGTTGGCCATCATCGGCGTTTTTGTAGCGGCCATGTGCTGGGTCGACATGTATTGGCTCGTGATTCCCGAGTTCAGTCCGGGAGTTGCCCGTTTCGGGCTGCTCGATATCCTGGTCTATCTGGGGATCGCCGGTATCTACTCGGCGTTTTTTGCGTGGCGCCTCGGCCGCGCATCGCTCGTCCCCGAGGGCGATCCGAGATTGCAGGAGTCGTTGGCGTTCGAGAACGCCTAGACACAACGAATTATGAATTTTGAATTATGAATTTTGAATTTCGGACAGTGCCGGCCGGAGTGTCTTCTCAAACGGGAAGATGGGTGCCTGGCTCCGACCTTATTCGCCGCGAACAAGGTCGCGTGCCTGGCTCCCTCTCGGTCGTTGAGAATTGGAGCGGGTGATGCGTTACGACGATCCAAATGTTGCGGCCTCGGCGGTGGTGGGAGTCATCGGTTCCATCGGACTTTTCGTGGTCATCGTGCTGCTTCAGACGTGGTTCTACAGTGCCGAAGAAGACGAGCGTTATCGAAAGGTCTACAGCCAGCCCTACCAGGAGTTGCAGAAAGTCGACAACGAGCAGCTCGAACGGCTGGGAAGCTTCGGCTGGATCAGCGAGGGCGACGGAGTCGCCCACATCCCCATAGAGCGAGCGATGAAAATCGTCGCCGAGGAAACGCAATAATTATGAATTATGAATTATGAATGATGAATTGAAATTGCTGATTGCTCAGCAGCGCATTGGGTTGCCGCTGCAATTCATAATTCATAACTCATAATTCGTTGTGTTCCGCAACGATACGCCGCGTCCGTGCGCGGACAGCCCTCGGGATTCACCTGCCCTTCCTTTTGTGTCGATTTCGGTATCGATCTTGGCTGAGAGAGGGGTGGCGTGTCATGCTCCCCTCCGAAGAGCGGTGATTCGCTGGTTCGATGGAGGGCATAGAACCTGATGGCACTCGTCGGCAAGCTCGAGGATCTACAGCTTGCGGAGCTGTTAAGACTCCTTGGTGGGCCGGCGCCGAATGAAGTCGTTGCAATTCCTATCGTGGTTGACGGTATGATTGCGGCAGTGTTTTATGGTGATAACGTCCCGGGGGGAGAACCCATCGGATCGATCAGGGGGATAGAATTGCTCATGATCGAGGCCGGATTGGCCATGGAGAGACGGTTTTTCCAGGCAAAGCTGCAACGGGTCGAGGGACGACTACAGAGTTTGGATCGCGCTGCGGATCGGGAGGTCGTGGAATGACCGGGGCTTCGAATCACTGGAGCTGGCTATGCCCTCCGGGCACGCTGATGGGATTATCCGATCGGCTGTGTGGGAAGGGGGAACACGATGGCTAGGGTCAGCGTGATGACGGTGGATGATTCCGCCGCCATTTTGACCATCATCGCCGCTTATCTTGAGGACTCGGAGTTCAACGTCGTTGCATCCGAGCGCGACGGACGGCGTGCGGTCCAGAAATTCGGCGAAATCCGCCCCGACATTGTACTGCTCGATCTGATTATGCCGGGTCAGTCCGGGGTCGAAACCCTCGCGCAGGTTCTCGCTGTCGATCCCGAGGCCTGCGTCGTGATGATCTCGTCTCTCGGTACCGAGGATGCGATTCACGAGTGTCTGACCACCGGGGCCAGAAGCTTTTTGCAGAAACCGTTCACCCGCGATGACTTTCTGGAGTTCCTGCGCGGCGTTGACGCGTCGGTGTGAGGAGGTAGAGATGGCTGCGATGTTCTTCGGCCAGTATCTCCTCGCCAAGGCGGTGATCAACCGTGAATCGCTTCTCGAGGCGCTCGATCGTCAGCGTCGTTCGAATTTGAGTCTGCCGGAACTGGCCCTCCAGCAAGGGCTGATCGACCGTCGGCGGGCCAACTCGATCATGGTGCAGTACCGCATGTCGGATGCACCCATCGAGGTCATTCTCGAGGAGAGCGGCGGCCTCAGCCCCGAGCAGATCCAACGACTTCAGAACAAACAGCGTTCAAGTTGGCTTCGGATCGGAGCCGCGTTGGTGGAATGCGGTCACCTCAGCGACGAGGAGATCGCGATCCATCTCGCGGATTTCCGATCATTGGAAAGCGCGGTGGACCAGGAGATCCATGAAGCTCTGCGCCACCTGCCCAATTCGGAAGCGGTGAGTGCGTGTGTCGAGCTTACGGTCTTTCATCTCGCTCGTGTCACCGGTCGCCCGGTCAAGCTGAAATCGGTGTCCGTCGAAGCCGACACCCTTGCCGACAGTCGTCAGCGTTTCTCTCAGCGAATCGTCGGCGATGGAGACTTCACCATCGTGGTGGATCTGCCGCCCGTGCTCGTCGCTGAGGTTGCGCATGGCATGCTCGGGTTTTCGGTTGAGCCGGGCGCCGAGGCCGAGCCGGATGCGGTGTGTGAGGTCATCAATCTCATCGGTGGCAACGCGTGCACCCGGATCGAACAACTCGGTCAGCTCCTGAGGCCGGAGCCACCGTCATGGTCGGGCAGCGGCGACATGGTGACGGCGACCGAACCCGCGGTTCGAGCGGTGGTTGCTTCGGCTGATGTGGAATTAGAGATTTGGGTCTTTTGTGCTGGAGACGATGTGAAATGATGCCGGTGTCTCGCTCTGAGTGCCGGGTCAGAACGATGACCGGACTGACGTTTGCGGGAGTCAGCTAGTGAAGCGCGACCTCGCCTATGTTGTGCACTCCGACCTGGCGATTGCTCAACGGGTCAGCGAGGCTCTGCGGCAGTCCGACTTCGAGGTGTCCAGCATGACCACCCTCGAAGACGCCGAGTATGTCATCCGCGAGCGCCAGTTTGATCTCCCCGATGCGATCTTGACTCCGCTCGGGGATATGGAGAGCGGGGACTCGATTCTGATTCGACTCCTCGAGTCGAATCCGTTGATGGAGCAGATTCCGTTGGTCGTCATCGCCAGCGCCGGCGTGGAGGAACGGCGGCGCGCCTTACGTCTCGGGCTGCTCGGCGTGGTTGCCCCGCCCTACGACGACGAAGAAGTGACCCTGACCACCAAGTTGGCCATCGACAAGCACCGCCATGATCAGGCGCTCTTCGGCACCATGTCCCAGTTCTCGGTGGCCGATCTTCTCCAAACCGCGGAGGTCGGTCGTCGCAGCGGCGCAGTCTCCTTTCAGCACGACAGTGAAAAGGGCCGAGTCTGGCTCCAGGATGGTCAGGTGATCGCCGCCGAGATCCAGGATGGGATCGAGGGCAAGGAAGCGGTTTACGAGATCGCAACATGGGAAACGGGGACCTTCGAGGCCGACTTCGGAGCGGTGGATGTCGAGCAGAAGTTCTCCATGTCGCCGTCGGAACTGCTGCTGGAAGCCATGCGGCGCCTCGACGAACGAAGGGCGGCTTCACAAGACGACACCCAGACGATTGTCCGGGCTCAGACCCTCGACACCGCCTTGACGATGCTCAACACGGTCGCTTCATACGCCTCCAATCACATGGAGGTGAAACTGGTACTGGAGCGACTCGAGGTCATCCGGGACGAACTCATCGAGGAGTCCGGACAACTCAGTGGATTTCGCATGGGCTCGGCGGGCGAGATCAGTCTCGAGCCGGGCTGGGAGCTTCACGGAGCACCCGAGGATTTCGCCGGATTCATCAGCACCTGGGTTCTCCGCTTCTTCCTGCGGATGGAAGAGGCTCTTGCCTGGCGGTTCACCAAGAAAAGACTCGCCGATTTGTTCATGCCATGGCAGACGAGGATGGAGCAGCTGGGTTTCATCGGTTTTCGGGAACCCAGGGATGAGGACCCGGGCGAGGAAACCCAGACCGGGAGCCATACGAGACAGCCGGTGGTGAGCGGCAGCCTTCCCGAGGGCTGTCTTCTGCTCGATCGTGATCTGCGGGTCGAGGCGTATGCGCCGTACGGACTTCGAGTCAACCACCTCGATTCGGAGACCGTGACAGGACGTCTTCTCCTCAGTCTGCTTCCGGAGGAGGCATCGGCGGTCGCCGAGGTGATATTGAGATCGCTGGCGCGAATGCCCGTCGAGGATCGGAGTTCGGCGAGCACCGAGTTTGAGGTGTCCTCGGGCCATCACGGTGGCATGTGGCGGATCAATCTCGTTCGACGTGTCGTTGGCGGTGGGTTCATCGTGACCCTGGCGAGGCTTCGCGATCTCAGCGAGAGCCTCGCTCCGGTGCTCGATCGGGACCCCCTCACCGGGGCGCTCCGCGACGCCGGCCAGGGGCGGGTTGTGCTGGCCAACGAGGACTTCCTCGACGCATTCGAGAGTGTGTTCACCAAGCACATGGGTTTCAGACATCACGAGTTTCTCCGGGAACTCGGTCGAAAATGGGGTATTCGACACGCATTCAGGCTCGAACAGCACGCCCAACGAGCCTATGGGAAGACCATCCGGGAGATGGAAACCCAGATGGCGTTGGAGTTGCTGTCGTCGTCGTTGGGTGTCCTCGGCCTGGGAAGGTTTGAAGCGGACCTGAGCCGGCGCGACGCGGGAATTATCGTGATCAACCACAAGGACAGCCCGTTTCCCGGACGTTTTGTGGCGGTGTCGGGAGGGGCGTGCCCGATCCTGTCAGGATTTCACTCGGCAATGCTGACCTATATTTCCGGGCGGAGCCTTGCGGCACGAGAGTTCAGTTGTGCGGCTGACCCCCACGAGTCATGTGTCTTTATCGTGGCCACCGAGGAACGGGTGTCGAAATTGACGATCGCGGTTCCCGAAACCCCCGACCACGAATTGGTGGCCGAGATTCTGGCCTCCTGCAGACATGGAGCCACCTCGTGAGCGACAAGTGGAAGGACGACAGCCTGGCTGAGAAGCTCGAAGGGACCAAGTGGGACTACAGCCAGCGCGATGACCGTCGGTTCCTCTTTCGCCCCATCGGCCAGATTTTCAGCACCTTCTGCTGGGACGGCAACCCCAAACCGGTCATTCCCCGAAAGCCCGAGGGAGAGGGAGACAAGGACGGAGACTGATCCCTGAATCCTGCCTCAGGTCCCGTGCTCCATCACCGTCACGGTCATCGATTCACCGTCCAGAGTGAAACTGAAGTCAACGCTGGATCTGACGTCGGGGGCCGATACGTGGTAGTCGGATCCCTCGACGATGGTCGGCAACGAGATGGTGTTGCTGCCGGGGATGAGCGCCTTGATGTTGCCGGCAACGATATTGGCGAGTTCGCCGATGACATCGCGGTCGTCGTCATCGGCCAACTGTTCCGCCGGGAGATCGAACATGATGGTGGCGGCTCGTCGAACGATCGCCCGGCTGCATTCGAGCCTGACACCACCGCGATAGTCTCCGCTGATGTGGATGGCGGCGGTCATGGTCGGCGAATCTGTAGGCTGAACCGTTCCCTCGAGGTCTTGGACTTCGAGACCCAGTTGGGTTGACCAGACGCTGCGAACGATGGAACGGATCTGGGCTTCGTTGAGACTCATCGTGCCTCCGATTTCGTGGCGCGGTAAAAAACCGCCCGTCCGAGCCGCACCCTTTCGAACCGCTCGTCAAGATTGAGGGTGGTCTCGGCCGTGCCGAGAATCAAGAGACCGCCGGGGCGAAGAAATCGGCGAATTCTGTCGAGCACCAGTCTCTTGGTAGCAACGTCGAAGTAGATCAGCACATTGCGCATGGAGAGGATGTCCACCTGCGGAAGGTTGGGCTGATCACGCGCGAGATTGTGGTGAAAAAAACTGACCATGTTTCGGATCTCGTCGTCGAGTTTCCAGGTGGTTCCATTCTGGCGGAAGTATTTCACCAACATCGGGGCGGGAAGGCCACGGTTGACTTCGGTCTGAGAGTAGACTCCCGCCTTCGATTTCTCGAGCATCCCAAACGAGACATCGCTCGCGAGGATACGGGTGTTCCATGTGACGAGTTCCGGGAAGGTCTCACGGAGCATCATGGCCATGCTGTAGGGTTCCTGGCCGCTCGAGCACCCGGCCGACCAGATGTTCAGGGTCCGACTCCCGCTCCGTCGTTCGGCCATGATCTCTGGGATGACCTCTTGGCGGAGAGCCTCGAAGGGGAAGAAATCACGAAAGAACGACGTCTCGGTGGTGACGATGGCTTCCACCGCCTTGATGTGGAGATCGCCGTAGGGTCGTGAACGGAGGTTCTTGATCAGCGCCACAACCGACGGGAATCCGGCGTCGCGGGCGACCGGGAGGAGACGCGCGTTGACCAAATAGACCTTGGTGTTGTCGAGGGCGATGGCGGTGTTATCTCTGACCAACCCTCGGATGTAGTCGAAATCCACCCCGTTGACGGGTTCCGGAAGGTGGACTTTCGGGTCAACTCGCATCAGGAGCGGAACCCGACTCTCCGGACGATCTCCGCGCCGATTTCGTCGCTAGGGAGAACCGCTTCGGCGAGGCCCTGGTTGGCCACGTGGCCCGGCATGCCCCAGACCACGCTCGTGCTCTGATCCTGAACGACGACCCGGCCACCCGCCGACACGATGGATCGACAACCTACGAGGCCGTCCTGGCCCATCCCGGTGAGAACCACGGCCAGGGTGGATGAGTTAAAGCACTCGGCGACCGAATTGAAGAGGACATCGACCGACGGTCGGCAGGAGTTCACCAACGGGCCGTCATCGGTGACGAGATAGGTCTGACCGCCATTCTGCCGCACCTTGATGTGAAGGTCTCCAGGGGCAATCCATGCGCACCCTGGTGTGAGAACTGAACCGTTCTGGGCTTCACGAACGGTGAGTGAGCAACGACTGTCCAGCCGGTCCGCGAGAAACGCGGTGAAGTTCTTCGGCATGTGCTGGACGATCACGACCGGCGCCAGAAATCCCTTCGGGATCTTTTCAAGCAGCTCCGCCAGGGCGTTGGGCCCTCCGGTGGATGCTCCGATGGCGACGATCCCGACCTTTCTCGAACGGCTGACGGCGCCGGCGGCGGAGGTCGAGACAGGGGTTCGACTCGGTGTGGTGCCGCCTTGACGACCGAGATAGAGGGCGCGAATCTTGGGAATGAGCTGTTCTCTCAGGTGATTTCTTGCGGCGTCCGGCGAACTTGTCTTGGTCGCCTTGGTCACATAGTCGGCCGCCCCCATAAAGAGCGCATCGACGGTGACTCTGGCACCTCGTTGGGTCAGATTGCTGACCATGATCGTGTCGATTCCCGGGAACGTTGACCGAATCAGACCAAGGGTCTCCATGCCGTCGAGCTCCGGCATGTCGATGTCGAGGGTGACGAGATCCGGTTGCAGGCGTTCGATCTTGGTCAGCGCAATCCGGCCGTTGGGAGCGGTGCCGACGACCTCGAGACCCTCCTCTTCGCTCAGGATATCCGAAATGACTCTGCGAGCGACGACGGCGTCGTCCACAACAAGGATTCGTATTGGAGGCAATGGACCCTCTTCAGGCTTTCGCTGTTTCGACGGGAATGCCCAGCATCACCAGCTTGTCCAACAGCATGTCGCGGTCAAATGGTTTCATGATGTACTCGTTGGCGCCTGCCTGGAGAGCCTGGGTGACCCGTTCGAACTCGGTCTCGGTGGTGACCATCAGCAGGGGCAACGATGCCAATCGCGGGTCTTTTCTGACTTCGGTCACGATCTCGAGGCCGCTCATCTCGGGGAGGTTCCAGTCGACCAGGGCAAGGTCGAAATCGTGGTCCTCGGAGAGAATATCGACGGCCTGACGGCCATCGGCCGCCTCGACGACGTCGAATTCGAGACCCACCAGGATTCCACGCAGGATGGTCCTCATAGCGCGCGAATCGTCGATTACCAGGGCTCTCATGACATTCACCTCTCCTCGGTGGGATGGAATCTGAAATGACTCAGTGCGGTTTCGATCTCATCGTTTCGGTTGGCATTCAATCGTCTCCTCGGGGGTCGCCTGGAGATCGAGAACCACCCGGAGATTGAGGACGAGCAGAAGTTCGCGTTCGAGCTTGTAGGCGCCGTCGATCATCCGCCGGGCCTCTCCTCTGAGGGTGTCGGGAGGTGGTTCGAAGGCGTCGGCGGCGACTTCGACGACATCGCCGACGCTGTCGACCACGAGAGCGAGGGGTTCTTCGGCGGTGCCGAGAACCATGGTCATGTACTCGGCGCCATCATCGGCGGAGGCGAGCCCCGCACGTCGCCTCAGATCGATGGCTGTGACGATCTGACCCCGAAGATTGATGAGACCTCTGATGGCCGGATGGGCCATGGGAACCGGCGTAAACGACGTGTCTCGGATGATCTCCTGAATCTCTCCCACCTCGATGCCGAGCAGAAGATCAGCCACCCTCAGCGTGCAGTATTGTTTTTGACCGGTCATTTCTTGCCCTCGGCCTTGTCGTTTCGCGTGAAGAAGCTCGGATCCGCCAGTCGGATCACCTCGGCGAGATCGATGATCTCGTTGATCCTGCCGCCGATGACCGAGCATGCTTCGACGCCGTCTCTGCTCCTGGCGGTCGTGTCGGAGAGATCGGCATCGACGATGTCGAGGATGTGATGGACGAGGAGTCCGCATGAACGATTATCGATTGTGCAGATCACCACCGAGGCCTCGTCGGCGTTCTCGAAGGACTCGTTCCGCCGGCTAGTCCGGCGTTCCGGGAGTGCACGCTGGAGATCGATCATCGGCAGAATCTCGCCGCGGTATTGAACGACCAGGCTGTCGCCGACCCTTTCAATGCGGCCGCGCTGGAGCGATTCGAGGCGCGAGACGCGGCTGAGATCGAGCGCCATTCGCTCGTCGTCGGCGCCTTGGAGCAGAAGGACGCGTCTGAGCCCCTTAGCCGTCGCAGACGGCAGGGACGGGTCCGCCGACAGCGCACGGGCCCTGCCGTCGGTGACCACTCCCGCCGAGAGGCCGACTCGAAACACATCCAGGATGAGGGTGATGGATCCGTCCCCGAGGATGGTCGCTCCGGCGAACGGCAGACCGGTGAGCCGTCGTCCGAGGGGCTTGACCACGATCTCCTGAGAATCGTCGATGGTGTCCACCAGCAACCCGAACTGTCGGTTGTCTCCCTGGAGAACGATGATGCTCTCCTCGCTGCCGGTGCCCGGTGTGGCGAGACCGAGTTCCTCGGACAAGGTCACAAGTGGGAGGAGGCGACCCCGCAGCCGGTAAACCGGAACGCCGTGGAGTTTCTCAATCCCGAGTTCGTTGCTGCCTCGCCCGAGGCGAACCAGTTCGACAACGGATGCCTGGGGCAGGGCGAACCGCTGTCCGCCCGAACGAACGAGAATGACTGAAACGATCGCCAGCGTGAGAGGGATCTTGATCCTGAAGGTCGTCGATTGAGAGGGCTCGGACCGCATTTCGATGAGACCGCCGATGCTTTCCACATTGGCGCGGACGACATCGAGACCGACTCCGCGGCCGGATACGTTGGTCACCTCGCGCGCGGTCGAAAAACCCGCCCGAAAGACGAATTGTTCGATTTTCGCGCGTGTCAGATCGGCGCCGATCTCCGGACTCACGATCCCTGTCGAGATCGCCCGTTCGAGGATTCTGTCGGAGTCGAGGCCGTTGCCGTCGTCGCGAACATCGATGGCGACGCTGCCGCCTTCGTGAGCGGCACGAAGGGTGATCTTGCCGGCACGAGGTTTCCCTGCGGCCGCGCGGTCCTCCGGTGCCTCAATGCCGTGATCCACGGCGTTGCGAACGAGGTGGAGGAGGGATGTCTTGATGGCTTCGAGGACCGATTTGTCGAGATCGGTTTCCTGACCCTCGATTTCAATCTCCAACTCCTTGCCCGAGCTGATGGCGAGATCGCGAACAAAACGGGGGAGGGTGGACAGGATCGAACTGATGGGCTGCATCCGAGCTCGCATGACGGTTTCCTGGAGCTCGCCGGTGATGGAGTCGAGTCTCTGAGACGCTGTCGTGAGCGCGAGATTGCTGTCGTTGCCGAGATTTTGGCTGATCTGATTTCTCGCCAGGACGAGCTCGCCGACGAGATTCATGAGCCGGTCGAGCACCGAGATGTCGACGCGCAGACTGGATTCGCCGACGGTCGGGCCGACGACATCGCTGGTGGCCATCACTTTCTTGGCCCCAAGATCCCGCTCGGCGGTCTCCGGTGTCACTTCCTCATTGAGGTCCTGGGTCTTTTTTTTCGGTGGCGGTGACGGTTTCCGCTCGACCTTTTTTGCGGTCTCGTCGATGGCATCCAGATCCCGGGCGATCTCTGAATAATCACCGTCGCCTTCGGTCTCGTCCTTTTCGATGTGGGCGAGAATCTCGCGAACGCTGTCGATGGCTTTGAGCAGGGTTGTCGTGATCTCGGGGCTCAGCTCGAGGTTGCCGTCCCGAACGAGCGCAAGGACGGATTCGGCGGAGTGGGTCACCGCCTCCAGCTTGCTGAACGCGAGGAAACCGCAGGTGCCCTTGATCGTGTGAATCGTCCGAAAGACCCGCTCGACGACCTCGGTGTTGGAGGGATCGCGTTCGAGCGCGACGATATCCTGATCCACACTGTCGAGATTCTCGACACTCTCTGCCAGGAATTCAGCGATGATGGCGGACATGCCACCCATGCTCGTACCTCCTTCGCGCCTGATTCGACCCTGGGGTGAGACCCCTGTGAATCCGGAGTCAATCGATGTGAAACCGGAGTCCATCGATGACCATGGTCTGAAGGACTCTCCGTCGGATCGATAACCGATCAATGAGCAACCTGCGTGCCAGTTTCTGTCACCAAGGATCGGCAGAAACCAAATCCATGCGTGTCAATTCGAGACGCCGGATCCAAGGATACCCCAACAATCGACTGATTGAATCGCTGCTAAACTGGAATCAAGTGGCCGGAGAGCCCGCCACTTTGCATCTCTTCGATACAACGGGGTGGTCCATGGCGTTTGCTGAGTTCAGACTCAAGAACATCAATCGAAAACTGACCGTCTTTGTCGGGGGCTCCATCGCGGTCGCCCTGACGATTCTCGGCACAATTGCGGTGCGCTATACCTCGAATCTTGCAGGCGAACAGGTCAACGTCGAGGTTTCGGGTTTGCTCAAGGGCAACGCGCAGGAGGTCCAACGGTTCTTTGCCGAGAGGGCAAAGATCGTGACGACCCTCTTGGCCGATCCACGACTCGGGAACTACTTCGCCGGCTACACCGAATATCGCGCACCGGTTCTCGGTGATCGTGACTACAACGAGATCATCGACTACTTCGGTGCCATCGTGGCCGGGGAAGACGATGTTCGAGCCGTCTTCTTCGCCGACGCAGACACGGGGGATTACTTTTCCAACCGGATCCCGGAGACACCTGACGGTCGAGTGGTCCTTCCTGGATACCGGGCGAGTTCCCGGCCCTGGTGGCAGGAAGCTGTCCAGGTCGATCGACTCTATTTGGCTTCACCGACCTTCGATCTCGTCACGGGAACGGAAGCAGTCACAATTCAGACCACCAGCTATCTCCCTAACGGAACCCTGTTGGGCGTCGGCGGTGCAGATGTCTCCATGGGGTCGGTCGGGCGTCTGGTTCGTGCAATCCAGTTCGAAGGTGAGGGAGAGGCTTTTCTCATCGATGCCATCGGTGAGGTGATCTATTTTCCCGGAATCAAGGTCGAGGATGGGGCCATCTCCGGTGAACAGTCGGCATCACAGAAAACCGACGATCAAGAAATGCGGCTCGCAGGCCTCGATTCCAGGAAAGACTTGAAGGCGAGTGGGTTTGCCCAACTGAGCGAACGCCTGATCGCGAAGGACAACAGCCCATTCCCGGTGACTCTTGGCGGTGAGAAACGGATCGTCTTCTCTGCCCCGATTCACTCTGAGTCTCCCTATTTCAATTGGACGCTCGGTATCGTCGTGGCGGAGAAGCTCATCACCGCTCCGGTCCGTGCAAGCGTCTTGGCGACCGTCATCGCGATTTTATTCACGATTCTGGCCATCGGCGGCATCACCTTGGCGGTGAGTCGATGGGTGGTCACGAAACCCATCCAGGAACTCCTCGATAGATTTCTCGACGTTGCCGGCGGTGAGGCCGATCTCACCCGACGGGTGAGCGTCTCCACCGACGATGAGATCGGCCGGCTTGGATCGACGTTCAACACCTTTGTCGAGAATATCCAGGGGGACCTCGGAACCATTGGGACCAGGGCGCAGTCGCTCTCCGGGGCGGCGACGCAGATGCGAAGCCTGGCGCAGCAGATCGCGACGGCCAACGACGAGAGTTCGAGTCAGGCGGGTCTTGTCTCGGCTGCGGCGGAGCAGGTGAGCGCCAATGTCGATTCGGTGGCGACCGCCACCGAGGAACTCAACGCCAATACCCGTGAGATCGCCGCCAACGCGTCGGAGGCCGCACGGGTGGCTACAAGCGCCGTCGACATCGCGGCCTCGACTCAGGGAACATTCGAACAGTTGTCGGAGAGCGGCAGCAACATCGGCGCCGTGGTCAAGGTCATCTACGCCATCGCCGAGCAGACGAATCTTCTGGCCCTCAACGCCACCATCGAGGCTGCTCGAGCCGGCGAGGCGGGGAGGGGATTCGCAGTGGTCGCCGACGAGGTCAAGAAGCTTGCAAACCAGACCGCGCAGGCAACCGAGGAGATCAGTTCCACCGCGCAGACCATCTCCGAACAGACCACCGTTGCCGGCGATGCGATCAACCAGATCACGACGATCATCGAGAACATCCACGATATCCAGACCACCATCGCCAGCGGCGTCGAGGAGCAGACGGCCACCACAGCCGAGATCGCTCACGCGGTCTCAGAGGCCGCGACCGGCTCGCGTGAGATCGCAGAGAGGATCGCGGGGATCGCCGCCGCGATTCAGGAGACCGCCGCTGCCTCGCTGTCGTCGAGGGAAGGCGCCGACGAACTCGCGGAAATGTCGGATGAACTACAGCAGGTGGTGGGACGATTCAAATACTGAAGAGAGTTTTGAATTCTTAGTTTTCAGTTATCAGTTACATCGCAACATCTCAGGGGCACCTCGAGGAGCCGCTGGTAACTAAAAACTGAGTCTCCTGCAGAATTCAGGAATCGGAGACTGAGGTCTTCCGATCCTCCTCACCATCAGGCCGGCGAGACGCCGGCCCTACAATCGATCTCGGCCCTTTGTAGTGCTGGCGTCTCGCCGGCACAGAGACCACTAACCATCTGGAAACAGGGTTTTTGCAGGAGGCTCAGTTGTGAGTTATTAGTTACATCGCGCCATCTCAGGATCACCTTGAGGGGCCGCTGGTAACTAAAAACTAAAAACTAAAAACTTTGAGCCGTCATTCGTAGCGTAACGCGTCGATGGGATCGAGTCCGGCTGCTTTTGCGGCGGGGTAGGTTCCGAAAAAGATTCCGACGATGGCGGCGAAACCGAACGCGAGGGCGATGGCCCAGATCGGGACATGGGCCGGAGGGAAGCCGGGTATGGCCTTTGCTCCGAGGATCCCGAGACCCCACCCACAGAGGATGCCGATGAGGCCGCCCACGAGTGAGATCGTTACGGCCTCGGTGAGAAACTGGACAAGGATGTCGGATTTCCTCGCCCCGACCGCTTTGCGGACACCGATTTCGCGGGTTCGCTCGGTGACCGATACGAGCATGATGTTCATGATGCCGATACCGCCCACCAGCAGGGCGATGCTCACCACGCCGCCGACCACCGATGTCACCGTACCCAGGATGGCGCCGGTGCGTTCGAGAAGCTCTTCCTGGAGAAGAACCCGGAAATCGTCCTTGGTGCCTTCGGCGATCCGGTGGCGTCGTCTGAGGACTTCACTGATCTGGTCCTTGGCGAGATCGATGGTCTCGGGACTCGTGGCCTTGAAATCAAGACGGAGCTGTTTGACGGCCTCGACGCCATAGATGTCGCGTGCGGTGGTGATGGGCACGAGGACAAAGTCATCCTGGTTCTGCCCCATCATCTCGCCCTTGTACTCCATGATGCCGATGACCGTGAATGTCGAGGCGCCGACGATGAGGTCTGATCCGAGAATCGGTTCTTCGAGTTCCAGCTCTTCGATGACCTTGCGGCCGATGAGGGCGACCCGTGCGGCGCGCTGGAGATCGAGATTGGAGAAGAACCGGCCCTCATCGACCCAGTGGTTGGAGACCTCCTGGTGAGAGGGGCCGATGCCGAGCAACATGGTTGGGTGGCGCCGGTCTCCCGATCGGGTCTGTTCGCCGCGATAGAAAACCGGGTTGAAGAGCTCGAGACCGGCCGCCTGTTCCATGACGGCGAGTCCGTCATCGTAGGTCAGGGTGACCTCCCGTCCTGCGAGATCCGGGTCCTGGAGGTCCTGTCTCGGAAAGACCATGATGTAGGTCACCCCGACGCCTTCGAACTGGGTAGCGATGACGTGGTTGAGCCCCTGGACGATGGACACAACCGCAATCACCGCCGCGACGCCGATGATGATCCCGAGCATGGTCAGCAGCGAGCGCATCTTGTTGGCCCGGATCGCCTGCAGTGCGATGCGGAAGTTGTCCCAGATCATGATCGGGCCGTGCTGACATCCCGGTGTCCGTCGCTGATGACGCGACCGTCGAGAAGTCGAATGGTCCGGTTGGCATGATCGGCGATAGCCTCCTCGTGGGTGACCAGCACGATGGTGTTGCCCGATGCGTTGAGTTGGTCAAACAACGCCATGATCTCCTCGGAGGTCTTCGAGTCGAGGTTGCCGGTGGGCTCGTCGGCGAGCAGGATCGAGGGGCGGTTGACCAGGGCGCGCGCGACCGCGACCCGTTGACGCTGACCGCCTGAGAGCTCGTTGGGCTGGTGTTTGACGCGGTCACCCAGACCGACCCGCTCGAGCGCCTCCAGGGCCCGTTGACGGCGTTTGGCGGCCGGCATTCGGGCGTAGATCAAGGGCAACTCGACGTTGGCGAGGGCGGTGGCCCTGTTGAGAAGATTGAAGGTCTGGAAAACGAAACCGATCTCCTGGTTTCTGATATGGGCCAATTCGCTGTCATCGAGACCGGATACGGCGTGTCCGTTGAGGATGTATTCCCCGTCGGTGGGTGTGTCCAGGCAACCGATGAGGTTCATCAGGGTGGACTTGCCGGAACCCGACGGACCCATGATCGCGAGATAGTCACCGGCGTCGACCTCGAGATCGACCCCGTCGAGAGCGCGGACCTCGATTTCACCCATGCGGTAGATCTTGCGGAGTTCGGTGATGGAGATCAACATCAGTCGATCCGGACCTCGACGCCGCCCGATTCGTCATCATCGTCGTCGCCGGCGGTTTCTTCTTCTGCGATCACGGCTTCGCCGGCCTTGAGTTTCTTCAATGTTCGATAGGGGCCGATCACGACGACCTCATCCGCGCTGAGACCATCGGTGATCTCGACGTGAAGGACATCGGAGACACCGGTCGCCACACGCCTTACGGTTGCCTCTCCATCGACAACGACGTACACCGCATCGACTTCATCCACAGCGTCCGCGGCGGTTCCGCGGACCTCTTCACCATCGTCGTCAATACTGCGCTTCACCACCGCTTGGATGGGCACCGATAGCACGTCCTCGCTGGTCGCGGTCAGAATGTCCACCTTGGCGGTCATGGCAGGACGCAGCGAGGGGTCCGGATCATCGAGGGCAACCTTGACCCTGAAGCGGATGGTGCCCTGGGTCGGATCGCGCCGCCCTGATGTGGCGATCTCGACAACGTGGCCGATCAGCGGATCGTCGCTGCGGAGCGCATCGACGGTGACCTCGGCCGTCTGACCCAGTTCGACACCGACAACGTCGACCTCGCTGACCTCGACCTCGGCGAGCAGCCGTGACATGTCGGCAACGGTCATGATCACCGAGCCCGGGAGGTTGGTCGATCCGGGAACCACGGTCTCACCCTGCTCGGCGTCGAGTTGGATCAGAACTCCATCCATGGGTGATCGAATGGTCGTGCGGGCGAGGTCATCTGTGGCTCGCTTGAGCGCGAACCTGAACTGTTCGATGGTGTGGACTTGAGCTTGAAGCTCGACTTCGGCCGTGTCGACGGCGAGTTGGGCCTGGTCCATGGCGTCCTGGCTGACGAGGCTATCGTGGAAAAGCTGTTCCACCCGGTGGAGGTTCCGCCGGGCGTCCGCGATCTGGACGTCGATGCGGCGGCTCGAGACCTCCGCCTGCCTGAGGGCGGCCTGCGCCTGGTCGCGAGCGCCTTCGTAGAGATCGCGTTCGATTTCGACGAGAAGTTGGCCCGCCGAAACCTCCTGGCCCTCGATCACCGGTAGATCGATGATCTCGCCGACCACCTTCGCCGAGATCTCGACCTTCTTCTCGGGTGTGATCTCACCGGTTGCCTTGACCCGGGAGGAGACGGTGCGGAGTTCGGCGGCCTGGGCATCAACCTTGATCCCGCGTGGTTTGCTGTCCCTTACCGAGGCCCAGACGACCAACGCGAGAATCACAACAACGGCGGCTCCGATCAGTGGCTTTTTCATCGTGACCTTTCCCGATAGCACAACACGCGGTTAGGAGCGTGTAGTGAATAGAATTGGCGGCGCCTTTCGGGTGTCGTTTGGCCCGATCTTCGGCGTATTCTTGGCCCATACAACCAGTATGAACCTGCGAATCCGACGAAAAACGGCCTCATACGACCCTCCGAAATCCATCCACCATCTATCCACTACACGCTCCTAGCTCATTAATCCCTGGAGTACGCCCATTCCCGCCTTACCTGCCAGCCAGATCGCCCAGGGGACGAGTACGGCGATGGCGGCGCGGGCGGTTGACAGACGACCGACGACCTTGAATCCGATGACCAGCAGGGCGAGCGTCCACATGTTGAAGACGCTGAAGGTGCTGGCCATCGAGCTGAGCCACGCCGGTGCATCGGCCGGCAGCAGGACCCCGAGGTGTGATTTCACCAGATTGGGGATCTCCTGCTCGGTGATCTTATCGATCCGCTGGATCAGCGCCACCGTGAGCACCGTGGCCACCGCCGATGCCGGCCAGTAGGCGTGCAGAGTCGCCGACAAGGTCGTGACGAAGTCGGTTTCGGATCCGACCATCTTAAGCATCAGAAGGAAGATCGCAGCGAGGATCGCCCACATGATGGGCACAACGACCGCGGTGATGACGGGGATGAAGCGCGTGATCTTCTCGCCGCCGGCGATCATATCTTCGATCTGAGCGTCGCTGATCTCGTCCGCTCGGTCGCCCAGCCTCGCCCGGAGGGTGGCTTCGTTGTCCATGTGGGGTAGGACAATCGCCTGCGCGCCGATGGTCAGGATCATCATGGCGATGAGCACGACGAGCCAGGTCGGTTTGGTCTTGATGTCGTCGAAGACCTCCCCCGGGGCATAGAACATCTTGATCAGCCGCTGGAAGCCGCCGAGTTTCGCGGTCGGCTCGGGCGCGAGGGTCGATGATGCTGCCGGTTCGTAACTCGGACGGTCGGTGGTCTCATCCATGGATCGCTCCTTGTGGTTTCTTCAACTGTATTGTGCACGATCTTTTTCAATTGGTCTCGAAAAAGCAAAATACCTCTCTTTCAGTACTACGCAGCGGAAGATCGAAGGATTCACCCACCGCCGAACTGCTGCATCAACCGTTCAACCGCTCCAAGTAACGGTTTTGACCGCTGAAACGACCGGAAGTCGTAAGTAACCAAAAACTAAAAACTAAAAACTCAAGAACCGAACCGTGAGGTGACCGATTCTGTTAGAGTTTCGTCGCTGTGAAGAGAGTTGGGTTCTTGTCATCTGCGGGGCTCATCATCACCTTCGGGGTGGGGATGATGGTTGGGCTGGTCTCCCCGGTCCGGGCGGACGAGGCCCCGGATTTTGCCGGCCTGGTTGTCAAACTCGGCAAGACGAGGTGGACTGAAAACAACCGCGTCGAGCTCCTGGCCGATCCTCGGCGGGCCTGGGAGGCTCGTCTGGACCTTCTCGAGTCCGCCGAGAGCCACATTTTCATCAGTACCTACAGCTGGCACGAGAACGAATACGGGACTCGTTTCCGGGACGCCCTCGCAGATGTTGTCCGGTCTCGGCGGGAAGAGTCGGACGATTTCATGGCTCGATGCTTGGCCGATGCCACCGGTATGAGGGCTTTCAGCCGAGCCTTTAACGAGGTTCGGACCGGGGGTGCGATCGTCAAGTCATGGAACCGGGGTTCCTGGGGTATGGCGCCGCTGTACGACGGCAGAATGCACGACAAACTGCTCATCTCGGATGGCCGACAGGCCATCGTCGGAGGCCGCAACTACTCCGATATCTACTACAACCCCCAGCACTGGTGGCTCGACTTCGGTGTCCTCGTCGAGGGTGGCGCGGTCTGGGATCTCCAGATGATCTGGCTCAAGTCTTGGTCGGTCGCGATGGATCTCTCGGGCGCGCGGCACTTCACATGGTCTCAGGAGACCATTCAGCGGCGCATCCGCACCCTGTGGGCGACGGGTCGGTTCCCGGGTGGAAAATCTCCCATCGAGGACTACCTCAACGAACGCTTCTTTCCCGATTACGAGACCGCGCCAGGTGATACTCAGGTGGCGGTGCTCTACGACAACAGCATGGTCTGGGATCGGGCGCCGACGGCGGCCCTCCTGGTCGAACTGGTGAAGGTCGCCGAGTCCGAGATCGATATCATGACGCCGTTCGCAAACTTCGAGACGGTGCTGACCGATGCTTTGATCGATGCTTTGTCGCGCGGTGTGCGGGTGCGGATCATCACCAACGATCGAGATTCGGCGCTCCGCAGCGGTGGGATCAGACTTGCGGCCTTTCCGACCCTGATCAGGCTGGTCGAGGCGGGGGTCGAAGTCTGGGCATGGAAGGCGAATCCCGATCTCCTCGCTGATGTCGCAATGACCGAGTGTTCGCCATCGATCATGCCGCCGGAGGCCCTCCACGGCAAGATGGTACGGGTCGATGACGAGCTCACCATCGTGCATTCCTCGAATTTCAACATCCGATCCACCTACTACAACACCGAGGCTGGTGTTGCGGTCCTGAATCCGGGGTTCAATGGACGGATGAAACGGTTGCTCGATGGACTCCTCAGCCTGCACAACTTCGATCTCAGTTGCAACAACGGCAACCGACAGGTCGTTGTAGACCAACTGGTGGCGCTGCTCGGTCCGGAGGACGCTAAGGCCATGAGGGGCGAGATCGGGTCAAAGCAGCGTTTCCTCGACGGCATGAGCATGCTGTGGTGATGACCAGCGCCGGCCGCACGGCTGTTTTGGTTCTGGGGTGGATCGTGCTCTTCGGCCTTCCCGCCGGGGCCCAGGAGGCGGAGCCTCCGCGGGATGTCGATGCGTGGCATGACGCTTTCGCCGCTGCGGTCGGCGGTGACATCACCGAAGAGTTGCATCGTGGGTGGAGTTTGGGGATCTGCCCGAGTGCGGGGATCGTGCTCGGTCCGTACGAGTGGATCGCCTTCGAGGCCCACGGATATCTCTCGTTATCCAACGGCCACAGTTTCAGCCTTTTCGGCGGCTATGGCTATGAGCGGGGCCCGACCTCGGAGACGCACATGGCAACCCTCGGTTGGGGCGGTGTCCGCAGGCTTTCGGGTTCGCGACCTCAGCGCGGGTTCTACGGGAAATTCCTACGGTACCGCAACATCAGAGACTTCAACCACGGGATCCACCACGGCCTTTCGGTTGGAGCCGAGACCGGCGGCGGACCCTTCGCGCTCGCTTTCGAGTTCGGAGCGGCGAGGTCGGCTCAGAATCACTGGTTGATCACGGTTCAGGTCGGTCTCAAGATCGAGCTGCCGATCTTCATCCCGCTGTCGCGGAATCCGGGCACCGTGCCCGTCGACTGAGGTTTCATGTTTGTTCGCCTGCTTTTTCTGTTCACCCTTGTTCCCCTGATCGAGCTGTTTCTCCTTGTCAAGCTGGGCGACGTGATCGGTTTTTGGCCAACGGTGGCATTGGTGGTCGCAACCGGAGCGATGGGCGCCATCCTGACGAGGATGGAGGGCCTACGGGTGCTTCGGCAGGCCCAGGCTGATATTCAAAAGGGGCGTGTTCCGACCGACCGGCTCTTGGACGGCTTGTTGATTTTGATCGCGGGCGCCGTCCTTCTGACTCCCGGTCTCATCACCGATGCTTTGGGTTTCTTTCTGCTCGTCCCGCCGGGCCGGCGCATGATCCGAACCCTCGTCTCGGCTGCGGCTGCTCGGAAGTTCGGGCCTTCCCGCCCGACGGTGATCGAGGCCGATTGGAAGAAATATGAATCAGACCCAAGATGAGCAATTCTCACCGGCGATCTGGGACAATCTTTTTCGCTCTGGGGACTAGGAGCTTGTAGTGAATAGATGGTGGATGGATTTCGGTGAGTCGTTTGAGGCCGTTTTTCGGCGGATTTGCCGGTTCATACTGGTGGTATGGGCCAAGAATGCGCCGAGAAACGGGCCAAACGACACCCGAAAGGCGCCGCCGATTCTATTCACTACAGGCTCCTAGCGGAGATGCTCCGAATACCACCGGTATGCGTCCGCTCTTCGCAAGCACCAGAGCATCAAGATCTTGCCCCGTCTCATCCAGCAGATTCGCTCATCTTGAGTACGAGTCGGTAAGTCATAGTTCAACAGAGAGCCTCTTGCAAGATCCGAGGTTTGGGCACTGAAGTCTTCCGACCTACCTCACCGTCAGGCCGGCGAGACACCGGCCCTACAATAGATCTCAGTTCTTTGTAGTGCTGGCGTCTCGCCGGCACAGAGACCACGAACATTGGGAAAGAGGGTTTTTGCAAGAGGTTGCAGAGACAACTGTTCGGTTTCGCAGTACAATTCTCTGATCCGGATTGAATCGCGGCAGATGACCGCGGGTAGAACAGGGGACGAACAATCGACGCCAATCGGATCCTGACCGACCTTCTTGTCAACTTTCGCCGCATCGTCCACCGCGGCCTGGTGACCTATTCGGGAGAACTCTGGTACCGAGAAGGCCTTCCGAGTGACGTGTTCCGCCGGTTGGTGGTGCGCAAGGAGAACGAGACGCCCCTCGACAGGTTCAGCGGCGATTACGAAGAGCTCATGACCTACGCGAATTTTCGGGATCTGTCCGACATCATCGTCGGGAATGATGTCCTCAAGGATCGCCTGACGATTCTCGAGCCGCGTGATGGCGCCAGCCTTCTCGACCGACTCCATGAACTCGAGGAGATGAGAAGGTCGATGTCCTCGAGCAAGCCGGCCGACAAAGGTGATGAAGCTCGGTTGAAGGGATATTTCGAGGAGTTCCGTTCAGCGATCAAAGGCGCCAAAGCAGCGGCGAAAGCACCGCCGCCCGACACCCCGAAATCGTCTCCCAAACCCGCCGAGAGCAAGTCCCACGAAGAAACCCTCGATTCGATCTTTGGCGAGGATGAACCGCCGAGCCCAGCCCGGGCGCCGGCGCCGACTCCGCGCCCCGGTCGACTGGTTGTCAAGGTGTCTTCCAGCGGTCTTCACAAGGCGGCCGAGAAATCCGAATCGCCGCCCAAGGCTGATCCACCCTCAAAGCCCGCGAAGAGTTGGACCTCGGCGGATGCCGATGTGGGCTCGATCGAGACCCCGGTGACCCATGTGTCGGTTCGTCCGGGTCCTGAAGAATCTGGACCCGAAGGGCCGGTTGAAGAAGCCGAACGGGTCGAGAGAGCGTTGCGTGAAAGTGACGATGCGGCGATCCTGAAGGCACTTCATATCGAGGTCACCGAAATCGCCGACGGTATGTTGCGTCGCGATCCGAAACACGGACACTTTGTTTGGGAGGTGGTGGGACGGCGTGGGTGGTTCGAGGAGAACCGAGAGGAGTTCAAACTCGATCCATTGGAGCGGTTCTACGGTTTGGCGGATACCTTTCTCGAGGCCTTCGCATCGGGGGCGAAGTCCAGCGAACTCAAGAAGATTCTTGCCGATGCGGGCTTTTCGAAGATGCTCCTCGGGTTGCGGGAGGTCTTCCTCAATAGCCGCGGACGCGTCTAGACCAGCAGTCAGTTCTCAGTTTTTAGTTTTTAGTTTCATCGCAACTGCACTAGAACCGCGTGCAGCGCAAATTGGTGCTTTGAATTTCACCGCAGCCGTTCCACGGAGCTGTGCGATGTAACTAAAAACTAAAAACTAAGAACTAAGAACTAAGAACTCTCTTCATGGCCGACATACACCGCTCCGGGTTCGATCATCGGACCGTCCGGGAGGTACTCGAGGCAGTGGGCCATCCACCCGGTTTGAATCGCCAGGCAGAACGGGATGGGGAAGGCGCTGACCGGGAGCCCCATGGGGTGGTAGAGAAGACCGGTGATCGAATCGACGTTGGCGAAGATTCCTTTGGGACCCAGGACGGATTCGACTTCGGCGCGAAGAGCTGTGTAGACCTCCCATCGGTGCTCCAAACCGTGAGATTTGAGGATGGCCTCGGCGTGGGCTTCGAGGGCCTTGACCCTTGGGTCCGGACAACGGTAGACGCGGTGACCGAACCCGGGGAATCGATGACCACGCTCGAGTGCGGCTCGCGCCCATGTCCCGGCCTGGTCGGCACTCTCGAACCTGGCCATCATCTCGAAGGCAAGTTGGTTGGCGCCGCCGTGGCGAGCACCTGAGAGGGCGCCCATTCCGGCGAGAACGGCCGAACCGAGGTCGGCTCCCGTGGAGATGACCACCAGAGCCGCAAAGGCGGCGGCGTGGAGACCGTGCTCGGCCTGGACGATGAGACTGGCTTCGAAGGCTCGAACCTCTTCGTCGGGCGGGATCACGCCGAGGGTCTGGTAGAGGAAGTTCGCGGCGAAACCGAGGTCTTCGATGGGCTCGACGGCGTCGCGACCGTCGAGATGGCGGATTGCCGCAGCCGCGAGTGCCGAGGTCCAGGAGAGAATCCTCGCCGGGCGACGCCACTGCGCGTCGAGCGTGGTGTTCTCCGGTTCGGGCGTGTGGCACGCGGCGACCGTCAGCATCGTTCGGTACTGAGCGAGGGGATGCGCACGACGGGGAACCCTCGCCAGGGCGTCGAATGCGGCTCGGGGAGGCCGTCGCCACCGGCGGAGTTCGCTCCGCCAATCCTCGAGCTGAGAGGCCGTCGGCAACTCGCCCTGGAGAATGAGATAGCTGACGGCCTCGAAAGTGGAGGTCGCGACGAGGTCGGCTATGGAGTAACCCCGGTAGGTGAGGCCGCCTGTCGTACCGTCGATGTCGCTGATCATGGTGTCGCCGGTGACCAGACCCTCGAGACCACGGGCGTAGGATTGGGGAGACGGTGCGCGGGACCCGCCGATCATGGCGACTCCGGACCGGGCAAAGCTCGTTCGGATGGACCGACATACCTGCTCAGCGGCCGCACAAGACGGATGGTGTCCATGGCTTCGCGGACGAGGGCGACCAGACCGGCGGTTCTTCCCACCGCGAAGAGACAGGGTCCAAGAGCGGCGTCGGCCCCGAGGAGATGAAAGATCGGAGCTGCATAGAAGTTGATGTTGACGTGGATACCCCGGGGGGCCAGGACTGCTTCGGCTGCGACCTCGATGGCGCGGGACGACTCGAAGACCTCGGGCCGGGCGCGCCGATCGGCGAGAACGGCGAGTTCGCGTCGAAGAACCGCTACCCTGGGGTCCGGCATCCGATAGCTGCGGTGGCCGAATCCGGCGATGGGACGACCGTCGGCGATGATCCCCCGAACCAGGTTGTCGGCGGAAGAAGCCTGATCCAGCTCTGAGAGTTGATCGAGGACCGATTCGCTGGCGCCACCCTGGCGGGGCCCCCGCAAGGCGGAGAGACCCGCCACAACGTTGAAATAGGGGTCGGCAAGACACGAGGCCACAACCATCGAGGTGAAGGTCGGTGCATCGAGGCCGTGGGCGGCGTAGAGCACCCAGAGAAGATCGAGGATACGGGTGTCTGCGGGGTCCGGACGGTCACCGTTGAGTCCGATCAAGACCGATTCCGCAAGGCTGTCAGAGGGTTCAAAGACCGGCGGGATCCGACCCGCCCGGTAAGCGGCGACCTCGCCGACCACGGCTGCGACCTGGCCGACGATTCTCAGCTCCCGCCAGTGGCGATCTCCGGAAAGGTCATCATCGACGGACAGTTCATGGCAACCGAGCGCCGAGATACCTGCTCGCAACAGCCTGGTCGGGTGGGTTTCCGGGTCGAGGTCTCGAATCAGACCGATCACATCCGGGGGTAGGGTTCGGCTGGAACGGAGCTGATCGCGAAAGGCGGAGTATTCCGCTGGAGCTCTTTCGGGCATCGACCCGGTGATGAGAAGGGAGGTGACTTCTTCGAAGCTGTTGCGGGCGGCGAGCGACTCGACGGGGACTCCCCGGTAAGTCAGGCTGCCGCTCGCGGGGTCGAGCCACATGACTTCGGTTGTCGTGGCGATGACTCCGGTGAGTCCGCGCCCGACTTCGGTGGTCACCGGCCAGTCAATTCTCTCGGCTCGCCAGTCGAATGATGGGGACAGGGTCGGTAGGGAAGCCACGGGATACTTATACCGCATCTCGTTTTGGTGACGACCGACCCTCCGCTGTGGTGGAGACCCAGCGGAGAGGAGTCTCAGTCGATCAGTTCGACCAGGCCCCGGTGTTTCCGGATTCGAAACCGTCGCTGAAGATCCCCTCGGCGCTGCTGCAGGCGCTCGGGACGGCGACATCGGTGATCGAGATATCGTCGATCCACCAACCGGCTCCGTTTTGCGAGCCGTCGGAGGAGAAAATCCAGCGGAACATGCCTTCCTGGCCGGTCCACGACGAGAGATCGGCGGAATACACTGCGTACGTCTGACTGTCTCCGGTGAAGAAGCTTCCGGTTCCGAGATTGCATTCGTCGCTTGTGTAGTTCGAGGAACCCGGGTAGGTCATGGCGACACGTTGCCACGAGAAGCCTCCGTTGGTGGAGATCTGAAGCTCACCTTTGTCCCAGTCATTCTCGATGTCATATTTGGACCAGAACTCGAGTTGGGGATTCGCGTCGAGCAGGAGAAGAGGCGTTGTCAATCCGGCACAGACGTCGTTCCCATAGGTGCCGGTGGCGTAGGCAGCGCCGCTCGTGCCGGCTCCCGAGAGGATGGTCCAGGGGTTTTCTCGACTCAGCTTGGCGATACCGGTGTCGCCGGCATCGTCGATCCACGTGCCGATCACGTTCGGACCGGTTGGGGTGGATGCGAGTTCCCGGGTGTTTGTGTCCTCACCGTCGTGAGCGAGATCGACGGCGCGAACGATGTAGCGGTAACCCTCGGAAAAGACGACATCGGTGTCGTGGAAGCTGGTTCCGCCGATCCCCTCGGCGATCCGGTTGGCCGCTGAGGGCGTGAAGCCCGGAGTCGCGGATCGGTAGACGTTGTAGACCACGGGACCGCCGCACCACACGTGCTGGGGCGGCTGCCAACCGAGGTCGAGTTGACACGAGGTCGATCCGGGGTTTTCGACCGAGTCGATGCCGGAGAAAATTGGGGGTTCGGTACAGGTTCCCGATGTGGTCGCCTCGACACAGTTTGAGGTCGCCGAATAGCAGCTTCCGGCCGCGGCCGCGACGATGGTGTAGGCATAGGGGACGCTTCCCGATACCGACGGGTCGACGAAGGATGTCGATGGGGTCTCGCCGACCAGGAGGGGAGCGCCGGGGCTGGCGCAGGTCCCGGTGGATCGGAAGACCCGGTAGGTGATGCCGAGACCGGATCCCGCCCAACTCAACGCGATGCGGTTGTCCCCATCGGCCTGCGCCTGGATGCCGCTCGGCGGATCGGGAACCCGGGCGAGGGGTTCGGCGAGATGGGCCATGGTGGCGAGATAGGTTCGGATGACGGATGCTTCGAAATCCACAGCACCGGCGCCGCAGTTGGCGATGGTGTCGGATGATTGGTGGTAGTAGGGGTAGTTGCCCGGTTGACTGCAGAATCCTTCATTGTCGGTGATCCCGCAAACGGCGGAAAAGCCGTTGCTCCAGAAGGGCGCGTGGTCCGAATAGGTCATACTCGAACAGGAGAATGCGTTGATCGCAAGACCGGTGCTGTAGTCGGCGGCTGCATCGACCATCGCAGTCGCCAACCACTGAGACCCCGAGTTGTAGTTGATATCGAGATCCTCGACCGCGGGTTGGCCATCGCCCTCCCAACCGATCATGTCGCCGTTGAGCACGGCCTGGATGTTTTCTCCGGAGGCCGCGGCATTGTCGGCATAGTGATCGCTGCCGTAAAGACCCTGCTCTTCACCGGTGACCGCGATGAACTTTGTGGTACGTGCAAAGCAATAGTCCGACATGACCTCGGCGAGGGCGGTCACCATGGCGGTTCCGCTGGCGTTGTCGTCGGCGCCGGGGGCGGGTCCGGATGACGGGAGGTCATCGAGGTGGCCGATGGCGATATAGACCAATTCCGGTTCGGTGAGACCCCAAATGGTGCCGATGACGTTGTCTGCATAGCCGGTGGTGTGATGCTGGTACTCGGTTGCGAGCCCGAAGGCGGAGAACAGATCGTGGACATAGCCGGCGGCATCAAAACAACCCTGTGAGCTCGAGTGTCGAGTGGTCCAGGCGGTTGATTGGGACAGAGCGGACCAGTGAGAGAGAGCCAGGGCGCCGTCGATCCGATCGACCATCTCCTGAACCAACGGGTTTGTTTGCCGAACCTCGGGCGTTGAGACCGGCTGAGCTCTGATGGCTGCGAGGGGCTCCATGTCCAGCACGCGCAGAAACCAGCCGCTGGAGTCGAGACATTCGGGGGAGGTGAAGTCGAGTTCTTCGATGAGGAGCCAGTCGGCGCCCCGGGATATGACATCGCCGCAGGCAAGAAGATCGATCTCGGTGAACCCGGGACGAAGACCGGCGAGCGCGAAGCGAGTGCCGGCGGTGCTTTCTTTGACGACGGTAGCGGTCAGTGACCAAGCATCGAGGGCGGAGGCGATATCAGCGGGTGAACCGATGGCGAGAAGCGCGTCATCGGTTTCGGCGATCAGGGTGATGTCGACCTCGATGAGGGAGTTGCGATCGGCATCGGACCGCCGTTCGATCCGGATCAGTGCGTCGTCGCTCGCGGTAGTGATGCCGGCCAGCAAAAGCGTGATAGCTATGGCGGCGCTGGTGATCGATCTTGCCCTGGATGTCTCGGTCATGGAACCTCCGCGGTCCGGTCCTGAAATACTCGTGCCGGAGATTATCAGATCACGCCGTTCCCAAGGGTGGCCGTGCTCACGATTCTGCAGCATGGGTTAGACTTTCGTGATCATGGCCGAGAGGGTTCGGCCGGAGTGGGGAAGGGCGCCAACGATGACCATCGGCCGAAAGATCATCATGTCGGTGATGGTGACGGTAATCTTCTTTGTCCTGCTCGAAGGGCTGCTTGCTCTCGTCGGAGTCCGCACCGAAACCTATGCTGAGGACCCCTACGTCGGCTTTTCTTCCACCTCGCCGCTGTTTGTCGAGACAACCGGCGCCGGGGGCTCGACCGAGATGGTGACCCAACAGAACAAGCTCAGCCTTTTCAATCCACAACGGTTTCCCACCCGCAAAGGGGACGCGATTCGAGTTTTCTGTCTCGGAGGTTCAACGACCTTCGGCCGACCCTACGATGATGCGACCTCATTCTGCGGATGGCTGCGTGAGTTGCTTCCCGTCGCGGATCCCAGCCGCAGGTGGGAGGTTGTCAACGCCGGTGGTGTCAGCTACGCGAGTTACCGCGTGGCTCTGTTGATGGAAGAACTCATCGAATACGAACCCGATCTCTTTGTCGTGTACTCGGGGCACAACGAGTTTCTCGAGCGCCGGACCTACTCATCGATCATTGCCATGCCGGAGACGGTCCGAGGTCTCGGTTCCGTCGCATCGAAGACCCGGATCTGGACCGCCATGTCGAGAGTCGTGCATCAGTTCTCCCAACGTCCCTCCACACCCGAAAGCAGCCCCGATATTCTCGACGAGGAAGTGACGACGCTCCTCGACAGCGCCATCGGCCCCAGCGCCTACACCCGCGATGACGAACTCGCCGAGAAGATCCTCCTTCACTACCGCTATAACCTCACCCGGATGGTCGACATCGCGGCCTCGGTTGGAGCCGAGACCATGTTCATCACTCCGGCTTCCAATCTCAGGGACAGCCGGCCGTTCAAATCCGAACACCGTCCGGATCTCAGCGAGCAGGATCGTCGGACCATCGAGACTCTTCTCGAAGAGGCTCAGGTTGCGCACGTTCAGGGCCGGCTCGACGAGAGTCTGACTGAGACCGCGGCCGCCGCGGCGATCGATCCACGCCACGCGCAGTTGGCCTTTCTTCAGGGACGGCTTCTCGATGAGGCCGAGAATTGGGTTGACGCCCGGTCGGCGTTCGAACGCGCGAGAGACGAGGATGTATGCCCACTCAGGGCGCCCGGTCCGGTGGCGGACATCGTCCGCGAGATCGCCGCTGAACGGGGTGCGTCACTGGTCGATTTCGAGGTCCTCACCGATGGCTGGGCGAAGGATGGAATCCCGGGAAAGGAGTTCTTTCTCGATCACGTTCATCCCACCATCGAGGTTCACCGTCGGCTGGCGGTGGCGATTCTCGAGACCATGGCCGATGGGCAGCTGCTCCGGCTCTCACCCGAGTGGGGCGAAGACGCTGTGGCCGAGGTCGCACAGCGGGTCGAGGGAGGCCTCGATCCACAGACCCACGCCCTGGCGCTGATGAAGCTTTCGAAGGTGCTCGGATGGGCCGGCAAGCTCCAGGAGTCCTACCGGCTCGCCGCACAGGCGACCGAGCTCTACCCGGATGATTCGCGCGTCCAATACAACGCGGGTTTGACCGCCCACCTGATCGGGCGGAAGGACGAAGCCGTCGCGCGCTACCGACGAGCGGTGGAGCTTCAGCCCGATGCTGATGAGCCGCACGGAAATCTTGGTGTGCTCCTCGAAGAATCGGGACGGATCGACGAGGCAATTCACCATTTCAGACTGGCCATTCGTTTCGCCCGAACATCGGACACCGCGACCCGCAACAGCCAAAATCTGGCCCGAGCGCTGATGGTCGCGGGCTACCAGGACTACAGCCGGGGTGAGTTCGAAACCGCGTTGGCCAAGCTCACGGAAGCGGCTGAGATCGCACCCGGAAGCCCGGAGATCCTCGGTCGTCTCGGGATCGCCCAGCTTTCGGCAGGCCGGGCCGGGGCCGCGGTGGCGACATTCGAATCCGCTCTTGCGGTCAAGCGCGACGATGCGGCACTCACGAACCGGCTCGCTCTAGCCTTGGCGTTGGATGGGCAGACGGATCGTGCGGCGTCGACCTATGCTCGAGCCCTCGGTTTGGATCCCGGCGTGGCGGAATATCCGGACAATCTCTACCGGGTTCTCAACAACATGGGCAGAACCGAGTTGGCGAACACCATCCGGGCCAGGGTCGGGAACTAGCCCGGTCCGCGTGGCGTGGTGCGCCGGTTGCGGACATGATCGCTTTCCCCGAGTCCTTCAACTTCGGCCTTCTGGGCCGCCCCTGGCGTCCCAGCGTCGCGCAATCAGCGTGGTCATTTGGTGGTCGATTGGAAGGTCTGTTACCACGCTGATTACGCGAGCGGCGGCCTCCTTCTGAGCCGGAACAGATGCACCGGATCGCGATTCCCGAGGTTGCCCCCCTTGGCGTTTTCCGTGGCGCGATAGGTTGACTCAGCGCTCACGGGTGAAAAACGTCAAGGACGGCACGCCCGGTGGAAAGTGATTCCGCGTGTCCGGCTACGGTTTCTGGTGGAGGAGACGGCATGCACCAGGGCCGTGTGGCGTGGTGCCATTTGTTGCATTGTTCGGAGGTGGGTCTTTTCGGCAAAGGCGAATCGTTGATGCCGATCAATGCTACGGGTGGCACCGGAGAACTCGTCACGTGCGTTCCTCGATCGGGTGCAACGGGTGGCACCGGAGAACTCGTTACGGGCGATCCGGACACGAACAGGCGATGAGGATGCGACCCGCAAACAAGAACAAGAAAAGGGCGGGGCCGAAGCCCCGCCCTTGGTTGTGGTTGACGATATTACTGCGGAAGGATGGTGGTCGGGTCGTTGCTGCCGTTGTCGAGCACCGATCCGTAGCAGTAGAACCCAGCATTCGCCTTGATCGACGTCACGTCGGCATAGCCGTTTGTGGGTGCAAAGTCACTGAAGATCTGGTTGATCTGGTTGTTGGACCACGGACCGAGCGTCATGCGCTGTGTCTCGAGCTCATCGCCTTCGCTGTCGTAGGTGGTGATATCGATGGGCACATTGTCGTTGACACCGTTGACGCAACCGAGGTTGGCGCGCAGGTCGTCGTTCTCGCTCATGTAGATGATCCGCTTGGTCTCGTTCTGCGTGATCAGGTTGCTGGCCGGGATGCCCGGGATCGCCTGACCGAATGTTCCGAGAGTGCCGGCCTGACTCACGTCATAGGTCCGGCTCATGACGCCGAGGCTCGCAGAGTCCGCGCTGATGGCCAGCGCGCCCGCGACGCCGGGCTCGGCCTCGAAGACCTCGGCTAGCACGTTCTCATAACGGACGCTGGCGCCCGCGGCGAGAGTGAAGCTCGCGGAAGTGACAGGAGCCGAGTTGTTCTCGCCTCGAGGTAACCACATGAAGTTGTAGGTGGCCATCGTGGTGCCGGCATTGTTGATGTCGACATCGGTCTGGAAGAACGAACCCTCGGCGCCCGCGGCAAGCGCGGCGGCGGGGATGAAGTAGTTGACGAAGGGCGCATCGACGCCGTACTCGGTGGGCAGGATCGATGTCGGGTCGTTGCTGCCGTTGTCGAGCACTGATCCGTAGCAGTAGAACCCGGCGTTCGCCTTGATCGACATCACATCGACATAGCCGTTGGTCGGTGCGAAGTCCAAGAAAATTTGATTGATCTGGTTGTTGGACCACGGACCGAGCGTCATACGCTGGGTTTCGAGCATGGTGCCCGCCGCGTCATAGGATGTGATGTCGATGGGCACGTTGTCGTTGACGCCGTTGACGCAACCGAGGTTGGCGCGGAGGTTGTCGTTCTCGCTCATGTAGATGATCCGCTTAGTCTCGTTCTGACCGATGAGATCAGCCGAGTAGATGCCCGGCAGGGCCTGGCCGAAGGTGCCCAATGCCTTGGCGGTGGGCAGGTTGTAGGTCCGGCTTAGGATTTTGAGACCGGCGGTGTTGGACACCACAGCGAGGGCCCCGGAGACGTTCGGCTCAGCGCCGAAGACGTCGGCAAGCACGTTTTCGAAGCGGATGCTCTCACCGGCTCCGATGCTGTAGCTCGAGGACTGGGTGGGTTCGGAGTTGTTCTCGCCGCGCGGCAGCCAGAGGAACGCAAAGGTGTCGCCGGTGGAGCCGGAGTTGTTGATGTCGACATCGGTCTGGAAGAACGATCCTTCGGCTCCGGCGGCGAGTGCTGCGGCCGGAATGAAGTACGCCTCGGTGAAGACTGTGCCCGCTGCGACGGTGACGTCCATCGACGCGGAGTCCGAACCGCCACCGTTTTCCACCATCAGGCTGACGGTGAAGGTGCCGGCGCTGGCGTAGGCGTGGCTGGGATCCTGCTCGGTGCTGTTCGCACCGTCGCCGAAGTCCCATGCCCATGTGGTCGGGGCGCCACCGGAGGAGGCGTCGGTGAACATGACGAGCTGACCCGTTGTGGGCTCAGCGGGCGAGTAGGTGAACGCGGCTACCGGTGCCGGCGGAACGTCGACCACGGCGACGGTGACCGAGGTGGTGGCGCTGGCGTTATCAGGATCGGTGTCTGCGGCGTCCGAGAGGAAGGCGGTGGTGTCGGGGCTATAGGTCGAAGAGGTGCCGTAGACGCCGGAT
>CBESWV010000011.1:0-34449 GCA_965533305.1 uncultured bacterium | reverse complement strand
GGCCGCCCGATGGGCGGCCGCCGCAAAAAGATGGCCCCTCCCGCCGGGAGGTAATTTAGCGGGAGGGGCAAAAGACGCCCCCGAGGCATGCCTCGGGCACGATTAAACGCTTGGACTGTCTGCTTCTAGTCCATCTGTTTACGCAAAATGGCCGGAATCTCGTAGTCGTCGGTCTGGTTGATGCCGTACTCGGAGTTGGGCCCTCCTGGAACAAAGAACCGACTTGCTCGCGCCGATGGCTCCTCTTCCTGCACCGATTCGTTCGGCCTTCGCATCTCGGTCGCCGGCATCCGCGCTGAATCCTGCTCGCTCTGGAATCCGGTTGCGATCACCGTCACCTGCAGGCTGTCCTCGAGATTGGGATCGACGACCGCGCCGAAGAGGATCTGGGCATCGGGGTCGGCGCCTTCGGTGATGATCTCCGCCGCCTCGTTGATCTCGTTCAAAGTCACATCAGTGCCACCCGAGATGTTGATGAGCAGACCACGTGCGCCTTCGATGGAGGTCTCCTCGAGCAGCGGCGATGCGATGGCTTGCTGGGCGGCCTCGACCGCGCGGTGCTCGCCAAAGGCGAGACCGATGCCCATGAGGGCGTGACCCATCCCCTTCATTACCGTGCGGACATCGGCAAAATCTCGGTTGATGAGACCGGGGACGGTGATGATGTCCGCGATGCCCTGGACCGCCTGACGCAATACATCATCGGCGATCCGCATGGCATCGGTGAAATTGGTGTTGCGCTCGACAAACTTGAGCAGCCGGTCGTTGGGGATTGTGATGAGGGTGTCGACGTGCTCGCCAAGCTGAGCGATCCCCTCTTCAGCGACCTTCCGCCTCCTCGACCCCTCGAAGGAGAAGGGTTTGGTCACCACCGCCACCGTCAGGGCGCCGACGTCCTGCGCCATCTGGGCGATGACGGGTGTCGCTCCGGTGCCGGTTCCGCCCCCCATCCCGCTGGTGATGAAGACCATATCGGCGCCCTCGAGCAGATCAAAGATCTTCTTGTCTGCCTCCAAAGCGGCGTTGCGGCCGATCTCCGGGTTGGCGCCTGCGCCGAGGCCACGGGTCAGCTCGGAGCCGAGCTGGAGCTTGACCGGCGCCATGCTGGCCACGAGCGCCTGAGCGTCGGTGTTGGCGGCGATGAATTCAACACCGGTGAGCCCGGCCGAAATCATCCGGTTCACCGAGTTACACCCGCCACCACCAACCCCGACCACCCGAATCCGGGCTGGGGCCGTGCCTTCATCGAGGAAGATCCCGGACCCGGGTTCCTCGTCGAACAGGGACGGATCGTTCTCGTCCAATTCGTCGATATCATCAATCAAATCACTGTCAAACTCGATCATGCCCACCTCCCATTTCGAAAAAATCACCAAGGGCGCCGCGTAGCCGGGCCAACAGGCCACCGCTCCGCCCCCGTAGAGCCAAATGTTCGTTTTGTCGACTGAACTGCATCCGGATCAGGCCGCAGGCCACGGCCCAGTCCGGCCCGGACACCGGTTCGGTCAGACCGGCCAGATTCAACGGCCGTCCGACCCTGGCTCGGTGTCCGAATATCTTTTCCGCCACTTCTTCGAGCCCGTCGAGGGCGGCGCCGCCACCCGTCAGTACGACTCCCGCACGCGGCAGTCGATCGAGCTTGTGCTCCACGAGCACGCGGTGGACCCCGATAAAGAGGTCACGGGCACGCTCGTGGAGGATTTCGGCCGCAAATCGGGCCGGATGAACGCTGTTTCCGTCGCCGCCGAGGCTCGGCACCTCGATGGCTTCGATATCGAGACCCCCACGTTCGAGGGATGCGCCGACCTGTCGCTTGGTCTGCTCGGCGGCCGCGGTCGTCGTCTTGAGCAGTGCCGCGAGATCAGCGGTGAAGTGACGCCCACCGACGGGCAAGGCCCCCGATGACACCACCACTCCTTCGGCATAAAGCACCCACTCGGTGGTTGCGTAGCCGACGTCGAGGAGCAGGCAGCCGAGCTCCCGTTCGTCGGGCGTGACCACCGCTTCAGCGGCGGCCAGGGGTTCGTAGACCAGTTGTTTCACCGCCACCGCTGCACGGTTAACGGTCTGCTCGACGGTGTCGGCGTGGGTTTTGTTTGTGTAAACCACAAAGGCCGAGGCGTCGAGCCGACTGCCCGGCATCCCCACCGGGTGGTCCATCCCGGATTGACCGTCCAGCGCATATCCACACGCGATGATGTCGAGGACGCGGAAATCCGGTGGAATGCTGACCTGGGCGCAAGCGGTCAGCGCCCGCCGCAGATCGTCTTCGGACACCGTCATGTTACGCCCGGTCACCGGCACCGAAGCGGTGGCTGGAAGACCCTGGATCGGGAGACCGCCGAGACCGACCGCGGCGAGTTCCACCGGGACCGATGCCATGGCTTCGGCCTCCTCGGCCGCCACCCGCACCGCGCCGGCGACCTCATCCAAATTGGCAATCACACCCTTGCGGGCGCCATCGTGGTCGGCCTGACCGCAGCCGCGGATCACCAGGCGGTCATCGTCAACCGTCCCGACGACCACCGACACCCGGGTCGAGCCGACGTCGATACCCACCAGGGGTCCCATATCGTTCATCATGCTGCCTCCCCCGGGGCGCGCCCGGGACGAGGTCGCTGGATTTCTTGCGATGCGCCGGCCCTCAGCACCATCCGGTGCGGCCAACGCAGATCGGCCCACTCCACCATCACACCCCCACCCAACACCTGCGAGCACCACGTCGACTCCGCGGCGGTTCCTTCCGGGATCACGTGGATCGTCGTCACACGATCCGGTCCTTCGAACCAGAGGCCGACGACATAATCAGCCGGTGTTACCTGGCGAACCGCCATCACCTCTGCGCCACTCGCCTGGGCGATCCGCCGGGCCACCAAAAATGCGAGCCGTCGATCCGAGGGGCGCTGAAAGCCGACGAGCTCCGGCGGGAGCGGCTCGCTGAGCGAACCGGCCAACCGACCATCCATCGCCAGCGCGTGCCAACCGGTTCCCACCGGGACCGACCCGCGGGGGGTTTCGCGGTAGATTTCCACAACAATGGTTCCCGGGAGTTCGAGGTGGACCCTGACCTCCGAGGCGGCCGGCCAGGTCGCTGCAATCTGGCGAAGCCAGTCGAGCCCCAGGATCGGCACCATGTGGCCCACTAGACCTTCGAGAGAGGCGGTGACCGAATCGGGAACCACATCGGCACCGTGGATCTCCACCGACTGAACCTGCCACAGCGGAGCGGCAAGCAACGCGATCGTCAATGCAGCCGCCGGAAGATAGTACCGTCGGTGGGAGCGACGCCGCGGCGTTCGCGGCCGGAAGCGATCGGGGAGGAACCGACGATGAACCAGAGTCATGCGGCACCTCGCAGCCATTCTTCGGCCACGCAGTGGACATCACCCGCGCCCAGGGTCATCAGAACATCACCCTCCGAGAGCAGCCCATCGACAAAGACCGAGGCCTCGGCCACGGCGGGCCCGGCCGAGATCGCCGGGTGCCCCAGCCGGCTCGCCGCTGACACCACCAACGCCTCGTCAACGCCGTCGATGGGACGCTCTCGAGCCGGGTAGATCGGCAGCACCACGACGACATCGGCACCAAGCAGGGCTCGCCCGAAGCCATCGGCAAAATCGCGGGTCCGACTGTAGAGGTGGGGCTGGAAAACCACGACGAGTCGCTGCCCCGGAAACGCCTGCCGCGCCGCCTCGAGGACCGCCTCGATCTCGGTCGGATGGTGCGCGTAATCGTCGACGACATTGATCTCGTTCCTCGAACCGAGCACGTCGAAACGCCGGGCAACGCCGGTGAAGGACGCGCAGCCCGACGCCAGCACCGCAAAAGGAAGATCGAGCTCGAGACCGACCGCCAGGGCCGCCAGGGCGTTGAGGATGTTGAATCGACCGGGCAGCGAGATCGCCGCCTCGCCCAGGGTCTCACCACGGTGGACGACGGAAAAACGACTGCGCTCGGGCTCGGTGCGCACATCGATTGCACGGAGATCCGCATCCTCGGAGAACCCGTAGCTGATGACCGGGCGTTGCACCGCCCCGGCCAGCGCCCAAGACCCATCGTCGTCGCGGCACAGGACGACGCGTCCGGTTTCCGAGGTCTGGTTGCAGAAGGCCACGAACGCGGCATCGAGCTCGGCAGGGGATCCGTAACAGTCGAGGTGCTCGAGTTCGAGATTTGTGACCACGGCCACCTCAGCGCGGAGCTCGAGGAAGGACCGGTCGTACTCGTCGGCCTCGCAGACCATCAGCTCGCCGCTGCCGATGCGGGCGTTGGAGTCGGCAAACCGCGCGCGACCACCGACGAGAACGGTGGGATCGAGCCCGGCCTCGGTCAGCAGGTAGCCGATGAGCGCCGTCGTGGTGGTCTTGCCGTGGGTGCCCGCGACAGCGATGCCCCGGTGATGGTTCATCAGTTCGCCGAGCATTACAGCCCGCCGCACCGTGGAGATCCGCCGCTGCGCGGCGGCCAGAAACTCGCCCTCGTCAGGGGCGACCGCCGCAGTATAGACAACGGTGTCGACGCCTTCGAGGTGATCGGGGTCGTGCCCGATGTGAATCTCGATCCCGAGGGCCGAGAGCCTCTCGGTGCGTTCCGACGCGGCAAGATCGCACCCGCTCACGACGTCGCCGCCGGCATGCGCGACCTCGGCGAGACCGCACATCCCAACCCCGCCGATGCCCATGAAGTGGAGATGGCGCCGCTTCACAACCCACCCCCGATGGCGAGCACCCGGTCAGCGATCTTCCGCGCGGCGTCCGGGTGGGCCATGGCCGAGGCCGCCGCTCCCATGCAGATCATGGTCTGGGAATCAGCGAGAATCCCACCGAGAACCCTGGCCATGGTTGCGGGGTTGGCCTCGTCTTCGGTGAGGACGACCGCGCCACCAGCTTTCTCGAGCGAGCGAGCGTTGAACTCCTGGTGATTCCCCGCCGCCGCGGCGAAAGGCACCAAAACCGCACCACGTCCCGCCGCTCCGAGTTCAGAAACCGTCAGCGCGCCGGATCTCGCCACCACGAGGTCGGCTTCGGCCAGTGACCGCCAGGGTTCGGCAAGGAAGGCGGAGACATCGGCCTGGACGCCAAGATCGGAGTAGCTCGTCGTCACGACCTCGGACCAGCGGCCGCCGGTCTGGTGTTGGATCTTGAGGGTCATTCCCTGGGATTGGAGGATGGCCAACGCTCGCGGCAGGATGCGATTGAGGAAGAGCGATCCCTGGCTGCCTCCGAGAACCAGGATGCGTGGCTGATCGTGGGGCTCCAACGCATCGATATCGAAGAACCTCGCGCGAACCGGGTTGCCGGTCCACTCGGCGGGAAGCGACGGGAAATGCGCCACCGCATCGGCAAAGCCGCAGCAGATGAGATCCGCCCACGGTGCGAGGAATCGATTTGTCATGCCCGGGATCGAGTTCTGCTCCTGGAGGATCATCGGCACACCGAGGAGACCCGCAGCTGCCAGACCCGCAGCCGAGGCATACCCGCCGACACCCACCACCGCGATGGGTTCGAGCTCGAGAAGGGTCCGCATTGATTTGAACACGGCACGCGGCAGCAGCGTGACCGCACGCGCCGCCTCTGCCGGGCTCCGGGCCTGGATCCCCTCGAGATCGACCAGGGTCAGGGGCAGGTTGCGCTCGGGAATCAACTCGGCCTCGAGACCGCGCCGAGCTCCCAGCCAGTGAACTTCAACGCCGAGAGACTGCAGTTCGGCAGCCACGGCGAGGCCGGGGAAGACGTGCCCCCCGGTGCCTCCACCCGCAATCACCACTCGCCGGGTCATACGCTTGCCTCCCGCGAGAGATTGAGCAGCAGGCCCACCGAGGCCAGGGTGACCACAAGGTCGGTCTTGCCGTAACTCACCAGCGGCAGCGGAATGCCCTTGGGAGGGAGGAGATCGATGCAGACGATCATGTGGATCAAGCTCTGGACGGCAAAGGCAAAGGTCAGACCGAAGGCAAGGAGCGCCCGGTCCGGCGAGGCCAGGCGGGAGGCGATTCTCAGACCCCGCCAGGTGATGACCGCGATGAGCCCGACCAGACCGAGCAGACCGAGCAGACCGAGCTCCTCGCCGACGATTGAGAAAATGAAGTCGGTGTGCGGTTCGGGCAAGAAGAAGAGCTTCTGCAATCCGGTCCCGTAGCCGCGTCCGGTGATCCCACCGCTGCCGATGGCGACCAGGCTCTGGTAACTCTGCCAGCCGGCGGCGGTCGCGGCGTCGGGATCGAGAAAGGCTCGTACCCGAGCCAGACGGTAGGGCGATGTGACAACCGCCCCCGCCAGTCCCAGGACTCCGACCACCGCCGGGGCGGCGATCATCCGGACGGGCATCCCCGCGACAAAGGCCATGGCGGTCAGAACCACCAGCAGGAGAGCCCCGGAACCGAGATCGGGCTCAGCGATGATGAGGACAGCGGTGAACGAACAGATTGCCATCAGGATCCACAAACGACGTGTCGGCCAGCCCTCACGCCGGCAGCGGTCGAGTTCCACCGCGGCAAAGACGATCAGGGCCAACCGCGCCAGAACCGACGGCTGTAGCGAAAAACCCCCGATGGAAAGCCAACGATGTGTCGCGGCCACCGGCGGCTGGAGAAAGACCACCGCGAGAAGCAGCCAACTCAAGCCGACTCCGAAACGAGCCAGCCGAGTTTCGGTGAGGAGATCCGACCGGACGTGCATACACACAACCAGGACCCCGAGACCGACGAGCGCGGTGGCCGCCTGCCAAGTGAAGAAGTAGGAGCCCGGGCGGCCGTAACGCTCGGTGGCGATGAGCCACGAGGCCGAGGCCATCAGGGCCAGACCCATCCCGACCTGGAGGATGGCGGCGCCAAGCAGGAGGCGGTCGAAGCGCTGTTTTATGGGCATGTCACCGCCTCCTCCCGCGCGAGGGCGGCGAAGACATCGCCACGTTGTTCGTAGCTCGAGAATTGGTCAAAGGAAGCGCAGGCCGGCGCCAACAGCACCGTCGATCCGGGCGCGGCTGCCACGCGAGCGCGACGTACCGCCTCATCCAAGGTTTCGCAGCTCTCCACTTCGGCGGTGCCGGCCAGCGAACGGGCGATCTCGGGCCCGTCGACCCCGATGACATAGAGACGCACAACGGCCCGCCGAACCTCGTCTGAGAGCACGCCGAAGTCCTGGCCCTTGGCCTGCCCACCAAGGATGAGGTGGAGTGAATTCGCAGGGTAGCCGCGCAGCGCGGCCAGGGCCGCACCGATGTTGGTCGCCTTGGAATCGTCGACCCATCGCACCCCGGCGACCTCGTGGACCGTGCGGTGGCGGTGGGCGAGACCGTCAAAGGTCGTTGCAGCATCGGCCGCGGCCTCCGGGGAGGCGCCGCTGGCCACGGCCGCGAGGGCGGCGGCGAGGACATTGGCCAGATTGTGGGCGCCGCTCAGCCGGACGTCATCGGCCGCGAGAAACTCCGATCCATCGAGGAACAAGCGGTCGCTTTCGAGCCAAGCATCCGCCCGATTCTCGAGGGAGAAGAACCGCCGATCGGCCGCGGTCTCGGTGGCCGCCGACGCCGAATCATCGGCGTTGAGAACGGCGGTGTCGCCGGCATCTTGGAAGGCGAAGAGCCGTCGCTTTGCCGCGAGGTAGTCCGCAAGACCGGCGTGCCGTTCGAGGTGGTCCTGGCTCAGGTTGAGGAAGACGGCCACGGTGGGATCCATGATGGTCAGCAGTTCGGACTGGAAGCTCGAGATCTCGAGGACCCAATGATCCCAGCCGCCGGCGAGGACGAGATCCGAGGCGGCAATCCCGAGATTGCCGCCGGCCACGGTGTCGAAACCGGCGGCTCGGAGCATCTCCGTCACCAGGGTGGTCACGGTGCTTTTGCCGTTGGAACCCGTGATGGCCACCAGGGGTGCATCTTTGCGGTGGAGCCAGGCAAACTCGACCTCGGTGATCACCGCGAGACCGCGCTGCCGCGCCGTGACGAGCAACTCGGCGGTCGGTGGAACTCCGGGAGAGACAACCACGAGATCGACGCCGTCGAGACAGGCTTCCGGGTGGCTCCCGAAGAAGGACTGTGTCCCGATCGGAAGTCCCCCGAGGACCTCCGCCATCTCGGCTTCCGATCGCCGATCGGTCACGACGACCTCGGCGCCGCCCGCCCAAGCGAGACGCGCGGCGGCCACACCGGAGCGTCCCAGCCCGACCACCAGCACCCGCGAGAAGTCCATCGTCTTCACCGTCACCTCAGCTTCAAGGTCGAGAGACCGGCGAGGGCGAAGACCACCGCGATGATCCAGAAACGGGTCACCACCTGGGTTTCGGTCCAGCCGAGAAGTTCGAAGTGATGGTGGAGCGGCGCCATGCGAAAGACCCGTTTGCCGCGCAGCTTGAACGACAGCACCTGGATCATCACCGACAGCGCCTCGAGGACGAAGAGTCCTCCGACGAGGACAAGGAGGAGTTCCTGTTTGGCGACCACGGCGACGATGCCGATCCCGCCGCCGAGAGCGAGCGAACCGACATCGCCCATGAAGACCTCGGCCGGGTGGCAGTTGAACCAGAGAAAACCGAGCGACGCACCGACCATCGCACCGGTGAAGACCGCAACCTCGCCGGCGCCCGGCACCGGGACGATCTGGAGATAGTTGGCGATCCGGGCGTGATCGGCGACATAGACAAAGATGGTGTAGGTCGTGGCCGCAATGGCCATGGAACCGATGGCGAGACCGTCGAGACCGTCGGTGAGATTCACCGCGTTGGAAGAGCCGAGCAGGACGATCACCACGAACGGGAGATAGAACAGACCCATAGGGATCAGCACGCCCTTTAAGAACGGCACCGACAGAGCCCCGGCGTGGGCGGCTTCACCCGCCACGGCTCGGACCGCGATCCCGGCCGCCAGCCCGACCACGATCTGGAGGGCCAGTTTCTGGCGGGCGGTGAGACCGAGGTTGCGCCGATTGCGGACCTTGATCCAGTCATCGGCAAAGCCGATGGCGGCGAAGGCCACCGTGACCAGCAGGACGGTCCAGACATACCGGTTGCCCAGATTGGCCCAGAGCAGGGTCGTCAGCACTGTGCTGCCGACGATGAGGACGCCTCCCATGGTTGGAGTCCCCGCCTTGACCTGGTGGTGTTGAGGGCCTTCTTCCCGAATTGACTGGCGGATCTGCAACGACCGCATCCGCTCGATGAGCCATGGACCGACCACGAGGATGATGAAGAAGGCGGTTGAGATCGCCAGCCCGGCTCGGAAAGTAATGTAACGGAAGACGTTGAATCCGAACCAGGTGTCCGCCAACGATGTCAGGAGGGCGTACAACATCAGGCAGCCTCCCAACCCAGAAGCGCATCGACGGTCCGGTCGAGACCAACCCTGCGTGAACCCTTGACGAGCACGATGTCGCCGGGCCGGAGAAAAGTCTTGAGCAGCTCCGCCGCCGCTTCGGCGTCATCGACCTGGCTGACCGTGCTCGCCTCCATCCCGGCGGCCCTGGCGGCCCCGGAAAGTTCGCCGGCGCCATCGGCCCCGGTTGCAACCAGGAGATCGCACGAATCGACAGCCACCTGCCCAACCTCGCGGTGGGCCTCGGCCGATCCATCACCCAATTCGTACATATCTCCGAGCACCGCAATCCGCCGCCCGGGTGCTATTGCCAACATCTCGAGGAGCCGGCGCATGGCCAGCGGTGATGCGTTGTAGCTGTCATCAACCACGGTGGCGCCCATCGACAGCCGGTGAATCCGGCCTCGGTGGGCGGCGGGCTCCAGGGTCGGGGCAACCGCAGCAACACCGGCGGCATCCACTCCGAACGCTGACGCCGCGGTGGCGGCCGCGAGGAGGTTCTCCGCCTGGTGACGGCCTGCGAGGCCAAGATTCACCACCGCATCTCCCGACGGCAGGTGGAGTCTGAATCGTGTTCCGAGGATGCCGCGGTCTTCGAGATCGCTGAGCCACGCATCGGAGTCCGCGGTTCCGAACCGGAGCACCGAAGCCGAAGTCGCCTCCGGGTACGCTCGCTGGTGCGGATCATCGGCATTGATGACCAGGGTGCCGCCGGGATCGAGATGCTGGAGAAGCTCGGCCTTGGCGTTGACGATGCCGGCGAAGTCGGGAAAGAACTCGGTGTGGACCGGAGCGATCCGGGTATAGAGCAGGACCTGCGGTGTGATGATCGACCCGATGGCATCGAGCTCACCCGCCCGGCTCATCCCAGCCTCGGCAACGAAAACATCGATGTCCTCCGGCTGGGAGAGAATTTCCGCCGGCAGACCGAGGGTGGAGTTTCGGTTCCCCTCGGTCGCGCCGACCGTGAAACTCGGTTCGAGGAGGGCCGCCAGCATGTCCTTGGTGGTGGTCTTGCCCACCGACCCGGTCACGGCGGCAACTCGCCAATCGCGGCGCGCTCGTTCGTACCGGGCGAGTTCCCAGTATGCCGTGAGTGGATTCTGGACCCGGATCAGCGCGCGATTCGAGGGGATCGAGTCGAACTCGGCGTCGTAGCGAACCAACGCGGCTGCGGCCACTGCCAGCGCATCGGTGACAAAGACGTGGCCGTCACACCGGGCGCCCCGGAGAGCAATGAAGAGATCACCCTGCTGGACACGGCGCGAATCGACCTCAGCGCCCGTGAGCTGCACATCGGCAGCTCCCGCGACCGAGCCGGAAACGAGCCGGGCGGCTTCGGCGACGCTCAGCTGCACGGCACCCTCCCGGCAAGTTCGCGAATGACGGTCTGGTCGGAGAACGGGATCCTGTGGTCGCCGATGGTCTGAGTCGCCTCGTGACCTTTTCCGGCGACAAGAATGAGCGACCGATTATTGGCCAATTCGAGGGCCCGGCCGATGGCGGCGCGGCGATCGAGTTCGACCACGGGCTCGCCACCCGCAGCAGTGACACCGGCTGCAACGGCCTCGGCGATGACGGCCGGAGCCTCGTGGCGCGGGTTGTCGGAGGTGACAATCGCGACATCGGCAAGCTGTCCGACCGCAAAGCCCATGGGACCCCGCTTGCCGCGATCACGATCACCACCGGCGCCGAAGACGACGATGAGGCGGCGATCGGTGATTCTCTCCAATGACTGAAGGACGGCGCGAAGACCCTCCGGAGTGTGGGCATAGTCGACAAAAATCGGCAGAGCGAGATCGGTGATCACCGGCTCGAGTCTTCCGGTGAGCGGGCGCGCGGCAGCCAGTCCTTCTGCGATGGCAGCGGCGCCGACGCCGCAGGCGTGGGCCACCGCAGCCGCCGCCAGAGCGTTTCTCAGATTGTGGATCCCCACCAACGGCAGCTCAACGCGGATCGAGTCATCGGGCAGCCGGAGTTCGAACACCGAACCCTCGAGATCCGAACTCAGATCTCGGGCGCAGACATCGCCCCGGTCAAGCCCCCAGGAAAGATCGCCATCGACCGGATCATCAAGGAGCCTCGCCCCCCAGGGGTCATCCACCGGCAACACCCGCCGTCCGCCCACCGCGAGGTGATGGTCGAACAGCCGCCGTTTGGCCGCGAAGTAGCTCTCCATATCCAGGTGGTAATCGAGGTGATCGCGCGTGAGGTTGGTCCAGACCGCGACCTCGAACTCAAGCCCGGCGACCCGATCCTGCATCAGAGCGTGCGACGAGACTTCCATCGCGACGGCACGGGCGCCGCCGCCGACCGCACGTTGAAGGATCGGCGCCAGATCGGTGCTTTCGGGGGTCGTGCGATCACTCTCGGCGATCTGCCGGCCGCCGAGCTGCGCCCCGAGGGTGCCGATGATGGCGGTGGAGAGACCGCCGGCCTCGAAAAGCTGACCGATGAGAGACGCGGTCGTGCTCTTGCCGTTGGTCCCGGTGATACCGATGAGGCGAAGATCGCGCTGCGGATCACCGGCGAGGGCCCAGGCCATGGCCGACATGTCTCGGCGTGGACACGCTGACCGGACCCACGGCAGATCGAGACCCGACTGCTGATCGGTATCGCTCAGAACCGCTGCGGCACCGGCCGCGACGGCGTCGTCGAGGAAGTCGAGACCGTGACAATTGAGACCGGGCAGTGCGGCGAAGAGGTCGCCGTCGCCCACCCGACGCGAATCGTGGGTGATCCCGCCGATCTCGGTTTCGCCATCACCATCGAGGTGAGCGTCGGCGCAACGGGAGAGGAGGTCGTCGAGCTTCATACGCCTCCTCCTTGGCCGCGTCCGGCGGTGTCGGTCCGAGCTAGACGGACGGCGACCGCGTTTTGCCGTTCGAGGGGCAGGTCGAGATGGCCGGCGGCGGCCTCGGCGATGCGGGCGAAGACCGGCGCCGCAGCGGTCGAAGCCCAGAAGTCGACGCGTGGATTTTCTATCGCGACAACGATCACCATCCGCGGATCCGGAAGGGGCAGGAATCCGGCAAACCACGCCACGTGGTGGTCGTCGTCAAATCCCCCGTTGACTGCACGCTGTGCGGTGCCTGTCTTGCCGGCCACCCGCAGGCCCGGAATCCGGGCCTGTTCACCGGTGCCCTCGTCGACCACCGCCTCGAGCATGGATGTGAGCCGCGCGGCAAGCCGCTCATCGAGGACCCGCACCCGGCGCGGGCTGTCGGCCGGTACCGGATCCTCATCACTGGTGGCGTTGACGACCAGACATGGTTCCGGCAACCAGCCGCCGCTGGCAATGGTGGCATAGGCCAGTGCCATCTGTAACGGCGTCACCGTCAGTTCCTGACCGAGGGCGAATCCGGCCCGGCTGAGTTTGGACCAGGTCTCGACCTTGGGCATGAGACCTCGGGCTTCGGCGGGAAAATCGATCCCGCTGCGACGGCCGAATCCAAAGGCGGCGAAAGCCCGATAGAGCGCATCCTGCGGGATGCGCTCGGCAACTTCGATGATCCCCGTGTTGGCCGAATAGGTCACCACTTCGTCGAGGGTGTAGCGTCCGGGATCGACGTGGTCGCGGATCCAGAAACCGGCGAGTCGAACTCCTCGGCCGAGACAATTGAAGCGCTCACCCGGCCGAACCGAGTCGGCGACCAGCGCTGCCGCGGCGACGACGGGTTTGACCGTCGAGCCGGGTTCGATGGCATCCTGCACCGGTCGCAGACGCCACTGCTCGGGGGGAACCCGGCCGGGGGCTGCGGGATCAAATGACGGCACTGAACCGAGGGCGAGAATGGCGCCGGTGCGGGGATCGAGAATGACCGCCGACGCGGCGTCGGCCCGCAACTCCTTGATGGCCCTTTGCAGTTCGGTCTCGCACACGGCCTGGAGCCGCGCGTGCAGCGACAGCTCGAAATCACGACCATCGCGGCCGCGCTCGAGCCGCTCGAGCCTGACCTTGCGCTGGATCGCGTCATTGATCGCCAGATAGGTCTGCGGTTCGCCGGCGAGTTCGTCGTCGAAGTGGTGCTCGAGACCCGCCCGGCCCACCATCCGGAGCTCCTCCCGGCCGACGAAACCGACCACCGGAGCCGCAACCTCTCCCAGCGGGTAGACGCGTGCGAAATCGGGAACCAGAACCACCGCGGTGGGCGCGAGTTCTCGGACCGCTTCGCCGGTTTCGACGGATGCCTGCTTTGCAAGCCACACCCTCCGCGGACCACCGGTCAGCCGCTCGCTGAGATCATCTCCATCGATCCCGATGAGCGGCGCCGCCGCCCGGGCGAAGAGTTCGGAGTCATTCAACAGGCGGGTGTTGGCCTGGATGGCCACCCGCTCCAATGAGATGGCGAGGATATAGCCGTCAGCCGTTCGAATGGTGCCGCGCGGACCGGGGACCTCGATGACCTGTTGATGCTGGCGCTTGGCGCGCTCCTGCCACTCCTGGCCATCGACCACGGTGATCTGGACCGCCCGCACGACCACCGTCATTCCACCGACGACGAGCATGAGCACGACCACCCATAGCCGCCGCCCGCTCACGACACCCCCCCGTCGGCAGGCGCCGGTGTCTGACCGGACTGCTCAGAAGGCACGAGGCCGAGTTCGGCGGCCCGCGCCGCCAGGACCCGAGGACTTCTCTGATACTCGAGATCCAGCCGGAGGACCCGTTCACGCGACTCGAGCTGATCCACCTCCGCCCGAAGCCGGATGAGGTCGTAGTGGATTGAAGTATTTTTGAGCCGCGGCCAACCCACGAGACCAAGGGCCCCCACCACGAGCACCGCAAGCAGCACGAAGGTACTCAGTACGTGCGGCCAGCGACGATCACGCTGGGGAACCAGAAAACGGTTGGACGGACCGACAACAGGGAGCTCCACCTTCAGCCCCCCTTGCTCCGTTCGATGACCCGCATCCGGGCCGACCGGGATCTCGGATTGTCTCGGGTTTCATCGTCGGTGGGTCGGATGGGGCTCCGGGTCAGTACCTGGAGAAGCTCTTCGGGCTCGCAGCGGCACTCGGGGAAGTCCGGTGGACAGGTGCACTTCCCCTGCAGCCTCACAAAGGTGTGCTTGACGATCCGATCCTCCAGCGAGTGAAACGAAATCACCGCCATCCGCCCGCCCGGCCGCAACGACCGGACGGCGGGCTCAATGAATCGTTCGAGCTGACCGAGTTCATCGTTGACCGCGATTCGCAGCGCCTGGAATACGCGGGTCGCGGGATGGATTCTCTGGCCCTTTTTTCGGGGTATGACCCTTTCGATCAAACGGCTGAGTTCATTGGTCGACCCCAACGGTCGCTGGCGCACGATGGCGCGGGCAACCGCCCGCGACCGTCGTTCTTCGCCATAACGCCAGAAGAGGCTCACCAGATCCTCCTCTTCGGCCGTGTTGACCAGCTCGGCCGCGGTGGCGCCTTCGGACCCCATTCGCATGTCGAGGGGGCCGTCAGTCGAAAACGAGAATCCACGCTGGGGTGTGTCGAGCTGGAGGGACGAGCATCCGAGATCCGCGAGAATCGCCACGGGACTTGGAAGATCCCGCTCGGAGAGAATCTCCGGCAACGTATCGAAACGACCGTTGACGATGGTGACCCGACGGCCGTACGGCTCCAGCCGTCGCCTCGCCTCGGCGACGGCCTCCGGATCACGGTCGACACCTAGGAGCTGGAAACTCGGAGCGGCCTCGAGTAGGGCCATGGCGTGACCACCGAGACCGAGCGTCGCATCGACGAGAAGACCCGGCGCCGCGGGCGCCAGCCACTCCACCACCGGGCCGGCGAGAACCGGAATATGGACGGAGAGCACCTGGGTCCTCCATCACAGCTCCAGATCGGCGAGCTCGTTCTGCTCGTCATCGCTGAGCAGTTCATCAGTCAGGAAGGACACGGCCCGCGAACGGTTGGTCACGGCAAGGTGGTTGATTCGACCCGAAACCACAACTTCACCCTCGACCTCGACCATTTCTCTGAGCAGGGCCGGCACGAGCATTCGGCCGTGGTCGTCCATCTCCTGGAGTTGGCCGTAGTTGACCCGCTCGATGAGCTTTCGGACCGCCGGCTTCATGGTCGGCTTGGAGAGCAGGCGCTCTTCAACCCCCTGCCACACCGGCAGCGGATAGATCCTCAGTTCGTGGGGGAAGAAAGAGCAGATGTAGACTTCACGTCCGAAGGAGATCTCGAGCTGCTCGCGCAGCCTCGCCGGCAGCTTGACCCGACCTTTGGCGTCGATGGTCGCCGGGAATCCCCCACGAAAACGTTCCACTCTTGCTCCTTTCGACGTATCGAGCGGCTCGCTGACACGTCGCGAGCCACTTCTCACCATTTCTGACCACTTCAGACCACCCAATGATGAAGGGCTTACCGAGCGCTGTCAAGGGCTTGGGCAGGAAGAATTTAGGGGTTTGTACGACCACCGGCGGCGAACCATCGACCGGACCACGAGAACCACAATATCTTGTGCAGTTTCGAGTCAGCAACCACTATATCTTGGGGATATCGGGAGTAACCGAGTCCCCGGCCGAAACCGGGATCCGCGGGTCGTTTTCCCGATCGAGGCAGCGATGAGAATTTTGTGCTGCTGAGCCCCGCGTCGGGCTTGTACAATGGCGCGGTGACTGAAAACACCATTCGCCGTGTCGGAGTCGTGCTCAAGACCTCGAGCAACGAGGCCGCCGAACTCGGCCGTCAGCTTCTCGTCGAGCTCGAGAACCTCGGGATCGAACCCGTTCTCGACGGGTCATCGGCAGAGGTGCTTGGAACCGGAGTCGGCTGCCGGCGTTCCGAACTCACCTCCAGCTCCGATCTGGTGGTGGTTCTCGGGGGCGACGGTACCCTGCTGTCAGTGACGCATGGACCGATCAACGGCACCCCGATTCTCGGAATCAATATGGGCACCTTGGGTTTCCTGACCGAGCATCCGGCCGAGCAGCTCTTTCCCATGCTCTCCGCCGCCATCGAAGGCCGGGTGACCCTCGAGCGCCGAGAGCGGCTCGAGGTCACGGTCCACACCCCGGGCGAGCCGGCGGCGACGCACCCAGTCCTCAATGACATGGTGATCAACAAGTCGGCCGTCGCAAGGATGCTCGTTCTGTCCATGCACGTCGATGACCAGTTCGTCAGCCGTTTCAAGGCGGATGGTCTCATCGTGGCGACACCAACCGGATCCACCGCCTACAGTCTCTCGGCCGGCGGGCCGATTCTCTATCCAACCCTCGAGGTACTCCTTGTCACCCCGATCTGTCCCCACACCCTGACCAACAGGCCCATCGCCCTGTCCCTCGACTCGGTGATCGACATCCGGTTGGAAAGCCTCTCGGAGGAGGTGTTTCTTACCCTCGACGGCCAGCGGGGCTTTCCCCTGACCACTCGGGATCTGGTCCGAATTCGGCGATGTTCAGATCCGGTATACCTGATCATCGAGCCGAGTCGGTCCTACTTCCAGGTGCTCCATCGGAAGTTGAAATGGGGCGAACGCGGAGGCTGAGATACCGTCATCTCAGACGCACGGTCATTGCCGTACTGGCAACGGTCGCTGCGTTCCTGTTGGTCGTCCTCATCGCGAGGATGCTGCTCACGGCCGGGCCTACCCGTCGACTCGCGCGCGAGTGGATCCAGGCGGTCGCCGAGCAGCGTGATCTGATATTGGAGATCGACGATCTGTCCTGGGGGTTCATTCCCCTGAGACTCCACCTCGAGGGTGTTCGACTCGAAGGCCCCGGCATCCGTGCCGAGATCGACACCGCCGAGGTCGACCTCGCGAGGATCTGGTTCACCCGCCAGACCATCGAACTCGGCACTGTCGCCGCCGCAGGCGTCAAGGTCACGCTCGACGGCACTCCTTCCACCGGTGAGGGAAGAGAATCCAAGCTCAAGATTCGGGTCCGCCAACTCGACCTCACCCGCATCGAGTTCGTCGGCACCGATATGCCGGGAAAGATCGACCTGTCCCTCGCCGGGATGGATGTCGGATGGAGTTCCGAGGACGGCCCGCCGACCGGTTTCGTGCGAATTGACAACGCCGATTTCCGGATTCCCGGGTTCGAGCCGTTCAGCCTCGAGGTCGCGGCCCGGCTGGTGATCGAGGACGGGCTCCACCTCCCGTCGTGGACCGTCACCGGCGATGGCATCGCCCTGCGCGGGCACGGAACCATCGGCGGAGAGTCCGTGACATCCGTTGCCGCCAGCGGCACCATCGATCTCGCGATTCTGGACCGGGTCGTCAAAGCCGGCGGGATCCTGTCCGGCACCATCGCCATCGACTCGTTGATCCAACCGGGAACGGACGAGCCTGTTCAGGTCGAGGTCAGGTCAGGCCACCTCGAGGCCGCCGGCTTCCCCCTCGACAACGTGTCCGGTCGCCTGAGCTTCGCCGACGGCGTCCTCCGCGGCGATCTCAACCGCGCGACCTTCTTCGGCGGGCGGCTCAACGGCGTGTACTCGCTCGCGGATTTCGGCGGCAGCTTTTCCCACAATGTTCGAGTCGACGGCCGCGGTGTCGAGGTCGCGGAGATCCTCCGCGGTCTCGGTATCGCGTCCGCCGGAATCGCCTCGGCGCTCGATGCTGATGTGGAGATCGAGTGGAACGGCCGCGCATTTCCCCTCGGACATGGCCGCGCCGAAACCGTCTTCCACCCCACCGAGGGCGTGCTGCCGGCATCCGGACCGCTGCTTGTCGAACTCAAGGGAGATCGCGCGCTCAGCTTCAGCTCCGATGAACTCCGGATCGGCAACTCGGTCATGAGCTGGCAGGGGCCTCTCGCCATCGGCACGTGGCGGCCCTCGTGGTCCGTGACTGCGATGCCTGCGGTCCTGGAAGAAATCGTGCCGATGGTCAACTCATGGATCGGCAGTCAGGCGTTGCCGCCGGTTGAAGGCAGCGGTCGCCTCCAGGTCAGCCTGAGCGGACCGTGGCAGGAACTCCTGGTGAGTGCCCGCCTCGATGCACGACCCCTGCGCTGGGGCCCGATCGCGCTCGACCACGTCGTCACCAACGCCCTCATCGGCGGCAAACGGCTGACCCTCGAGCCCTCGCGTTTCAGCCTGGGCGACGGTTCCGGCGAATTCGAGGGAACGTTGACCTGGGATCCGAACGCCGGTCAGGAACAACTCGGCCTCGATCTCCGGGGCCACCGCCTACCCATCGCCACTATCGCCGGGTGGGTTGGTCTCGAGGGGATGGCGGACGGCGCTTTCTCGTTCACCGGCGGTCTCCGCGGCGCCCTCGGCCTCCCCCGGGGTTCGTGGGCCGCGGGTCTGGCGGATGTGGTTGCCGCCGGCCTCGAGCTCGGCGACGCCACGGCGACCATCAACCTTGCCGATGGCCGTTTCGAGGCGCGCGGACTCGACTTCGACGACGGTCTGCAGGGGCGCGTATGGTGGCAGGTCGCTGACGGCGAGGTCGGCACCGACCTCAATTGGAACGGCATGCCGCTGGCCTTTCTCGGCGACACCATCACCCGCACCATCGGCGACACCACCGATGCTCGACTCGTCGGCCGGCTCACACCGGACGGCCACCCCACCGGGAGCCTCGTTGCCAAGACCGAGGCGGGGAACATCACCGTCACCGCGGAGCCCGACCGCTGGGTCGTCCGCGGTGAGCTCGCCGATGCGGTTGACGGCTCGGTCGAGCTTCTTCGTCAGGCAGAGGGACAGCTCGCCGGAGGCGGTGAGCTCCGGCTCACATCGGCCCAGGGTCTCCTGGCCAGAGTGCTCCCGGACTCGGGGATCCCACTGGACGGGACCGCCGAAGTCCACATCGATGTCGACTGGCCGGCGGGCTCAATTCCGACGATCACCGGCACCGTGGAGAAGCTCGGGCTCAATCTCCAGGACGATCCGGTTCAACTCCTCGGACCGGCTCACTTCTCCCTGTCGGGCGATGGACTCGAGGTCGAGGATCTCTATCTCGGGCACCGCAACGACCGCGTGTTCCTGCGTTGGGGGATCGGTGCGGACGGATCGATCCACGGCAACGCCACCGGCACCCTGGACGCACTCCTCCTGCGTTTCGTCGTCCCCGAATGGGAACCCGCGGGACGGGCAACCGGGGTCATCGAAATGCTCGGCACCCTCGATCGACCCCGCTTCGAGGGGATCGCCGAAATCGCCCAGGGTTCCTTCCGCCTCCCTGGAGGACAGACGATTCTGTCGGGGATTGACGGCACGATTCTGTTGTCCGAGGACGAGGTCGTGGTCGATGGTTCGGGGTTCCGATTCATGCAGGGTCGAGGGATCGCCAACGGACGAGTCAATTGGCGCAACGGGATCATCTCGCTCGACCTCGCGGGCGAAGTGAGCGGACTCAGATATCCCGTCTTTTCGGGTCTGAATGCGCGTCTTTCGGGTCCCTGGAGGCTCAACGGCCCCACCGACGATCTCCACATCAGCGGTGACTTGAAGGTTGACCGCGCCTCGCTGCAGCGGCGCGAAGCCCCCTCGATGCTCATCCTGGAGTGGTTCGGAGGAGCATCCTCGCCGCCCGGAGAAGGCGGCCCGAGCCTCGATCTGAGGATCGAAGCCGATCAGACCATCGAGCTGCGCAGTCCCTTTATTCGCCTCGTGGGCTCGGCCAATCTGCACGTCACCGGCACCACCAACCGTCCTGGGCTGGTGGGCAAGGTCGAGTTCGAGGAGGGGGGAGAGATCACCCTCCAGAACCGTCGATACGATCTCGAAAGGGGCATTTTCACCTTTGCCGATCCCGATCGAATTGACCCGAGCATTGAACTCCAGCTCATCACCTTGGTGCAGAACTACCAGGTGACCCTGCGGGTCTCGGGCACCTCCGACCGGCTCATTCCTCAGGTCACGTCGAATCCGCCGTTGCCTCAGGAACAGGTCTATTCGCTCCTCGCCATGGGCCACCGTAGCGACAGCCTGGGCAGCGGCGCCATGGGAGTCGGACTCGCATCGACGATCCTGTCGGAGCAGATCTCCTCGGAACTCGACCGCAGAACCAAATGGGTGCTGCCCCACGTCCGGGTCGACCCCTTCTCCAGCAACGCCACCAGCGGACCGGCGGCGCGGGTCACCGTCGTTCAGCAACTCGCACCCAATTGGACCGTCACCCTGCAGTCGAATCTGTCGAGCGAACGGGCCGAAGTCATCGTCAGCCGCTGGTACCTCGCCCCCGGCATCTTCCTCGAGGCGAGCCGCGACCTCGATGGCTCCTATGGTCTCGACATCAAGATGCGGCGACCCTACTGAGAGCCTGCGTCGTGGCATCTCCCTCCCACCGCGTCCCCAGGTTTCGATCGATCCTGATGGGAATCGCTGCGTGGCTGATCGCCACCACCGCCCCGCCCCTGGCTGCCGACATCAATGAGACTCCCATCGCGAGCCTCTCGGTGGAGAGCGACAGCCCGGTGAATCGCGAAGCCACGCTCGAGGTGCTCGGACTCGAGATCGGTGGAAAACTCGACCGTGCCCTCCTGCGCGACGCAATCCTGTCGATGTATGCATCCACCGACGCCGAGTGGGTCAAGATCGAGGCCGCCGAGACACCGGACGGTCTCGATGTGATGGTCCGGATCAGCGTCAAGCCGGAGATCTCGCATATCCACGTCGAGGTCGGTAACCGCATCCTGCGCAAACGGATCGAGAAATGGCTCGAGGTCGGCCGGGGTGACGTGGTGTCGACGACGAGCATCGAGGCCGGCGCCCGGCGGATCACCCGCAAGCTGCGAGAACGGGGATACGCGGACCCGCAGGTCGATGTCTATCTCGACTATCAGCGTGCGACCAACACCGTTGCCGTCACGATCACCGCTGAACTCGGTCCGCCTCTGACCGTCAGTGCCGTGAAGCTGGACGGCATCGACGATCCCGAAATCGCAGCCATCGTCACTCCCAGGATCAAACCGGGCAAAAAGCTCACCGTCAGGTTTGAAGAGAATATCCGGCAGAAGGTCGAAGATGACCTCAAGGAGGCCGGCTTCTGGGAGGCCGAAGTCCTGCATGTCGGGCACGTCGGTGACGGCGACACCATCGAACTCGAGGTCTCGGTGGATCCAGGAGTCCAGTATCGGATGGAACTGACCTACCCCGAGGAGGGATCGAAGGCGTTTCTCAACGCCGTTCCCAATCCAAAAAAGGAAGAGATCCACCCCCACCAGACCGACGCCCTCGCCGATCGGGTCCGCGAGCGTCTCCAAGAGGCCGGGTATCTTCTCGCGGAGGTCTCTGCCGAGCTCGTGGCCGACGAGTCCGGGCCCATTCTCGAGATCAACGCCGATCCGGGGATCGTCAGAAAGGTCGGGGCCATCGAGTTCCCAGGTGCGAACAGCCTCACCGAGAAGCTCCTCCTGTCGACCGTCACGACCCGAACAGGGGCGGTTCGCGGGCTCAGGGGACAGGACGTGAGTCAGAGCTCCCTCGGAAGGGACCGTCTGGCCCTCATCGACCTTTACCGCAAGAGTGGCTTCCCCGGAGCGGAAATCGGCACCCCGAGCCTCGAGGCCGAAGGCGAGGATTCGGCGCGGGTGGTCTTCCCCGTAACCGAGGGATTGCGGTGGTTCCTCACCGATCTCCGCATCGAGGGACTTCCCGCCGAAACCGTCGCCGCACTCGAGAAGACCCCACTGCCCATCGAGCAGGCGACTCCGTGGGACCCACGTCAGGTCGAGGAAACTCGCCGCCTTCTCGAGGCGATGCTGGCGGATACCGGCTATCCCGACGGGCGCGTCGAAGCCGAGGTCGACGCTTCTCAGCTCGGAGAGGCGCACGTGGTGATCACCGCTGAACCCGGCAGCTTTGTCCGCATCGGCAAGATCGTCATCGCAGGTCTCCAGCGGACCCGGAAGTCGGTGGTTGCAAGGGTCCTCCGACGGACCGGGGTCCGCGAGGGCGAGCCCTATTCACGAGCCCAGATGCTACTCGCTCAACAACAGCTCTACGAACTCGCGCTCTTCAGACGAGTGGAGCTGCTGCCCATGCCGGGTCAGGAGCGGCACACCGACCGCGGGCTCGTCGTCCTCCTCGAAGAGGGCCTCCACAAGAGCTATGTCGTCGGTTTCGGCTGGAACGAGACCGATCGTTTCCGGGTCACCCTGGGCTGGTCCCACCTCAATCTCTTCGGCGGAGCTCATGCGTTTTCGGTCGAAACGGTTCTCTCGGGAACCGAACAGCGCTTCCAACTCGGTATCCGCGAACCCCGCCTACCCAAGCTCAACGTCCCGGCCTACTTCGTGATCTTTCAGACCTATGAGCAGTTCCCGACCTACGCCCAACGCCGGCAGGGTCTGTGGATCGATGTCGGTGACCGCTACAAACGACCCTTCCGCTCGTGGTGGCGCTACGAGTATCAGATTGTCCAGCCCGAAAACGTGAGCGGCGAAATCGGACGAGAGGACGAAGAGGCCCGCATCTCATCCATCACCCCCACCCTCGAATGGGACTTCCGCGACAACCAGTTGGTCCCGACCCGGGGGACATACTCAGAGATCGCCCTCGCCTATGCCTTTCCGCTCTTCCAGGCCAATGCCGAGTTCTTGAAGCTCTTCGCTCGAACAACCCTCTACGGGTCCATCGCCAACGGTCGCGGCGCCGTCGGCGTTCGTCTCGGCGCCATCCACCCTCTCGGCCCCGACAGCCATCTCCCGGCAAACCTACAGGTTCCGCTCAACACCCGCTTCTTCGCCGGCGGCGCCAACACCCACCGTGCCTTCGCCAGAGACTTCCTGGGAATACCGGGTCAGACCATCAACTTCGAAGGCAACCCCATCGGTGGAGCCGCCCTGGTACTTTTCAACGCCGAGTACGTCCGTAAGGTGTGGTGGCTGTTCTCGACGCATATTTTTGTCGATGCCGGAAACGTCTGGGCAAGCCCGAGAGATGTGCGTTTCGGAGACATCCGCTGGGGCGCCGGCCTCGGCTTCTCTCTCGATACGCCGGCCGGCCCCATCCGCCTCGAGTACGGTTGGAAACTCGATCGCGAGCCCGGCGAGTCCGTCGGCCAGCTCTGGTTGAGCTTTGGAGTCCCGTTCTAATTCTTAATTTTGAATTCTCAATTCTTAATTATCCATCGCAAGGGCGCTTCTGAAAGTGCGGGTGAGGCGCGCCCAGCGGAGCGTGCCAGGTTCATGATTCGTACGAACCGGTTCCGGCTCGCCAACGCTCTTCAGCGAATTGTGAACCTGGCAACTCACGGGAAGCGCAATGGGAGAACCAAGTTGGCAGCGCGCCTCCGAACCTGATGCTCGAGAACGCGCCTCTGACCCCGATGCTCCCATCGCGATTGGCCGAGAGAGCCCCCCTTGACATTGTTCGGCCTCGAGGTATCACGGACCGTTGAGGTCAATCTGAATCCGAACAATGTTAAGGACGGCACGTCCGTTCGAGGCCAGAACCTCCCACCATCAACGGCGGGCTCTGCGATGTAATTCAAAATTAAGATTTTAGAATTGAGAATTGCGGGAACGGCTACCCGCCCCGCACCATGACGAAGGCGACGTACGCCGTCACAAGGATGAGCATCATCGCCCCCTCGGCGCGGCTGATCCTGCCGTCTCGGATGACGACCTTGCCGACGATGAAGGTGGTGAGGACGAGAAACGGGATGTCCTGGCGGATGACAAAGACCGGTACCGCCGCGGGGTTGATGGTGAAGGCGGTGCCGACCACCAGGCCCAGATTGAAGATGTTGGAGCCGAGAACGTTGCCGATGGAGATCTCCGACTCACCCTTGAGGGCCGCCGCCACCGAGGTGGCGAGTTCGGGCAGCGAAGTGCCGAAAGCGATCAGGGTGAGGCCGATCACCGCGTCGGAGATGCCGAATTTCAGGGCGAGCTCGATCCCACCCCAGACCATCATCTCGGAACCGATCACGAGCACAACGATGCCCAGTACCGTGAGCCCCAGATGTCGCAGGGGCCCGCCGCCGACCACGGTCTTGCCGGTGTTCTCGGTCTTTGCCTGACGCAGCGCGAGGCCGATAAAAGCGGCAAAGACGACGAGCAGGAGCACGGCGACCTGGCGGCTGATGAAACCGTTCCACGCCAGGGTCATGATGAGCAACGCCGGAATGACGCCGAAGATGAGATCCCGCCGGAGCACCCGCTCACCACCGACGACCTGGATCGGTTTGAGCATCGCGGCAACACCGAGCACGAGCAGGAGATTCATGATGTTGGAACCGACCGCGTTGCCCAGACTCAGGCCCCCGGAGCCGACCTGGGCCGCCCGGACCGAAACGGCGAACTCGGGCATGGATGTTCCGAAGCCAACGACGACGAGCCCCACCACCATGGGCGAGACCCCGAGACGAAGCGCGAGGCGAGACGCCCCATCAACCAGCCACGACGCACCCTGCCCAAGGCCGACAATGCCGACCACGACCATCACCCAGGGGAGGAACTGCTCAATACTCATAGCCCTCAAATCCTACAGCAATTCGTCGGACGAATTGCGGCCGCTCTCGCTTCGCTCGTGCGAGTCATCTCATGGGCTGTCGCCAGACTTGGGATGGACTGCGATAAATCGGCGCGTCCGACGCGCCGCCACAATTCGTTCGACGAATTGTCAGGCTACGTCTTGAAGATCTGCTGGCGGCGAAGTTCCTTGATGCGGTCACGAAGCCTCGCGGCCTCCTCGAATTCGAGGGTCTTGGCGGCGGTCCGCATCCGCTTCTCGAGCTCGGTGATGAGCTTGGCCAACGAAGCCGCGTTTTCGAACTCGCCCTCAACGGGTTCGGAGACCCGCGGGCTCGCACCGCCGGGGCCGTAAAAATCGAGGTTCGACATGGCCAGCAGCGGACTCGCGACATCCTTGATGATGGAGCGCGGTTCGATCCCGTGTTCGGCGTTGAACTCGGCCTGGATGGTCCGCCTTCGCTTGGTCTCGGCCAGCGCCCGCTCCATGGATCCCGTCATCTTGTCGGCATAGAGGATTGCCCGGCCGTTGAGGTTGCGCGCCGCGCGGCCGACGGTCTGGACAAGCGAAGTCTCTGAGCGCAGGAAACCTTCCTGATCCGCATCGAGGACCGCCACCAGCGACACCTCGGGCAGATCGAGGCCTTCCCGCAGGAGGTTGATCCCCACCAGTACATCGAACTCGCCGCGCCTGAGATCGGTGAGGATGGCGATGCGCTCCAGGGTTTCGATCTCCGAATGCAGATAACGGACCCGCAGACCGACCTCGGCGAGATAGGTGGTCAGATCCTCGGACATCCTCTTTGTCAGCGTCGTCACCAGCACCCGTTCGCCGCGTGCGACAACGGTGCGGATCTCGGCGAGGAGATCATCCACTTGGTGCTGCGCCGGCCGCACTTCGACCTCGGGGTCGAGCAGCCCGGTGGGCCGGATCACCTGTTCCACGATCTCGCCCGCGCTGTGCGTGAGCTCGTAGGGTCTGGGAGTCGCCGAGACAAAGATCGCCTGGTGGATCCGCTCTTCGAACTCCTCGAACATGAGCGGCCGGTTGTCGAGGGCCGATGGCAGGCGGAAACCGAAATTGACCAGATTCTGTTTGCGTGACCGGTCGCCGTGGTACATCCCGCCGACCTGGGGGATGGAGACGTGGGACTCGTCGGCGATGAGCAGAAAGTCCTCGGGGAAGTAGTCGAGGAGGGTCGGCGGCGCCTCGCCCGGCGATCGTCCGGTGAGGTGGCGCGAGTAGTTCTCGATCCCCTGGCAGTAGCCGAGCTCGGTGAGCATCTCGAGATCGAAGAGCGTGCGCTGCGAAAGCCGCTGCGCTTCGAGGAGTTTTTCCTGCCGGTTGAGTTCGGCGAGGCGATGGTCGAGCTCGTCGCGGATTCCGTCGATGGCCCTGAGCAGATTCTCGCGCGGCGTCACATAGTGGGTGCGCGGGTAGATGGGCAGGCGGTCCACGGTTTCGAGCACGCTCCCTCGAACAGGATCGATGCGTTGGATGGTCTCCACCTCGTCGCCCCAGAAGGAGACCCGCACCGCGGTGTCGTCATACGGCGGGTAGATCTCGAGGACATCGCCGCGCAGCCGGAAGCTGCCCGGCGCGAGATCGAGATTGGTGCGTTCGTACTGCATCTTCGCGAGCTGGCGCAGAACCTCCTCCAGGGGTTGTTCGGCGCCTGATTCGAAGAGCTGGAGCATGTCGAAGTAGGCCTCGGGCGATCCGAGACCGTAGATGCAGCTCACCGAGGCGACGATGAGGACATCACGACGCTCGAAGAGCGAGCGGGTCGCCGACAACCGGAGGCGTTCGATCTCTTCGTTGATCGAGGTCTCTTTTTCGATATAGGTGTCCGATGACGGGACGTAGGCCTCGGGCTGGTAGTAGTCGTAGTAGGAGACAAAGTACTCGACGGCGTTGGTTGGGAAGAACCCCTTGAACTCCTGATAGAGCTGTGCCGCCAGCGTCTTGTTGTGGCACAGCACCAGGGTCGGTCGGTTGGTGATCTCCACGACCTTGGCCATGGTGAAGGTCTTGCCCGAGCCGGTGACACCGAGCAGCGTCTGGTAGGCCAGACCCCCTTCAACACCCTCCACGAGCCGCTCGATGGCGGCTCCCTGGTCGCCCGCCGGTTCGAACGGGGTATCGAGAACAAATCGCTTGCTGCTCACCAGGGGATTGTAGCGCCTGAAATCAATTATGAATTATGAGTTATGAATTATGAATGACGTCGCAACCGGCATTCAAGCACGAAAGCAGATCCGTTGCGATGCAATTCATAATTCATAACTCATAATTCGAAATTATCTTATGGCATCGAGTACGGCACGGCCAGCGCGGTACCGGCCAGCTGCGCCTCCACAAAGAGACTGATCTCCTCCACCTCACCGCGGGTGACCGACCTGTCTACGAGCGCCTCACGGGCCAGACGTTTAAACTCACCCATGACGGGGAAGGGGTCGTCCTGTTTTTTTAGGTGGACCGAGAACGCATCCAGATTTCGTTTCAAACGCATTCGTTCCGCGGGTTGCACGTCCCCCGCCACATATGCCATCACCCGTTGCGAGGCGCCGGCATACCCGGCCCAGACGGTCTTGCGCATGATGGTCGAACCGGTGAAGAGCGCCGCGATGAGCACCACGATTCCCAGCCCGCAGCCGATGGTGGCCCACCGCCCGGAAGCGCTCCCCGTCTTCCATGCCGGCTTGTCCGCACGGCCCGCCGCCATGAGTTCCGGCGACAAGGTCGGCGACGGCTTCGGGGCCGGTGCTCCGTCGGTTCCGGTCTCGACCGGGGTCGTCTCGTCGTTTTCCGTGTTCATCCCCTTATTGTAATGCGGCGGGTTGAGAAGGTTAGGAAGTTAGGAAGTTAGGAAGTCAGCGCTCCCTTTGGTCGCTAGTGAGGAGTGAGGGGGTGAGCGCTCACCTCCTAACCTCCTCACCCGCGAGCGACCGAGCGAAGCGAGACAGCGAGCGCTACAATCCCCCCATGAGCAACCTTCTCGAACGCAACTCCGCCATGCTTCTGGTCATCGATGTCCAGGAGCGCATCAACACCGTCATGACCGATCAGAGCCACATCCCCCGCCTCGAGGTCCTGGTCGAGGCATGCCGCGCCCTCGATGTCCCCATCATCGGCAGCGAGCAGTACCCCAAGGGTCTCGGCCCCACCGTCGAGCCACTCGCCGGACTTCTCGGGGGAACTCCCGCCGCCAAGAACACCTTCTCCTGTGCACGCGACACAGGAATTCGCGAGGCGATCGCGGCGGCCGGACGCGCGCAGGTGATCGTCACCGGGATCGAGACCCACGTCTGCGTGCTTTCGACCGCCCTCGATCTCATCGGCGCCGGCTACCGGGTCCACGTCCCCCACGACGCCGTCAATTCCCGCCGGGATGCCGACAAGGACTGGGCGCTCGAGCGCATGCAACAAGCCGGCGTCACCATCACCACCACCGAATCGGCACTCTTCGAGCTCCTCGAACGCTGCGACACCGACGACTTCAAAACCGTCGCCAAGCTGGTCAAGAAGCTACCGGTTCCGTAGATCGTGATCCGTGGCCAGCCGTAGGGTCGACGCCCCCAACACCTGAGCCGCCGCGACGATGGCGCCGTCCTAGTTAGAGATTCCGTACCGAAGAGCGATCTCGATCCCCGCGACGATGAGCGGGTAGTCCGTTCGAACCGGGGTGTGTCCATGCCGTTCAAGCTCGAAACCGATGACGGCGCCCGCCCCCTCACCCAGGGCCAGAACGTGATCGGCCGCACCGATGAGGCCGACATCTGCGTCGACAAAACCGAGGTCGCGCGCTGTCACGCCATGATCACGGTCCAGGGCACCTCGGCCGTCATCGAGGACCTGGGTTCCAAGAACGGAACCTATTTCAACGGTCGACAGATCGACGGCCCCACCGCCCTCAACAACGGCGACGAGATCTGGCGGGCGTTCGATCTCAAGCTACAGGTTGAGGTCGGATTAGGGCGCTTCTGGGAAGGTGGTTCCGATCTTCTCCCAAGCCTCTGTCTCGCTGTCGCAGACATGGAGGATCTGCTCGAGCATGACGATGGAGAAGATCTCACGAACCTTGCTGCTGCAGCCAAAGACCGCCAGTCTCCCCTGGTAGACCTTCAACCTTGTGTAGAGCCGGACCAGGATCCCGATCCCGGCGCTGGTCAGGATGGTCACCCTGGTGAAGTCAAAGACGACGAACCGCGTCTCTTCATCGACCAACTGCGAGGCCGACTCCCACAACTGACCCGCCGCATCTTCGTTGAAGACGCCGCTGAGGTGGGCGACGAGGGCTCCCTCGCGCCCTGCGGGGGTTTCATAGGTCACATGCATCAGAAACCTGAATCGACTTCGAGCTTAGCACCCCTGTAGACCTCGGGAGCAGTTCCGTCCAAACTCAAAGACAGCGTACCCGAATAAGCAACACGATCCGGTTTTGCCCCGAGCGGGGTGCAAATCCGCGTCCCTGGACCGAGGGGGAAGTCGTGGCAGTCATGCGGAGGGGGTTCTGCTCACCCGTGAGGCCGGATTCACGCTGCCGGCCGACCCGGAGATGGATGACCGACTCGCCGAGGTCGACTATCTCGAAGAGAGCATCGGGCCGACCGGGCTCCTCTCCCTCCACCCTGTGCGTAACATGAGCGATCGGGAGATCTGGCAGATCAACGCCCTGGCTCGGTAAATCGCAGTCGCCGTCTTCGACTCCTCACTGGCGTGCCTGCCGGCACGGAGTTCCGAACGAAGCCCGGACGCCCGCCATTCGCTTGCAGGTCACCACCATGGCTGCGATAATCAAGTCACAGTGATCAAGCTCGACATCCGACCAGCCGATGGCGATCGTTTCGAATTCGCCGTCGAGACCGATGTCATCATCGGCCGTTCGAATCTGGCGGATGTGACGATTTCCGACCGGTTTCTGTCGCGCCGACACGCACGCCTCTTTCGCGATGGAGACGACTGGCAGATCGAGGATCTCGGGTCGCGCAACGGCACCCTCGTCAACGGGGTGAAGATTTCGGCGCCGACCGCGGTCGCCCCGGGGGACGTGATCGGAATCTCAGCGTCCATTCTCGAGGTCAGCGGCGCCAATGCTCGACGGACAGAGACCGTCGATGACGGCACACGTACGATCTTCCGCGCCGCGGAGACGATTCTCGGCGAGTCGAAACAGGCCATGTCTCGACCCGACGTCGCAGACCAAGAGGAGCTCCGTCGCGCCGCAGATCAGCTCCGGGTGATGGTCGATGTCCACCAGGCTATGGCCGAGTCGATGACCGTGGAGGAGCTCTTTGACCGGGTTCTGGACCGGGTCTTTGTTCACTTTCAACCGCAGAACGGTGCGATCTTCCTGCTCGAGGACGACGCGCTGGTCCGGGTGGTCAGTCGTTCGACATCGGCCTCCGAAGACTCCTTTCCAGAGTCGCAGAGCCTCGCCGCCGAGGTCATCGACAAGGGCCTGGCGGCCGTGGTCTACGACACGAGCACCGATGAGAGGTTCCATAAGGCCGAGAGTCTGCTCATGGCCGGGGTGCGCAGCCTGGTGGCCGCCCCCCTCCTCACCGGGGCGGGCGCCCTCGGCATGATCGTTCTCAGCTCACAGCTCGCGCAGCGAGAGTTCCGCGAACAGGACATGGAGCTGTTGGTGGTGGTCGCCTCTGCCGTCGGTCTGCGGATGCGCAACCTCGCGCTTGCCGAAGAGGCCGCCGAACGAAAACGATTCGAACGTGACGTTGCCCTTGCCAGACGAATCCAAGTCAATTTCCTGCCGCCGGAGACGCCCCAGCCGCCAGGGTTGGAGATCTACGGAGGCAACATCCCGTCCCGCGGTGTCTCGGGCGACTACTACCAGGTCGTCGAGAGAGAGGACCACGGCGATGTGGCGGTCATCATCGCCGATGTCTCGGGCAAAGGCATCGCCGCCTCGCTGCTCACCGGCTATGTCGACGCCCTCTGCCTCGCGTATCTCGGTGAGGGCCACCCACCTGAGGAAATCTTCAACCGGGTGTCGCCGCAGATGAACAGCAAGACTCCGGTCGAGTCATTCGCCACGGCATTCCTCGGTCTTCTCGATCCGGCAACCGGTCGATTGACCTTCGCCAGCGCCGGCCACGACCCGGTGGCCCTGGTCCGATCCTCGGGGGAGCTCGAGTGGCTCATGCCGACGGGGATGCCTCTCGGTTTGATGCCCACTGCAACATACACCGCGTCCGAAGCGACTCTGGAACCCGGTGACACCATGGTTCTCTACACCGACGGTATCACCGAGGCCGCCGATCCCGATGAGGAGGAGTTCGGTCGCGAACGCCTCGGCGAGTGCTGCGTGGAGAATCGTGAGCTTCCGGTGGACCAACTGGCGGAGAAGCTCCAAACAACCGTCGACGATTTCGTCCAGGGCGTCCCCTACCACGACGATCGAACGCTGGTTATCCTGCGGCGAGTTCAGGCCTGAATTCTCAATTTTAAATTCTTAATTTTGAATTATTTACGATCCATTGTCGCCGCAAGCTTCCAGCTTGCGACCTGAAGATGGTACACCCCAGAAGCGCGGCTGGAATCCGGAACTCGGCAACCCCGACGACCTGGAGTTCTGGCGAATCAACGGTAGCGACAAGATCGCACGGTTCTCACCAATGTTGTTCTAGTACCTGAGCAACGCCGCGATGGAGTCGTGCTTGCCGAGCCTCTTGGCCGCCGGGCCGTCGATGACTTCGACCTTGCCGCCCATTTCGAGGACGGTCTGGCTGAGCCGGTCGAGGGTCTGGGCCACGGCTTTGACCTTGGCGCCGCAATAGGGGCACGGCCCTTTGGTCTCGGGCGAGTAGGATCCGCAGTCGGGGCACTCGCCACCCTTGACCTTGAGCTTCTTGTCGTAAACCAGCTTCCAGACCCGGCCTTGATTGATGGCGTCGAGGACGGGGGCGAAACCGGCCACCGCCTTACCGCCGTCGTGGAGCTCCGCCTCGAGACCTTCGATGAGCTTGGACTCCTGCTCGCGCTCCATCATCAGCTGAAGCTTGAGAATTCCCTCGAAGACCTCCTTCTTGCTCGCGATCACCGGCATGGTGATGGTCCGCACGAGCTTGCCCTGGAGCCGGCGCGGCAGCAACCGGACGAGTTGGGCGGTGGCTTTCTTTGTGCCGGCCACGATGAGCCGATCGAAGGGCTCCTGCAGGGCGAGGTCGTGAAGGGCGTCAATCACTATTTTCGCGTGCAACGCCACCTCTTCGTCGTGGCGGCGTTGGTGCCTGCCCTGCGACCGCCACTGATCGGTACCGAGGGCCCGGGACCGCGAGGTAGTGTCGAAGATCAGATCCTCGTGCTCGGTGATCTCCCCCATGTAGGAGGTGAAGATTCGGGCCCGTGTCGTGCTGGTGAGCACGACACCATAGCGCTCGTTCTCGTCCATGGCCTCGACGATGGGACGCAGAAAGGCTCCCGTGCGCCAGTGGGCCGAGGCTGCGAAGGACAGGCCGAGTTCGTTGATCTCGGCGAGCTTGGTCGGTGTGTTCACCACCACCACGGCGGCGCGTCCTTTGGGGCGGAGCTTCTTCACCAGATCGAGGGCCCGGCGGCTGGCGACAGCCAACTGCCGGTCGGGACCATGCGTCGCCTTGAGATCCTTGAGCAGGGCCTCGGCCTGCACGACAAATCCTCTCTTCCGGTTTGCCGGCTTGTTCTGATCGATATCCAGATACAAGGTGAGAGTGAACGTCTCCTGTTGTGTCAGAGTATGCAGACGACTCAAAACACCTCTTCCAAGCATGATCACCTCCGTCGGATTGTGGGCTATCTTCCATGGTACCGCGTCTCGATCTGATTCGTAGGACAAATTGAAACCGGATACAATTCCGGACTCGGAGGACCGCTATGAAGGAGTACGACGTCCGAAATCTCGCCTGCCCGGGCCCGGTGCTCAAGCTCCGCGGGCTGCTCGAGGAGGGCGAACGAGAGATCCAATTCTGGGTGGCGGATGACCTGTGTCGGTCAAACGTCACTCGTTTCGCCGCCTCGCGCAAGATCGAAACCGAGGTTGAAACCAATGACGACGGCACCTTCCATGTGACCTTCCACGCGGGCGACGGACTGAGCGAAGCTCCCTCCGGCGGGGAGGATCTTCTCACCAGCGATTCCCCGATGGCCGCCGGCCCGACGGTGGTGCAGATCTCCGCCTCGACCATGGGCTCGGGTGACGACGAACTCGGAGCTCTCCTGATGCGCTCCTTCGTCAAGACACAGGCCGATCTTGAAGACCCACCCGACGCGATGATTTTCTACAACTCCGGTGTCGAGTTGTGCTGCGAGGGCTCGCTGCTGCTCGACGATATTCGGGCTCTCGAAGCGTCGGGGATCGAAGTCATCGCCTGCGGCACCTGCCTCAACTATTTCGAACTCGGCGACAAACTGGCGGTGGGAAGGGTGACCGACATGCTCGAGATCGCGGGTCGCCTCGCATCCGCCGGGCGCGTGATCAGACCGTGATCTACCTCGACCACGGTGCGACATCGTGGCCAAAAGCGCCGGGAGTGGTCGAGGCCGTGGCCCATTTTCTCGAGCATGAAGCCGGCAACCCCGGCCGCGGTGGTCACCGGCTGACGGTGGCGGCGTCCCGTGCCATCGAAGCCGCCCGCGAAGATGTCGCTTCCCTGCTCGGGGCTCCTCCCGAGCGGACGCTTTTGGGACCCGGTGCGACATTCTGGCTCAACACGGTGCTGCTGTCCCGGCTCGATCCTGGCGATCGGGTCGTCACCTCGGCGCTCGAGCACAACGCGGTCATGCGGCCGTTGCGCCAGCTTGAAGCGTCTCGAGGCATCGAGATCGTGGTCGTACCGGGCGAGGGCCCGGATGGCCTGCCCGCCGCCGAGGACTTCAAGGCTCGGGTCGAAGAAGCGCCCACCGCCCTTGTCGTCCTGACTCACGCCTCCAACGTCACCGGCGCGGTCTTACCGGTGGCCGAGATAGCTCGCGCTGTGGCGCCGACGCCGGTCCTGGTCGACGGCGCCCAGACCGCCGGGAGTCTGCCCGTCGATTTTTCTCACCTCGGGGCCGCCGCCTATGTCTGTTCCGGTCACAAAGGACTGCTCGGGCCGTCGGGAGTAGGGCTCCTTTTGCTCGACGAGAACTTCGAAGTCGAGCCGCTGATTCGTGGCGGGACGGGTTCGAGGTCCGAGAGTGAAGAAATGCCGGACCACCTTCCCGACAGCCTCGAAGCGGGGACTCCGAACGGCTCGGGCATCGCCGGCCTCGGCGCCGCCTGTCGTTGGTTGACCGACCGCGGGATCGCGGCCGTGGCCGAGCACGAGCAGCACCTCACGCGTCGGCTCGCCGACGGCCTCCGCGAGATCTCGAGGGTGAGCCTCCAGGGCCGGCACGACGATTCGTCTCACACCGGAATTCTCAGCTTCACCATCGACGGCGCCGACAATGGCGAACTCGCCGACCGCCTCGACCGCGAACACGGGATCATGCTCCGCGCCGGGTTGCACTGCGCCCCGGCCGCGCACCGCCGGCTCGGCTCCTTTCCCGATGGCACGCTGCGCGCCGGGATCGGGCCTTTCAACACCGCCGACGATGTGGATGCACTGGTCGGAGCAGTGCATCAGCTCTCAGTTTTTGGTTTTTAGTTATTAGTGGCATCGCCCATCGCACCCATCTCACAGGAAGAAACCGTGCGATGAAAACTAAGAACTCAAAACTAAGAATTGAGAACTCGATTGGTGGCATACTCATCACATGACGACGGCAGATTCCACGGTCATCGGAGTCGAT
>CBESWV010000010.1:0-34793 GCA_965533305.1 uncultured bacterium | reverse complement strand
GCCCATCGGACACTGCGATGGGTCAAAAACCGACTCTGTGGTTTCTTTGTGGGTCTTAGTGTCCTTTGTGTTTCAAATTCGAACGTGGAAGATTTCCGAACAATCACACCGGCCGGTTCAGAATCTCGGCAACAACGTCGCCGAGACGACCCCGACCTTGGATGAGCATCTTCAGATCCGAGCCCATGCCTTCGGGATCGAGGAGGCGCTTGATCTCCTGCCGCGCGGTCACGGTCGCCGCATCGAGATCCGCCTCGATCCCGAATCCTGCCTCATCGACCCGCTCCGCGATCCCGGCGCGAACGAGAAACTCCGCAAGGGGCATCAACCCGATCTCAGCCCATCCACAGCTCGTCCCGGCCTGCCGGAGATCATCCCAGTTGACGTGGGCCGTGAGATCCCGCTCGCCCGGCGAGTCCAATAGTTCTCGACCAACCTCGTGCGCCCGGTAACTCACCAGTGATCCATGCCTTCTACCGCGGGGATCATAGAGACGTCCGGCCTCGTAGCCGTAATCGAGGATCAGGGCGACTCCGTCCCGGCAGGATTCGAGCAGCTCACGGTGAGCCGGCCCGGCAGTCGGGTTGATCTCTGCATGCTGACCCTCCTCGAGTTCGACGCCGTGGTGAAGGAAATACGCTTCGAGGTCCGCGCCCGCCTTCCTTCGCCCCCACTCGAGTCCGGTGTCGGTACCCATCACCGTCAACTCGAACAATCCTCCTGCGGTCTGCTCGACCAGATGCACCGGCATGGCGTCGTAAAGTTCAGATGCGTGAACCACAACCGGATCGTCGCCGTGGTCTGGGAGCCGATCGAAGACCCGCCCCTCCACAGGCCCACCATTGAGCCGGTCCTCGACCCGATTCCGCAGAGTGGCAGATCGTTCCACGGCGGTCACTCCCGCGAGCACCTCGACCGCGTCGCCGCCAAGCGCAGTGAGCACCGAGGCCAGAAAGCTACCATCGCCGGCTGCAACATCCACCAGACGGCACCTGTCTCCGATTCGAATCGAGATCTCGCGCAACAACCCCGCCACGGTCGCGCCGTACCAACCCGAAGCGGTGGGCGCGGTCAGATAATCGCCGGCCCGGCCCCAAGGCATTCTTCCCGAGGCGTAATAACCGTGCTCCGAGTGGTACAGGGCGAGCTCCATGAATTGCCGAAAACTGACCGCTCCTCCGCGCTGACTGATCTCCCGTAAGATCCACATATTCAGCAATTGTACCCCGGAGAAGGCGACTCTGGAGCACAGGAATGCATCTTGCCTTCCACAGGTTTCTATGGTAGAACTACGCCGCTGCTTTCGATTGGAAAGTGGGCCATGGGCCCACCTTTTTTTTGCAGCAAAGAGAGGTTTCGTCGTTGAAATTGGACCAGCAAACCGTCGATCAAATCGCCGCCATCGCGGTGGATGAGGGGCTCGAATTGCTTGCCACTGAAGTGGTTGGGCACGGGCCGAAGGCGGTGCTTCGTCTGATTGTCGATGGCCCCGACGGCGTCGTTCTGGATCAGTGTTCCTCGATCTCGCGACAGTCCTCTGCGCTGCTTGATGTTGAGGACTCCATCGGTCATGCCTACACCCTCGAGGTGAGCTCGCCCGGGCTCGATCGGAAGCTCTATACCTCTGATGACTACATACGGTTCTCCGGCCAGCGGATCACGATCAAGATGGAGCCGAGCTATCGCGAACACAGGGTCGTCACCGGAGAGCTGCTCGGGTTCGACGACGGGATGGTTCAGATCGAAGACGACGATCGAGGATCGTTGGCCCTCCCCTTCGACCAGGTTTCCGAAACTCGGATCGAAGTCGATTGGGACGCGATCATGAAGGAAGGGAAAAACCGGCAATGAAGCTGGACATCAATACCCTCGTAGGACAACTCGCAGCGGAACGGGATATCGATCCCGCGAAACTCATCGATGCCATCGCAGAGGCGATCTCTTCGGCAGCTCGCAAGCAATACAAAGACCGCGGCGTCCACACCGAGATCGATCCCGAGACCGGCGAGGTCGAGTCGTGGCGGATCCGGATGGTGGTCGATGAAGTCGAGGACCCCGAGGTCGAGTTGACCCTCGAGGAAGGCCGGGAACTCGATCCCAATATTGAGGTCGGCGGCATCATCAAGCTTGAGACCCTCGACAACTCGTCGCTCGGTCGCATTGCGGCCCAGTCGGCACGACAGGTTCTCTTCCAACGCGTCCGCGAGGCTGAACGTGCGGTCGTCCATCGCAACTACTCTGAGCGGGTCGGCGAGATGATCAACGGCATCGTCAAACGGATCGACCGCGGAGCCATCATCGTCGAACTCGGCGACACCGAGGGAGTCATCCCGCGTAATCACCAGGTTCGGCATGAGCGCTACACCCAGGGTGACCGCATCCGCGCCGTTGTGGTCGAGGTCACCATGGACGCCAGCCGACCCCAGGTCGTGATGTCGCGAACCGATTCCATGCTTCTCGAAAAGCTCCTCGAGATGGAAGTTCCGGAGATCTACGACGGCACCGTCGTGATCAAACTCTGCGTTCGAGAGCCGGGAGAACGCGCCAAAGTGGCGGTCTTTTCCAAGGATCGAGATGTCGATCCGGTCGGGGCCTGCGTCGGACTCAAGGGCGCCCGTGTCCAGGCCATCACCCGCGAGCTCAAGGGCGAGAAGATCGACATCATTCCCTGGAATTCGGATGTTGTGAGTTTCGCCCAGAATGCCCTTGCACCGGCGAAGATCAACCGCGTCGCGGTTCGCGAAGAACCGATCGTGATCAAGGTTCGCGACGAAAACGGCGATTTCGTTCTCAACGAGGACGGCGAGGCCATGACGCACGAGGACCGCGAAACCGTCCTCGATGTCATTGTCGGCACCGAACAGCTGTCGCTCGCCATCGGCAAGCGCGGCCAGAACGTCCGTCTAGCCTCACGGCTGCTCGATTGTCGGATTGAAATCAAATCCGAAGAGGCAGTCAAGGACGAACTCGCTTCGGCTCTCGCCTCCATGCTCCGCGAGATGGAGGGGGTGTCCGACGAGGGCGAGCTTCCGGAAGTCGAAGCAACGGCTCCGAGCGTCGCCTATGACGAGATCATCCCGATCGAAGAGCTGGAAGGCCTCACCGATCGCCTGAGAGAGCGGCTGGAAGGCCACAGTATTCACACGATCCAGGACATCCTGGCAAAGACTCCAGACGAGCTGTCGTCGATCCCCGGCATCGGCCCGGTGACTGCGCAGAGGATGCTGGAAATGGCACAGGCCACCTTGGATGAGGCCCTCGCCGAGATCGCCGATTCGCTCGGCGCGGAGGAGTAACGATGGACCAACTTCGGGTCGTAGACCTGGCCCATACCATGGGCATCACGGCGAAGGAGCTGATCTTCAAGCTTCGATCCATCGGCGTCAGCGTTGCGAGCGAGGAAGACACCCTCGATCTTTCGACCGTGCGCTCAATCATCACCGGCGAGACTCTGCAGCGCCGTCCCCGCGAGGTCATCGTTCGGGCAGAGAACGCTGAAGAGGACATCGCCACCTCCACGGCGCGCGATCGCATGGTCAAACGGCGCCGTCGCCAGGTCGTCAAGACCGACAAGGAGATTCTCGAGGTCCGAACCGCAAAGGACTCCGAGAAATCCCTCGACGAGGCTAACGAAGCCACGGTCGAGGCCGCGATCGTTGACGATGGCGAGACTGTGATCGAGACCGTCGATGAGGACGAAATCGAGGTCGCCGCAGTCGAAGAGGTCGCCGCAGCCGAAGAGGGCGAGGCAGAGGAGCCAAGCGAGACCGGCGACGCCACCGAATCAGCCGAGGCCGAAAACATCGAGGCGGCCGTAGCCGACGAGGCCGTAGAGATCGACGCCGCCGCGGTTCCGGTCGAGGACGAAGAAGCTGCCGTGGAACCGACCACGGCCACAGGCGAAAAAACGCCGGATCCGGTCGAAGCCGCAGCCGGGGCAACCGAAAAGATCGACGAAAAGTCGACTCCCGATGTTCAGATCACCGAGGAGGAGATTATCGCCGGTCGAACCGAAAAGGATGAAGAGGCGCCCAAACGGGTCCGCCCGGGACGCGCCAAGACTCCCCTCGAGAAGACTCTGCGTGAGTTGTCGCCCGACGAAATCCGCCAACGGCTCCAGGCGCAGAAGGCGGCCGAAATCGCGCGCAAGGCTGAAAAACGAGGCGGCGGTCGCAAGGCCAAATCCGCGGCCGACGCCCAGGAAATCCGCGAACTCCTGACCAAGTTCGAGGAGCAGAAGCTCAAGGGCCAGCAGGAAGGTGGAGCTCCATCGACCCGACCGGCTCCTCGTCAAGCTGGGGGAAGATCGAACAAAAAGGGCCGCCGACGTCAGCCGCGCGACAACGAGCGTCGTCCGGCGCCGCCGTCACCAACCCGCACCCTCCAGTTCAAGGACGGTCAAAAACCCGAAGGCCCCATTCTCCTGTCGGAGATGGTCACGGCGCGCGAGCTTGCCGAAAAGCTCAATATCACCGCCAAGGACCTTCTCGGCCTGTTGATCCGGAAGGGCGTGATGGTCACGACCAACCAGGCCCTTCCCCACGAACTGGCCGAGGAAATCTGCGCCGATCTCGAGATCGACGCCATGGTGGCGTCCGCCGAGGAACTCATCGACTACGAGCGTGAGGAGTCCGAGGAGGAAGTCGGGCCGCAGATATTCCGCCCGCCTGTCGTCACGGTCATGGGTCATGTCGATCACGGAAAGACCTCGCTTCTCGACGCCATCAGGACGACTCGCGTCGCCGAGGGAGAAGCGGGCGGGATCACCCAGCACATCGGTGCTTCGCGGGTTGAGTCAGCAGACGGCAGGACGGTTGTCTTTATCGACACCCCCGGCCACGCGGCTTTTACTCAGATGCGCGCGCGAGGCGCCCAGGTCACCGATCTCGTGGTTCTGGTCGTCGCGGCCGACGACGGCGTCATGCCGCAGACCAAAGAAGCCATCAACCACGCCCGGGCCGGCAATGTGCCGCTCATCGTGGCGGTCAACAAGATCGACAAAGCCAATGCCAACCCGGACCGCGTTCTCCAGCAACTCGCCGAGCAGGAGGTTCTGGTGGAGTCGTGGGGCGGAGACGTGCCACAGGTCATGGTTTCGGCCAAGACCGGGCAGGGCATCTCGGATGTGCTCGACATGATTCTCCTCGTGGCCGAGATGAAGGAACTCACGGCCGCCACAGAAGGCCCGGCGCGTGGCGTCGTTCTCGAAGCCCAGAAGGAGAAGGGCCGGGGCATCGTCGCAACCGTCCTCATGAAACAGGGCACCCTGGGCGTCGGTGACTATTTCTTCTGCGGATCGACATGGGGCCGCGTCCGCGCTCTCGCCGACGACACCGGAAAGCGGATCACCGAAGCCGGGCCGTCCATGCCCGTCGAGATCATGGGCTTCGACGATGTCCCCGCGGCGGGCGATGTCCTCCAGGGAACCAACGACGAAGCCAAGGCTCTCGAGGTCTCCAGCTACCGTCGGCAACGCGAAAAAGAAGAAGGGCTCAGGTCCAACCGCAAGGTTTCGCTGGAGAATCTCTTCGACTCCATTGCGGAATCAGAGGTCAAGGAACTCAACGTCGTCATCAAAGCCGATGTCCAGGGTTCGGTGGAGGTCCTCCGCGAAACCCTCAACACCCTCACCACCGAGAAGGTGGCGATCAACGTGTTGCACGGATCAGTCGGGGCCATCACGACCAACGATGTCATGCTTGCCTCCGCATCCAACGCCATCATCATCGGCTTTGCCGTGCGGCCCGAACGGACCGCCCGCGATCTCGCAGAATCCGAGAAGGTGGACCTCCGTCTCTACACCGTCATCTACGATCTTGTAGACGACGTCAGAAAGGCGATGGTCGGTCTCCTCGATCCCATCTACAAAGAAGAGGAACTCGGCCAGGCCGAGGTTCGCGAGGTTTTCAAGGTGCCCAAGCTCGGTGCCATCGCCGGTTGCATGGTCACGGAGGGAGTCATCTCCCGCACCGCCAAGGCTCGCCTCCTGCGCGACAACGTGGTTGTCTACGACGGCGAGTTGGCCTCGCTTCGGCGATTCAAAGACGACGCCAGTGAAGTCCGGCAAGGGTTCGAGTGCGGTATCGGCCTGGCCCGTTTCAACGACATCAAGGAAGGCGATGTCATCGAGGCATTCAAGATGGTGGAGGTCACTCCCGAGCTGTAACACACCGCGGTCACGGGGTCGACCTGCCGTCATAGGAAAAAGAAGCGGCGGGCGAACGCGGCCCTTTCAGCCCGCAAAGAACAACCATGAGCATGAGGAACATCTACGTCGGTGTCGCGCGGCTCGGCCTCCATATCCCGGAGGCTCGAAGCCTCAAGGCCAAACGAAGCCAAACACGTTCGTTGGTGGAGCGACTCCGCAGCCGCCACCAGGTGATGGTTCTGGAGACCGACCACCAGGACCTCCATCAACGGGCTGACTTTGCCATCTGTGCGGTATCGACCGATGTGGTGGATGTGGAGGCGCGACTGCAACGAGTCGCGGACACCATCGAGCGAAACTGGACCGGCTATATCCTCGACTGGGATGTCGAGGTGCACCAGGTCTGAGGCTTCGGCCCGACCGGACGGAAGGACGAGGAAGATTTGAATCAGCAGAGTTTCAGCCGGAACGCCCGTCTCGAGGGTGAGATTCGTGTCGTGCTTACGGAGCTGCTCCAAAACGGAGTCAAGGATCCGCGACTCGCCGGCGTGACGGTCTCCGTCGTTCGTCTTTCGGCCGACCGCTCGCACGGTCGAATCTATTTCTCGGTGATCGGCGACGACGAGCGGGAACGTCAGGCGGCAGACGGTTTCGCGGCGGCCAGCCCGTTTCTGCGGCGCGAACTCAGTCGCCGAATGCGGCTTCGAGCGGTCCCGTCGTTGGAATTCCTCCGCGACACCAGCTACGAGTATGGCGACCACATGGAGCGAGTCTTCCAGGAGCTTCACGATCAAGGTGTCATGCCCTCGGACGCACCCGGTGAAACCGATGAGGGAGAACCCCAGTGACCCCCACCGGCAACAACCCCGCGCTTGCCGTCGACCGACTTCGAAGCGCCCGCCGCGTGCTCTTGACAAGCCACCGCAACCCCGACGGAGATGCCATCGGCTCCGAACTCGCCCTCGCCGAGCTCGCCAAGGCATTCGGGATCGAGACGGTGATCGTCAACCGCGACCCTGCGCCGGTCAGTCTGACCGAGTTGCCCGGCGTCGAGGCGGTGGTGGTGGCCGACTCCTTGCCTGCGGATTTTCCGGATGGCTTTGATCTCGTCGTCACGGTGGAGTGTCCCGAACTCGAGCGGGCCGGTTTCGACGGACTCGACCGGCTGCCGATCCTCAATATCGACCACCACAAGGGCAACCCGGCCTATGGCGAAGTCAACTATCTCGACGATGAAGCCCCCGCCGTCGGCCAGATGGTCTGGTCCATGTTCAAAACCGCCGGTGTGAAACCGTCGGTTGACGCCGCGATCAACACCTATGTTGCCCTCACCACCGATACCGGCGACTTCAGATACTCCAATGCACGACCACGCGCGTTCCGCGCGGCGGCCGAGATGGTCGAGCGCGGCGCTGACCCACCGACCATTTCCGAGTGGGTGCACGACGGACGATCCGAAGCCTCAGTTAGACTCCTCGGCGAAGCACTCAAGACGCTCCGTTTCCTCTGTGACGGCCGGCTCGCCAGCCTCGCCGTCGACGAAGCGGCATTCGCGCGGGCCGATGCCGACAGCACCGACACCGACGAGATCATCAACATCCCCCGCGCCGTCGCCGGTGTCGAGGCGGTGATCTTCTGCAAACAGTGGGAGCCGGAGCTGGTCAAGGTGAGTCTCCGTTCGCGCGGAGGAGTCGATGTTCAGAGCGTCGCGGCCAAATTCGGCGGCGGCGGCCACACCAACGCGGCGGGTTGCACCTTTGAAACCGATCTCGAGACGGCCAGAGCCAGTCTTGAAGCCAGCCTCACCGAGATCCTCGGAGGTCAGTGATGAGCCGACGGCGTCCGCCCCGATTTTCGGGCCTGCTACCGGTGATCAAGGAGTGCGGCCCGACTTCTCACGATGTGGTCGACAAGGCGCGCCGAGCTCTCAAGGAACGCCGCATCGGCCACACCGGGACCCTCGATCCGATGGCAGAAGGCCTGCTGCTTCTCTGCATTGGTCACGCCACTCGACTTCAGCAGTACTTGCTCGGTTGGCCCAAGACCTACCACGGCATCGTGCGTCTCGGCTACGCCACCACCACCTACGACCGCGAGGGCGAGGAGATCGAACCCCGCGGACCCGTTCCCGGCATCGACAGCGAGCTCCTGTCCGGTCTGGAACAGCGGTTCTCCGGCACCTTCGACCAGGTTCCGCCGCCGTATTCGGCGAAGAAGGTCGACGGAAAGAGACTCTACGAGCTCGCACGGAGCGGCCAGACTGTGGAGATCGAACCCAAGTCGGTGACTGTCCATGGACTCACCCTCCGGTCGGATGTTGAAACCGAGATCGATCTGACGGTCGAGACATCCACCGGCTTCTATGTCCGATCCCTCGCTCATGACATCGGCGGCCTGCTCGAGTGCGGCGGCTATCTTCACCATCTCAGCCGGCTCGCCATCGGCCCGTACAACCTTGAGAACGCCATACCTCAAAGGGCGCTGGAAACCGCCAAGGACCCGATGGAGATCCTCGATTCCCCGGCGTGGATTCCCCTGGACAAGGCGCTACTGCCTTTTACCGATCTGACGGTGAACGCCGCGGCTGCGGAGCAATTTACCCACGGCCAGGAGATTGTAGTCTTCCGACCCGGTTCCGACACGGTCGAGATCGATGATCATGTGGCCATCCGCGGGCCGACCGAGGCTCTGATCGGAATCGGTTCCGTCAAAGCGGTGCTGGCTCGAGGAAGAACCCTGAACATTCAACCGGCGATGGTGTTCGCCGACGACGCCCCGCATGGCCGCCGGCGCTGAAATTTCGCTGGTGACAACCGAATCGAGACACACAATAATTGCCAGAGAAAGAACTTCCTGCTACCGTACCTGAGCCTCCTTGCCACCGGAGGATAGTGGAGATATGCAATGAGTCACTTCGACGCCCAGAAACCAACCATCATCGATGAGTTCCGGACCCATCCCAACGACACCGGTTCGCCGGAAGTGCAGGTCGCACTGTTGACCCGCCGGATCCAGTTCCTCACTGAGCACTTCAAGTCCTTCAAAAAGGACTTCCACTCCAGGAGGGGCTTGCTCAAGCTCGTCGGCCGTCGCCGTCGGCTTCTCGAGTACCTGAAGGGCAAGGACATCACCCGATACAGACAGCTCGTGGAGCGCCTGGGCCTGCGCGGCTGAGATAGGAAACCCCAATGAACGTCACTACGAAATCCGTCGATATCGGCGGAAAAGAGCTCGTGTTCGAGCTCGGCAAGATTGCGAAACAGGCTGACGGTTCCGTCGTGGTCAGCCTCGGCGACACCATGGTTCTGGTGACCGCGTGTGCCGAAGACGAGCCCCGAAAGGGCTTCGACTTCATGCCCTTGACGGTTGACTACCGTGAGAACGCCTATGCCGGCGGTCGGATCCCCGGCGGATTCTTCAAACGCGAAGGGCGCCCAACCGAGCGCGAGATTCTGACCTGCAGAGTCATCGACCGCGGTCTTCGCCCGCTCTTTCCCGATGGCTGGCGTCGAGAGACTCAGGTCATCTCCTGGGTGATGTCGGCCGATCCCCAGCACTCATCAGATGTTCTCGGCATCACCGGCGCTTCCATGGCGTTGATGATGGCAAAGAACATCCCGTTCGATACACCCCTGGCGGGGGTGCGCGTCGGCCGGATCGATGGTGAGTTCGTCCTCTTCCCGACCTTTGCAGAGCTCGAAGAGAGTGAGCTGGATCTCGTGGTCGCGGGCACCGAAGATGCCATCGCAATGGTCGAGTGCGGCGCCACGGTGCTGCCCGAAGCGGTCATCCTCGATGCCCTCGATCTCGCCCATGAGCAGATCAAGAGGCTCATCGCCCTCCAACGCGAAATCGTTGCCGAGCGCGGCGTTGTCAAGGAGCCCTTCGAGGCTCCGGCAAAAGGCTGGACCGACGACTTCGAAAACGTCCTTCGTTCCAAGTGGAGCGACGAGCTCCGAGAGGCCATGAAGACCCTCGGCAAGTTCGAGCAGAAGGACGCCATCAAGGCCGTCCGCTCAAAGGCGCTCGACGAGATCACCGATTCCGACAGCGATGAGTACGGCTGGACCAAGAGCGTCTTCGGCTCCATGGTCAAGGACATTACCCGCGCCACCATCCTCGACGAAGGCAAGCGCCTAGATGGCCGCGCCTTCGACGAGATCAGACCGGTCAGCTGCGAGGTCGGAGTCCTGCCCCGCACTCACGGTTCTGCGCTCTTCACCCGCGGCGAGACCCAGGCCATCGTGGTCTGTACGCTGGGCACCGAACGGGATTCGCAGATCGTCGAGGCCTTCGAGGGTGACTCGCGGAATTCCTTCATGCTGCACTACAACTTCCCCCCGTTCTCGGTGGGTGAAGCGCGTTTCCTGCGTGGGCCCGGCCGGCGGGAAATCGGCCACGGTGCCCTCGCCCGGCGCGCGCTGGTCCAGATGATCCCGGACAAGGAGACATTTCCATACACCATTCGTGTGGTGTCCGATATTCTCGAGTCCAACGGCTCGTCGTCGATGGCGTCGGTCTGCGGTGGCTCCTTGTCGATGATGGATGCGGGCGTCCCCCTGAAGCACGCCGTCGCCGGTGTTGCCATGGGTCTTGTCTCCGATGGCGAGCGTCATGCGGTACTCACCGACATCGCCGGTCAGGAAGACCACTATGGCGACATGGACTTCAAGGTCACCGGTACCACCGAGGGCATCACCGCCCTCCAGATGGATATCAAGGTCACAGGCTTGAGCCGAGAAGTCATGGAGCAGGCCATGGAGCAGGCCCGTCGCGGCCGGCTCTTCCTGCTCGAGAAGATGGCTGCGGCCATCACCGAGGGCCGTGAAGAGGTCTCGCGCTACGCACCGAGGATCTACTCGATCAAAATCGATGTGGAACAGATCCGCAACGTCATCGGCCCCGGCGGCAAGATGATCCGCTCCATCGTCGAAAAGACCGGGGCACAGATCAATGTCGAGGACGACGGCACCGTCCAGATCGCTTCGAGCGATGAGGCGGCGGCGGAGAAGGCCATCGAGATGATCAAGGGCCTGACCAAGGTCCCTGAGATCGGCGAGGAGTTCGAGGGCGTTGCCAAACGGATCGAGCCCTACGGCGCCTTTGTTGAGATCCTCCCCGGCCAGGACGGACTGCTGCACATCTCGGAGACTTCGATGACGAGGATCCCCGATATCCGCGACGTCCTCAACGAGGGCGACACCATTAAGGTGCGGATCATCGACATCGACGGCAACGACCGCATCAAACTATCGCACCGCGTCATCCTTGAGGACGAAGCCCGCGCCCGTGGCGAGGACGTCCCCGAGCGTGACCCGCTCCGCGGCGGACGCCCCAGTGGCGGCGGCGGGCGCGACAACCGCGGCGGCGGCGGCCGAGGCCCACGGCGTTAGGACCAGCGGCCACTTCAAATCCGATAAACCGGCCTCAGGGCCGGTTTTTTTGTGGCCGGATTCATCAACTGATACAGTTGGGGTTCGCCTGCGCTTCTCATCGGGTTTCGGGCGAGGGTGATGAGTAGCCGTGTCGAGCTGCACTTTCTAACCTAGGGGTCGACACGGCTGGTGAGATGAGTGGGGCATGGATTCCCCGGCCATGATTGCGGTAATCACCTCCGTTGAGGTGATCAGCTAGAGTTCCGGCACTGGAGGGTTTCTGTCGATGACCGGTGACCGAGGTGATGACACTTTGGTTTGCGAGTTCGCCGCTGCGCGGGACCGGGTGGAGGAATTGAAGGCCGAACTGGCACAGCGGGGAGTGATCATAGCCCTGGGCGACGAAGGCCACTACCGTTCCCTCTTCGAGAACTCAGCCGATGCGATTCTGGTTCTCGACGGTGACACCGTTGGCGAATGCAACCAGGCTGCTGTCGACATGCTTCGTTGTGAGGACAGGCAACAGATTCTGGAGACCCACCCGTCTGCGCTTTCACCAGCTGTTCAGTCTGACGGTCGCAACAGCTTCGAAAAGGCCAACGAGATGATCCGGAGGGCTATCGAACAGGGAAGTCACCGGTTCGAGTGGGACCACCAGCGCTTCACCGGCGAGGTCTTCGCGGCCGAGGTGCTCCTGACGCCCCTGCCCGGTGCCGAGCGGGTCAGGATCCATGCCGTTATCCGCGATATCACCCAACGCAAACAACTCGAGTCACAGCTCCGGCAATCACAGAAGATGGAAGCAATGGGCAATCTCGCCGGCGGCATCGCCCATGACTTTAACAACCTGCTGATGATCATCAACGGCAACACCGAACGGCTTCTATCGTCCCTCGGCGGTGACGAAGAGATGGCGGACGCACTTCGGCAGATCAGTTGGGCCGGCCAACGCGCGGCCGAACTCACCGCACAGTTGCTCGCCTCGGGCCGGAAACAGGTCCTGCAACCGGCGATCCTCGACCTCAATCAGATCACCATCAGGACTCACGATCTTCTTCGCCGGCTGATCGGTGAGAATATTCGGATCAACACCCGTCCGGCGGCAATGCCGGTGATGTTCAAAGCAGATCCCGGTCTCATCGAGCAGACCATCATCAATCTGGCCACCAACGCCCGTGATGCGATGCCCGACGGCGGCAATCTGGATCTCGAGGTCTCGATTCACGACATCGATGGGCCTGCGACCGTCGACGGCCTTGATCTGGCTCGCGGCCGGTACGCCCGACTCACGGTATCCGACACCGGGGTTGGAATGGAAGACGGAATCAGGGATCGGGCCTTCGAACCGTTCTTCACAACCAAACCCATGGGAGAAGGATCGGGGCTCGGACTCTCCATGGTGTACGGCATCGTGCAACAGAACGGCGGACACGTGATCATCCGCAGCGAACGGGGGGCGGGAACCGTAGTGGAGATCTGGTTCCCGACCGTGGACTCACCAGCGGCCGACACGGTCGTCGAGCCGGAACTGGAGTGCAACGGCGACGAGACCATCCTCGTGGTGGAGGACGACGAGGCCGTCGCGGCCGTGGTCAAAACGATGCTGAACGACGGTGGCTACACCGTGTTAACAAGCCTCAGCGGCCTCGAGGCACTCGAAGTCTTCGCCGAGAGCGGGCCAGAGATCTCACTCGTTCTCTCAGATGTCGTCATGCCCCATATGGGTGGCCCGGAGTTTGCCCGAAGACTCATCGAGCGCGGGTACGTGACTCCCGTCATTTTCGCGTCGGGTTACACCGACGACCATATGGGATCCATTGACCAGCTCGGTTTCAAGGCCGATTTCCTCCAGAAACCGTTCAACCAGAGGACTCTCCTGCGCGCGGTCCGAACCGCCATCGACCGACAAGAAGACTGATCACGCAACCAACGCCGCAATACTCCTCAACTGCCCGGACCCCTGGGGTCCGATTCAGCCATTCTTCAGCAGCAATTCTCGACCGCCGCGGCGGAGTATTGGCCACGGCCGTCAAGAATTGCCGCATCTCGGCACATTTCTCTTGATTTCATGCCGCGCTTCGGAGAGAATGAATGAGTGCTCATTCATTTGACCAGTGACTCCGTCCACAACCCCATTGTGGACGCCCTCACGTTGCCCAAGGAGGTCTTTCATGGACTACAAAGTCGATCTTCGTGACATCAAGTTCCAACTCTTCGAGTGGCTGCCGACCGCAAAACTCCTCGAAGCGGAGAAGTTTGCCGATTGGGATCTGGAGAACGTCGAAATGGTCCTCGATGAGGCGCTCAAGATTGCGCAGGAACAGATGGCGTCCTGCAACGAGGAGGGTGACCGAATCGGGGCTCAGTGGGCCGATGGCAAGGTGACCCTGCCCGAGAGTTTCCACTCCGCCTACGAAACCGTCACCGAGGGTGGCTGGATCGGGCTGCTCGCCAACCCCGAGTTTGGCGGGATGGGCCTTCCCGAGGTCCTCGGAACCGCGGTGAACGAGTTCTTCTCCGGATCCAACGTTGCCTTTTCCTTGACCCTCATGCTCACCCGGGGCGTCGGTCACATGATCGATGGCTTCGGCACCGACGAGCAGAAACAGCTCTGGGTTGAGAAGGTCCTCATGGGCGAGTGGGCGGGCACCATGTGCCTCACCGAGGCTCAGGCCGGTTCAGACGTCGGCGCCTCAAAGACCAAAGCGGCCAAAAACGACGACGGCAGCTATCAGATCACCGGTGAGAAGATCTTCATCACAGCCGGTGACCACGACCTCACCGACAACATCGTCCACCTGGTCCTCGCACGCACTCCCGAGGCACCTGTGGGAACCAAGGGACTCTCGCTCTTCATCGTCCCCAAGGTCAAGGTCAACCCAGACGGTTCGCTCGGTGAGCCCAACGACGTCTACTGCAACAACATCGAGGAGAAGATGGGGATCCATGGATCTCCTACCTGCACCCTCGTTTTCGGCCAGAACGACAACTGCGAAGGCTACCTCCTCGGCGAGGAGGGCCACGGCATGAAACTCATGTTCCACATGATGAATGCCGCCCGGATCGAGGTTGGCCTCCAGGGTGCCGCCTGTGCCGGAGCCTCCCACCAGCAGGCCTTGTCTTACGCCCACGAGCGGCTCCAGTCACGCAGCTGGAAAGAGATGCGGAACCCTGATGCTCCGCAGGTTCCCATCGTAGAGCACCCCGATGTGCGCCGCATGCTGCTCAGTTCCAAGGCCTATGTCGAGGCCATGAGAGCGATCCTCCTTCAGACCTCGTACTACCTTGACATGGCCCACCTGTGCGAGGGGGAAGAGGCTGAAAAGTACCAATCCTATGTCGAGCTTCTGACACCCATCTGCAAGGCATGGTGCTCCGAGTGGGCCCTCCAGGTGACTCACTGGTGCCTGCAGGTCCATGGCGGCTACGGCTACACCTGCGAGTACCCGGCCGAACAGTACATGCGCGACACCGAGATCGCCTGCATCTACGAGGGAACCAACGGAATCCAGGCGTTGGACTTCGTCGCCCGCAAGCTCCCGATGAAGGGCGGCAAACCCATTCGCGAGATCCTCGGCGCCGCCGAAAAGACCTTCAACACCGCCAAATCCGACCCCGAACTCATGGAGCCGGCCTGGATGCTCGCGGCCGCCCTCAAACAGATCGAGACCATCTCCAAGGAACTCACCAAACGCCCGGATGCGATTCAGATGGTGCTCCTCAACGCGCCCATGCTGCTCGACATGGTCGGCACCGTGGTCGGCGCCCACCTGCTGCTCGACCAGGCCATGCTGGCCAAGGGTAAGCTGGCAACCATCCTCGAGGAAGAGGGCATCGGCACTGACGACAAGAAGGCATACAAGACCTTCCTCCAGGGTCACGAAGAGGCCGCCTTCTTCCACAACAAGGTCCAGACCGCGATCCACTTCGCCTACCGAGCGCTGCCCACCGTTGCGGCCAAGGGCGCTGCGATCAGGTCGGGCGAACGGGCGCCGTTCTTCGCGATCATGTAGCAATTCGTCGGACGAATTGCGGTGGCGATCGCTTCGCTCCCGCCAGTTCATCGCAAAATACCAACCCCCGCCACACGGCGGGGGTTTTTCGTGAGTCGTGAGCCCTCTTCTTGTTTTTGTGAGAACACACAGCCTCCGCGTCAAAGGCGGCAGACGTGGCGGGGTCAGATTCTGAAGTAGCTACACTCGAAGGCATCGAATACGCCGCGACTCACGGCCTCCACACAGCAGCCTTCGGGGCCATTCCCCGCTGGATCCAATAGTCTGTCGTTAACGGTCTGGACGCACTTCGTGATCCACCGAGATAATGGAGACTCTATCCGGAACTTCAGGATCGGGAACGTCGCCAACCAGCGTGATCCGAACGCCGGTCTCGCTCTGCGACCACCGCCATTGGGCACCGTTCCATCTGGATGATGTCACGGTTTTCGGAAGACTCTCGAGCACTTGGACAAATGATTCGGGTTGCATCCGGTTAAGTTGCATGACATCCACGGTAAGGTCCGACGCCAGGGCCACCCGCAACGCGCGAATCCATACAGCCCAATGGTTGCCTACTGCGGGTCTCGACACTCGATTCCACTCCGAAAACTCATTGAGTATCCGACTGTGATACCCATCCGGATCAAAGGCTCGGACATTCTCCGTGGGGAGGCGCTGAAAGCCCTCACACGTTGCGCGTGACGCGGATGTCAGCGCCAAGCCCATGATGGGCTTCGAAAACGCCAGCCACGCCCGACGACGAAACCCCGTGGGATTGCCAAAGGCGTCACCAATCAGGATGCTCTTCTGAAGAGAGACCTGATCCAAATAGAGACTCGATGGAAACGCTTGATACTGATCCGCAGCCTTGAGCCGCTCATCCCAAACGAGCCAGGGCTCTCTCACGAACCGGAGGAGAACCAACACAGCCTTGTTGGATGCCATCCCCACCAAACGACTCAAAATGTCCGGCCGAACGTGGTTGTCTTCGTGCAACCGCCACGCAGCGTCCAACACCTCCTGCGCATGCTGATGCTCACCCATCAAGACATCCGAAGCTGCTGCAGCCGCAAGCCACCTATTGAGCTGCATTTGCCCGATCAGATTGGCGATATCTCCTTTGCCTTCAGCGAAATCAAGTTCCCAAATTGGAAGGTCTCCATCCCTCAGTTCACCTATCAACCGGTCCAATTCCGACCGCCGTTCCCGGATGACTTCCAAAACCTCTTCTGGCGGGGCAATTGTCGCTTCGGTCGAGAGCTCCACCAGTTCCATCTCCCAGGTCCTGATGATCGGATCCAACTCGGTGATCCGATCGCCGGAAGGTCCGATTTCGATGAACCTCGCCTTTTCAGCCTTTGGAACGAGATTCAACCCGAACGCCGCACCGGCTTGCTCGGCCAACACAGCCGATTCGTTGGCTCCCCTGGAAGGAAAGCTTGCGATCAGTGAGTCGAGCTCGACTCCCAGAGTGTTTTCCCAGCAGGCATCCGCCTTGTCCTGGTTGAAGTGGCGAACGACTTCGATTCCCAATCGCGCAACCGTTGCCAACACCACCATCGCGGCCAAGACGAATATCAGGCGCTTCATCGACTTTCGCAAGGCACCCTCCCGGTTTCGAGAACAGTTTAGCGGGGCAACAGCGGCAGCGGCAACGGCAACGGCAACGGCAACGGCAACGAACAGTACCAGCCAAGCGACTCACAACTTACTCACGAATCTAGACTTACGAAAAAACGGGGCCGTTTCCGGCCCCGTGTCGCATTCTCGTCTGTTGTGTGCCGCCCGATCCGATTGGCGCGAGTGCAGCCGAGCGCCACCGCAATTCGTTCGACGAATTGCTAGGCGATGGTCACATCGTCGCAGGTGAACACATCCTGGATGGAGTTAAGCAGCTTGACGCCCTCGGCCATGGGCTTCTGGAAGGCCTTGCGGCCGGAGATGAGCCCCATCCCGCCGGCTCGCTTGTTGATGACCGCGGTGGTCACCGCCTGAGCGAGGTCGTTGGAGCCCGAGGAACCGCCCGAGTTGATGAGGCCGATACGGCCCATGTAGCAGTTCGCCACCTGCCAACGGGTGAGCTCGATGGGGTTGTCCGGAACCAACTTTTCGTAGACCAACGGGTGGGTCTTACCGAAATTCAATGCGGTGTAGCCGCCGTTGTTGGTCGGCTGCTTCTGCTTGACGATGTCGGCCTCGATGGTGACACCGAGGTGGTTGGCCTGGCCGGTCAGATCCGCGGACGCGTGGTAGTCGGTGCCCTCGTGCTTGAAGGCGGAATTGCGAAGATAACACCACAGCACCGTGAACATTCCGAGCTCGTGCGCCTGCTGGAAGGCATCGGAGATCTCCATGATCTGTCGGCGGCAATTCTCCGAACCATAGTAGATGGTCGCCCCCACCCCCGCGGCGCCGAGGTTCCACGCCTGCTCCGCCGAGGCGAAAAGCGTCTGATCATAGAAGTTGGGGTAGGTCAGGATCTCGTTGTGGTTGATCTTGACTATGAACGGAATCTTGTGGGCGTACTTCCGCGACATGGTGCCGAGTACGCCGAGGGTCGAAGCAACGGCGTTGCAGCCGCCCTCGATGGCGAGCTTGACGATGTTCTCGGGATCGAAGTAGATGGGGTTGGGCGCAAAAGAGGCGGCGCCGGAATGCTCGATGCCCTGATCGACGGGAAGGATCGAGACATAACCGGTGCCGGCTGCGCGCCCATGGTCGTAAAGTGACTGGAGCGAACGCAGGACCTGCGGGTTGCGGTCGGTCTGCGCCATCACCCGGTCGATGAAATCGGCGCCCGGAAGGTGGATCTGGTCCTTGGCGATGCCAGTGCACTGATAGTCGAGAAGTGACGCCTGGTCACCGAGAAGTTCTTGGATTCTGTCAATCATGGTTGTACCTCCGTTGGTGCCGCAGTATTGTACGCGATCTCGCCGCCTGTTTCTCGCTTCTTGTCACTCGTGACTCGTCGTCTGCCACGAGTGACAAGCAACGAGAGACAAGACCCCGCCTCATCCCCGGCCGAGTCGTTTGAAGAAGAGAATCCCGAGTACGGCACCTTTGATGATGGTGCTCCCCGCGATTGCGATCCACACCCCTTCAACGCCAAATCCCAGGCCGACCAGAACAATGGCGATGGGCACCCGCGCGGCGGTCAAACACATCTCCACCGCGGCGGGAACGGCCGTCCATTGGGCGCCCGCGAAGGCAGAGAGGCAGACCACCTCGAACGCCATGAAGAGCTGACTCATACCGGCTAACAGGACATAGGTCGTCCCCACAGCGACGACCTCGGGATCGGCATTGAAGACAGCGATCACCTGTCCGGGAAATGTCACCAGTACCAGGGTCACGGCTCCAACCGGGAGACACGTCAAAAAGAGCGTTCGCCAGGTCGCTCGGGCGGCTCTCGACGAATTGCCGGCGCCCAGATTCTGTCCAACCAGAGTGGTTGCGGCCGCGCCCATCCCCGCGCAGACAAAATAGTTGAGCAACTCCAGCTTGTGGCCGACCCCAAGGGCGGCGACCGCCGGTGTCCCGAAGTCCGTGGTGACCTTGGTGAGGAAGATATAGATCACCGAGAAAAACGCACCCTCGAAGCCGAGTGGGACTCCGACCTTGAGGGCCTTCCACACTTCCCTCTTCGGGGGCCGCAGCAGGTCTTTCACTGCCGGGCGCAGACCCATTCGACCGAGGAGCACCCATCCCCAGGCGGCCGAAATAAGCCACGCCCAGACCGTCGCCAGCGCGGCACCGGTGACGCCGAGCGCGGGAATCGGTCCGAGGCCGAAGATGAGCACGGGATCAACGACCAGGTTGACCACCGCGCCGATGGCCAGGAGCTTGAGCGGGGTCCGAGCGTCGCCGGTGGCACGGAAGGCGGCCGACAGCCAGGTGAAGATGAAGTAGGCGGGCATTCCGAGGAGGATCACCCAGAGATACCGGATGCCCGCCGTGCTGACGTCGCCGGCGGTGCCCATGAACACGAAGACCGCGTTCGCGCTCGCCAGACCGAGGCTGGACACAACCGCCGATCCCCAGACAGCCATCGCCTGCCCCGCCGCCGCGGATCGTCTGGCGCCCGGCTCGTCATCGGCGCCCACCGCGTTGGCGAGCACCGCCCCGGAGCCGTTGGCAGCTCCTTCGCCCAAGGTCTGAGCCAACCACATGACAAAGCCGGCGGTCGAGGCGGCGGCGATGGCCACGGCGCCGACCCTTCCGAGCCAGAACGTGTCCACCACGAGAAATCCTGCCTGGAGCAGAGCCGCCAACGCCGCCGGCGCTCCAAGATGGAGTATCGCCCGGTCAATGGAGCCCGAGATCATCAGTTCGCGGTGGCGGAGTGCATCATTCACGGTGCGGGAGGATATCAGGAGAAAGCCGCTCGTTGCTCGATCCCCGATGCAACGAAATGGTGGACTTTCCTCCCGGAACGTTAAGTAATTTGTTAAAGGAATCCCAGGGTCTTGTGCGATGAACGAGTCACCAGCTACGAGAAACCGGAAACCAACGCCAACTCACGTCAAAGAAAAGCCACCGTGACGACCAGCGTCGCGAGCATCGTCAAAACCGACGCGCACCGTCTCCGGCACGCGTCGGTTTATCTCCGGACTGAGGCCGTCGAAACGGCCTACTTGATAGTGATGCCTTTGAGGTAAACGGGATCGGTCGGGAACTCATCGATGGTGAACTTGTTGCCGAGGTGGTCGAACCTGACCTTCGCTCCGACAAAGAGTCTGCCGACGCCCTTCTGCCAGCCACCGTCCTCGTCCTTGTGGAACTTGAGCAGCACAAAGGAAAGCGGATATTCGGCCAACTTGGAGCCGTCGGCCCCCTGCGCGTTGGAACCGAATCCGATGTAGAGGTTGGTGATCAGAATGACCTCTTTGGTGTCGCCTCGCTCGACCTCTCTGGCGTAGCGCAGGGTCGATTTGCGGGGGTCTCTTCCCGGCCCTCTGCCACCTCTGGGATCGAACCTGGCGAATCCGGTCTCGGTCTGGTCCGCCAAGGCTGTCGCGAGAGCGTGGTTACCCTTGGTCTCCAAGATCTTGACGAGCGCGTCCCGCTCGGCGTCGGTCGACCAGCGCTCGACGCGGACATCGAAGATATCAGCCGCTGCGCGCTCGATGCTCAGCGCGCTGATCGCCCGAGCCTTGTAGTTGACCTCGACGTCGTCCTGTGCAATCGCGTCCACACCAGTCAGCGCGATAAGGGCGACTACAATCATCGCGAGAATCATTCCGAACTGGTTCTTTCTCTCTTGAGCATACATGGTGATATCTCCTTCGTTTTTGATCACAATGCCACTGTAGCGACAATAGTTCCTGAATGAAACACGAGCTCAACCGCAACGCCGTCAATGGCTCCGAAAATCGTCGTTAAACTCAAGAAAATGGGGCCGATAGGCCCCATGTCAAAAGTCGTAAAACAAAAAGTAGAACTACGCTTTGGCGACCTCGACCTTTTCGGTGAACTCGATTCCGAGACGTTCGAGCTCTTTGATCGCGGGCTCGTAGAACTCTCGCATCACGGGAACAATGACCCCGGGCTGAGTAAAGCGGCCTTCCAGGATGAATCGGACTCCCACCGCCGCGGGCAGGCCCACCGTGCGGTTCATGGATGAGTCACCACCCGGAATACCGAAGTCGATCATCGTCGACGTGATGTACTCTCTGCGATCGGGGAACTCGGCCATGAAGGTGTGCTGAAGCACCAGCATGTCCCGCTCGCCCTCGTTGTACGACATCTCCTCGAGCATCCGCGCGGTGAGGATATCCACCGGAGCATCGGGCCCGGGCAGCGGATCCGAGCCGAGCAGACCGAGCCACTCCATCTTGGCGATCTCGGGACCATCGGCGTCGATCCCGAGATGTGCCGCCACCTTGTTCTTGAGGTCGGTAGTGTCGTCGGCTCCGGCCAAACGAGCGGTGACGTCGGCGTAGGTCTTTCCCTCGAGGCCGTCCATGGCGTCGGTGCCCAGCCAGCCGAGTCGGGCAACCTGCTTCATGGAACCGCACCAGCCAGGGTTGCGAAGGGTGCCGCGGAACATGACATCCCGCGGGTGGATGCCATAGACCTCCTGGTAGGGCATAGAGTCGCGGTTGGGATATCCCTCGAGCTCGGTCGGAACCCCCTCGAGCTCGACATCGGCTTTCCAAACGTGATCAAAGAGTTCACAGCCGGGAACATCGACCACGTCGCCGTGGCGCTTGTAACGCGCGTTGTTGAGTCCGGCAAGCAGCACTCCGCGCGGACTCCACGAGAACTTGTAACCGTACGGATTGTCGTTGGCCTCGGGGGCCGGCAGCCCACCACAGTAGGACTGGAAAGTCGTGATCTGACCACCCTCGGCGTGGACACGGTCGATGACCCTCATGGCGGTCATGTGGTCGATGCCGGGATCGACGCCAATCTCGTTGAGGAGGATGATCCCTTTTTCCTTCGCCTCTGCGTCGAGGGCCATCATCTCGTCCTTGACGTAGGAGGTCGTGACCATGTGCTTGCCTTCATCCAGGCACGCCCGCGCCACCTGTGGGTGGTACTGCCATGGAAGGAGGCTCACCGCAACGTCGTGGTCCGCGACGATCGCCGCGAGCTTGTCGGGATCGGTGGTGATATCAAAGGCCATGGGAGACCCGTTCGGGTGACCGTCGACGATCTCCTCGGCCTTGGAAACCGTACGGCTGGCAACGGTGACGGCAAACCCGTTCTCGAGCAGATAACGGACGTGGGCGCGCACCACCAGGCCGGCCCCGAAAACGACGACTTTCTTCATGCTTAATCCCCTTTCGCGGACGATGCCGCCGATCTCACAGCGGCTCAATTCTCTCCATGAACTCGAGACCCTCGGCGCGCAGTCGCGCGAGGATCGAATCGCAGATATCCGGGTGGCTCGGCAGCAGGCAGCCGCGCAATTCGATCTCACCCGTCAACAACATCTCCACCGCGATGGCAGCGGGCAGCCCGACGGTCTTGGCCATGGCTGACATCCCCACCGGCTCGCCATACTCGACCATGGTGAAGGTCTGGCATTCCGATGCCCGGTCGCTGTCTGGATATTCGACCTCCATTTCGTGGACGATGATCACCATATCGCGGGACTCGGGCAGCGGTGCCAACCGGGTCTCGAGCAGATGGGACAACATCGCGGCGGCCGTGTCACCGGCGCATCCGGTCGGCTCGTTGTCGAAGAGACCGAGAAACCGGAGATTCTCCATCTCCCGGCCGGTGGGGTTGAGCTCGAGGAAAAGGGTGGCCGCGGCTTCCACCCGCTCCGGCGGGACCGGGATGGGCAGGAACATCTCCACCACCTCGCGTGGCGATCTCTCACCGAGGTTCGGGATGTGGATGGTGTCGTTGGTGAGACCCAGATTGACCACCTTCGACCAGGTCTCGCAGAAGCCCGGGTGACGGAGGGTCCCGCGGACCATGGTGTGAACCCCATTGAGACCGAAATGCTCGAGATACGAGAGAGAATCGCGGTTCGGATACCCCTCGAGGCGACCAACACCGTCGACCTCCACCGGCCATGTATGGAGGAAGAGTCGACTCTGGGGCACGATGCGGATTTGGCCATCCTGCAGGTACTGGGCTCCGGCTCCGCCCGATGTCGCGACATTCCATGGGTTCCAGGTGACCAGGTACTGCAACGGATTGGAGAGCGAATCGGGTGCCGGCACGCCGCTGCCGAACGAACGGAAGGTCCGCACCACTCCACCCGCATCGACGGTGGCTCGTACCGCTTCGGCCGCCATCATGTGGTCGATGCCCGGATCGAGACCCATCTCGGCGAGCAGGAGGACTCCCCGCTCGCGCGCCCATGAGCCCAGATTTCTGGTCTCGTTCTGGAGATAGGAAACCGAGACCATGTGGACCCCGGCCTCGACGCAGAGCCGCGCCACCCTCCCCTGAAAGGCTGGAGCAAGGACATTGACCACCACGTCCGCGGTGCCGATCCAAGCCGCCATCTGCTGCTCGTCCGCAGCATCGAGGGCGATGGCACGACCGTTGGGATGGCCGGCAATCCTCGCCTCGGCGAACTCGAGGTCACGATCGGCTACGGTCACCTGCCAGTCGTGGACGGCGGCGGAATCAAGGAGACGCTGGATGAGATACGGGGCCGACCGACCGGCTCCGAGAATCAGAATTCGTCGCATCGTTGTGAACCTCGTGAACCTCAGCGACCGAGTGTCGCGACCATAACGGCCTTGATGGTGTGAAGACGATTCTCCGCCTCGTCGAAGACCCTTGATTGTGGCCCTTCGAAGACCTCGTCCGAAACCTCACGGATATCGGGAAACTTTTTGGCGACATCGGTTTCGAGGTTATGGAACGCCGGCAGGCAGTGCAGGAAGATCGACTCCCGCCTCCCGGTGGCCGCCATCATTTCCGGGGTCACCTTGTAAGGTTTCAACAGCGCCGCCCTTTCGGCGAGAAGTGCTTCCTCTCCCATGGATGCCCAGACATCAGTGTAGACCGCGTGGGCGCCGTCAACGCCGGCGGCGACATCAGAGGTCACGGTGATCTTGCCACCCGTTGTATTGCAGATAGCGGTCACGAGGTCGACCAGGGCAGCCTCCGGGTGGAGCGACCGGGGGGCCACGATCCGAACATCCATCCCAACCTTGGCGCAACCCACCATGAGGGAATTGGCCATGTTGTTCCGACCGTCTCCCACATAGGCAAGCGCCAAGCCCTCAAGGTGACCGAATTCCTCCTTCACCGTCAGAAGATCAGCCAGGATCTGGGTCGGGTGCCAGGTGTCGGTGAGCCCGTTCCACACGGGCACACCGGCGTACTCTGCCAGGGTCTCGACCGTTTCGTGTGAGAATCCTCGGAATTCGATCCCGTCGAACATCCGCCCAAGGACCCTCGCTGTGTCCGCAACGGTCTCCTTTTTGCCGAGTTGGATGTCGCCCTTGCCGAGATACTCCGGGTGAGCACCCTCGTCGATGCAGGCGACGGTGAAGGCACACCGTGTCCGAGTTGATGGCTTCTCGAAGATGAGCGCGATGCTCGTGCCTTCGAGAGTTCGACCTCGGACACCGGCCCGCTTATTCGCCTTGAGAGTCGCCGAGAGTTCGAGCAGATCACGGATCTCTGCGGAACTGAAATCAACCAGTTTGAGGAAGTGACGGCCACGGAGATTGCCTGCCATGAAAGCCTCCAGGCGGGAGATTGTGAATTCCCGCACAGCGTCGGCATCGTACCTCTCACAAGGGGCTTTGCCAAGCCATTCGGCCCGGGGATTTGTATTCTCTTTCGGGAGACCACCCTCAGGTCAGGTCACGACCTCGAAAACGAGAATCGAAATCTCGGAAACGATGTGTTCGGCGATGCTCGACATGCTGGAGCAAGGGGTCGAATGACGCGCTCATGACCACCTTCGCGTCGGGGTCGATGCGGGCGAGTCCGGCAACGACCTCACCGCGACACTTCGGGATCGAGGGGTAGGTGAAAGCCGCGATGTTGATGATCACGGCGGCAGCGGCGAGCTTGAGACCCCGGCTCCGGCCATACGGCTTCTCGGTGATGGCGGCCAACGCGGCGATGGCTGCCGTCGCCGTGAGGGGCCAGACCGTCGATCACGTCCGGCTTCGTTTCTCCCGGCGCCGATCCGTTGTCGGTTCAGTCTGCCAATTCCCCTCGAGAAGGCGGATGATGGACTCGTAGCCTTCTCGATGGATTTCGGTGAACTGGCCCGGATGGAAGGAGTCTACATCGAGGATGCCGATGACCCGGCCACCGGCGTCGCGAACCGGCACCACGACTTCGGACCGACTTCGTGAGTCGCAGGCGATATGGCCGGGAAACGCCTCGACGTCCTCGACCACGAGGGTCTCGTTGCGGTCGACCCCCGCCCAGCAGACTCCCATGTGACGCTCGAGCACGAGGCACGCCACCGGGCCCTGGTAGGCCTCGACGACCAGATCTTCGCCGCGGAGGAAATAAAACCCGGTCCAGGAAACCCCGGGCACCTTGTGGTGAAGCAACGCGACCGCCGTCGCCCTGTGCGCCACAGGATCGTCGGTCTTGGCGATCAGGCCGAGGATCTGTTTTGTGAGTCGGTTGAAGAGGTTTCGTAGTGCGTCGTCGTTCATAACTACATCTCGTCCGGTATCGGGATGCCCAGGAGCTCCTCGAGCAGCACATGCATCTCATCGGCAAAGAGGGTGAAGACCGCTCGGCGGAGCGCCCGCAGCTTCTCATCCTCTTCCGGAACCACCGGGTTCGAGTGATAGAGACGATGAAAGAGCTGGGCGAGATTGTGGACGTGTTGCGCGAGGAGCGAGAACTCGAGGTTGGCGACGGCCTGCTCCACGACATCGCGGCGGCGGACACACTCCAACACCAGGCCCCAGAGATCGTCGGGAATCTCGATCTCGCCGATCCGATCCAGTTCATCGACTGTGAACCGACCTTCACTGCGTCGCTCCAAAAGCTTGGCGAAGATCTTGCCCGCCCTCACCGCCGAGTACTGGAGATACGGCCCGGTGTCGCCCTCGAAGGCCAGGGCCTCGTCGAAGTCGAAGGCGAGGACCCGGTTTCGGGACTGCCGCGCCATGAGATACCGCAGAGCTCCGACGGCGATGGCGCGCGCCCGGTCCTCGACATCGGGCGGGCCATCACCGCCCTCGACACGACCGATGACGGCGTCTTGGGCCGCGTCGACGAGCACATCGAGGAATTCATCCGCGCGGACGCCGATTCCCCGACGACCCGACATCTCGATATAGGACTTGGACATCTCCTCGTCGCTGAGACCGAACGACTCGCCGCTGCGCTCCTCGATGACCTTCACCGCCGCAGGGGTCAGTGCCACCATCTCGTAAGCAAAGTGCACCGATGCATCGGCGGCCGCCGGGTGACCGAGCACCCGCACCGCCTCCTTAACCACCTTCTGGGGATAGGACTGGCGGACATCAATCACGTTGAAGACCCTGGAAGCTGCTCCGTAGCTGTGGCCGTCAAGCCGCTCACCGGCATCGGAGGTGGTGGTCGCGAGCAGGGTGTCGCCTTCTTTGTAGCTCACCGGAGCCGCCGGAGCCGGTTGGCCCCAGTCGGCATATCGGCGATAGCCGAAATCATGCCGTGACCCATCGGGCTCGACGAGCAGTCCGAGCTTCCAGAGCTGATAGGCGATGTCTTTCCCGGTGTAGGTCACGGTCCCGTTGGAACGCACGAGGATCTTGTCCGGGTCATCCATGTCGGCAAACTCAGGGCTCTCGGCGAGGGACATGACCCAACAGCCCTCGTTCTTGCCCTCAATCTCGAGTCGGATCGCACCTGACGCTTTGAGGAGATCGAACGCGCGTTTCCAAAAACCGAGATGGAGGATGTCGGATTCGTGCGGGAGGACATCGTAGCCGACCCCGAGCCGCGCCATGGTCGCGAGGTGGCAACGCACGTTGGCATCGGCCACCGCCTCCGCGAGCCGCGCCACGACCTTTGGCGGACAATGCTCGCCGACGACGACCGCACCACGAAACAGCTGGATCGCCTGGTCGAGCTCGAGATCTCCATGACCCGCCTCAACCGCCTGCAGGACCTCGACGCGATGAGCCTTGAAGGCATCGTCCTCGGCATAGCGCACCGTCACCCGCGGGTAGAGCGCCCAACAGAAGTCGTCAAAATCGGACGTCGATGCTTCAGGCACGCCGCCTGGATCCCGTTCGAGGGCCATGGCCACCAATTCATCGCGACGAACCGTCTCGACGCCGAGGGCCTGCGCCAGTTCAGCCTCAGGCAGAAAAAGCATCCCGACGACAATATCCGCGACCTGGACACCGGTATCGTCGATGTAGTTCTGGGTCTCCACTTCGTTCCCGAGGTGGCGGAGGGAACGAACCAGGACATCGCCGAGGACGGCATTTCGCAGATGGCCGATGTGGGCCGCCTTATTCGGGTTGATGTTGGTGTGTTCCACCACGATCTTACTCGCTCGATCCGAGACGTGACCCGAATCATGCTGAAGCGCTCTGGCCAGGACTTCGCGTCGATCGAGCCAGAGATTGAGGAATCCGGGGCCGGCGATCTCGACTCTTGAGATCTCGGGCGGCCACTCGGCGCGCTGGGCAACGGCTTCGGCAATCTGCCTCGGTGCCCGTTTGAGAACCTTGGCCAACGGAAGAGCACCGGGCCATGCCAGATCACCCATGTCTCTTTTGGGTGCGACTTCTAAAACCACCTCGTCTGGTCGATGGTCGAATTCGGCCTCGAGCGCGTCGGCAAGAGCGGCCGCCGCCCGGGTTCGGATATCGTTCAGAGGCATCGGAACTCCTTCATCTGCCGCGAGATTCTACCCCCTTTTCACAAACAGGCCTTGCCCATTGCAAAGCCTGCTGGTGAAAACGGGTCGGCGCAGAGATGACCGCGACGCTGGTTCTTCTGAGGTGGCAACCGGCGAAAACGCCGGGATACCCCGCAAACGCAGCGGGTCAGCTCCTGAGACTACCTCGAATGATCGCTCAGTAGACGAACGAGAGTCCGACCTGGATCCCGATCCCACCGACCGTGATATCTCTCTCATCATTCAGGCCATACCTGCCCTGAACCTCGGCCCACCGATAGATCAGCTCAGCCATGAAGTTGATCCCCCTCGGTTTGCCGACCCGCAGGCCGGCCATCCCGTAGAGGCCGAGTCCACTGTCGATGCGCATGTTGACAGCGCTGACCTGGGCGTAGCTCAGACCGGCACCGACATAGGGACGGACCTTGTGACCGTCATAGAAGAGATAGCGCAATCCGAGATCGAAGGCCCGATACTTGACGTCGACGTTGTCTTCCTCAATCTCGTCAAAGACCTTGACACCCTCCGCCGTTTGGAACCCGGTGGCGCCGACGTCGAACATCCAGTGGGTCCCACCGATGCTGAGACGCCCACCGATGCCCAGCTCATAGTTGCCGTCCACGACATCGCCATAGCCGAGGTACAAATCGACGCCACCACCCGCAAGGGCGGGACTTGCCAGAACACAGCAAGCTGCCATCATCAGGAACACTCTGCGCATCTTGACCTCCACACGAATCCGGTTTTGGTGATTTTTGGAATACGTTTTCAAGTCCAACCAGTACATTGTATTACAGCTTGTACGGGAGGGATTGTGATCTTGTGAGATGAGCGTTCATGGGTGAGGCCGAGAGTCATTCCGACTCACGACTCACGGCAAGGTTCCGACATAGCCCGTCCTCGTCACCGCCTGGTGTCCCTCGACCCTGACCTCGATGGGCCGCCACTTCCGCTGGCCGACACCCGAGGTTGTGAAAGTGAGGATGTACCGGGAGGAAAGCTCATCAAGGAGGGTCCGTGCGACCTCCGGCATGTCCTCGGCACGGGGAATTCTGCGATAGAGCCCACCGGAGCCGTCCGCGATGAGGGTCAGGATTTCCTCGTATGAAGGTCCGGCTGTATCGGGCTCCGACGGCGGCTCGACACCGAGCACATAGATCGGGGTCTCGAGACCCTGGGCGATCTCAGTGGCTTCCGAGGCGGTGATCAACGAGGCGTTGTCGACACCATCGGTGAGAAGGATGGCGGCTCGGCGGTGGTGATCGGCCTTCTCCATGGCCTCGGGAACCCGACGCACCATGTCATAAAGCGCGGTAGTGCTCCATGGTTTGATGGTCTCGAGCATCCTCGGCAGAAGATACCAGCCCATGCCGAAGGGGAATCGTTCGACGACTGAGTCGTTGCCGAAGGTCCACAACGCGAGCTGGTCCTCCTGTCGACGTTCGGCGAGAAAAGCCATGATCAGGTTGCGGCTGCCATCGAGCTTACGGCCGGCCATGGAACCCGATGTATCGAGGATGAATCCGAGGCTGATGGGGAGATCGTTCTCGAGGTGGAGATCGCGGATGGGCACCGAATAGCCATCGACCAAGAGTTGGAACTTTTTTCGGTCAACGCCCTTGACCACTCTTCCCTTGGAGTCACGAACCGTCACCGGCACGACCACCGCGTCGACATCGACCTGGCTTCCGTATTGAGCCGATGCCCGATGTGTCCAAGTCAAGGTCCCGATGACGCATGCAAGAGCCACGGCCGCGATCCCAACCCGACGAAGCATCTCAGTTCGCCTTCTCGGGGCTATCGTCCCCGATCAGCGCCCTTCGAACGTCTCGATCACATTCTTTATTGAAGCGATCACCATAGCCGATGACCACCGGTCCGCTGTCATCGAGATCAAGCCGGATCACACGATGGGAAGGCACGAAGAAGGTCGACGGAGCGATCAGAGGGTCGCCGCCGCTCCGCTCCTGCGCCAGCCAATCTTCGACCGATTCGAGATCGAGTCCGCGCAGAACCACGCCGAGCCCGTCCATCCTGATCAGAAGCCCCCAGTGTTTCTCCCTCGGGTTGGTGCAGTGGACCACCACCAGCGACCCGACGTCGATGGTCGGAATGTCGAAATCATCGCTCGGCATGGCTCGCCTCGGGGGGCTCTGACAACTCCAGGAGCACGCCGCCGGTCGATTTTGGGTGGACAAAACAAACGAGGCAACCGTGGGCGCCTTCCTGCGGCTCGTTGGAGAGCAGGCGGTAGCCCTTCTCGGTCAAGGAGGCCATGGACGCTCGGATGTCAGCGACCCGCACGCAGATGTGGTGCAGCCCGGGACCTCGGTTCTCGAGATGCTTGGCAATGGGTGACGACGGACCGGTCGGCTCGAGCAGCTCGATGCGTGGATCCCCCACCGGGAGGAAACCCACCTTCACCCCCTGCTTGGAGACCTCTTCGACACCCTCCAACTCGAGCCCCAAAGCCTCATAGAACTTCACTCCATCGGCGAGGGATTCAACGGCGATGCCGATGTGATCCAGTGTTGGTTTGGCCATGTCTCGCCTCCCTGTTCGTACTCAACTCCGGTGGCCTCGCATGGGTCCACAACCCCGACGATCCGGATGGGTGCTCCCACCTTAGGCGGATGACCGGGGCCACGCAAGGCAATCGGGAATCAACCGCGGTTCAAGATCTCGCGAGCGATGACCATCCGTTGAATCTCCGAGGTGCCCTCGCCGATGGTGCAGAGCTTGGCGTCCCGCCAAGCACGCTCCACGGGATAGTCGGTGGTATAGCCATAGCCGCCGTGGATCTGCACCGCTTCCTCGCCCACTCTCACCGCGGTTTCCGAGGCATAGACCTTGGCCATGGACGACTCCAGAGTCACGGATTGACCACGATCCTTGAGGGCCGCGGCACGCATGGTCAGCAGGCGTGCGGCCGCAATTTCGGTCGCCATATCCGCCAGCTTTGCACGGGTGAGCTGGAACGAGGAAATGGGCTTGCCAAACTGGTGTCGCACCCCGGCGTATTCAACGCTCGCATCGAGGGCGCCGCGAGCGATCCCGAGGGAGAGCGCGGCGATGGAGATCCTGCCGCCATCGAGGACCTTCATGGCCTGAACAAACCCGTCACCCTCGTTGCCGAGCAGATGGTCGGCCGGCACCCGGCAGTCCTCCAAGATGAGCGACGAGGTATCCGAACAGCGCATCCCGAGCTTGTCCTCCTTCTTTCCCGAGCCGACGCCCGGGCGATCGAAGGGAACAAAGAAGGCCGAGATGCCGTGGTGACCGGCTTCCTTGGAGGTGCGCGCCACCACCACCGCAGCCGACCCGACGGTGGCGTGGGTGATGAAGTTCTTCGAACCGTTGAGGATCCACTCATCGCCATCGCGTACGGCGGTAGTCCGGGTCCCCCCGGCGTCCGATCCGGCCTCGGCCTCGGTCAGCCCCCAGGCGCCGATCCACTCACCCGAGGCGAGCTTGGGCAGATATCGCGACTTGAGTTCGTCCGAACCGAAGAGATAAAGGTGGTTGGTGCAGAGCGAGTTATGCGCCGCCACTCCGAGACCAACCCCGCCGTCCGCTGCACCGATCTCCTCGAGAATCAAGACATACTCGACATATCCGAGACCCGAACCGCCGAACTCCTCCGGCACCAGAACACCAAGCAGACCGAGTTCGCCAAGCTGGGCAAAGAGCTCGCTGGGGAATCGCTGCTCGCGATCCCATTCAACCGCGTTGGGCGCGATCTCTCGGCGCGCGAAATCGCGCACCATGTCACGGACGGAGAGTTGATCCTGAGTCTGTTCGAAATCCACACTTACCTCCGATTCGTCACCATCGATGATCGCGCCCATTCTACGTCAGCCTTTACGGCACGTTCGCCGGCACCGCTACGCGGATTGCGTCTCTCCTCTGTCGCTCCGAGGTGAGCACCTCGAGCCGAGAGAACAAGCGTGGGTGCATCGCATCGTCGGCCGCAATCGAATAGCTAATGAGGACTGCGGACTACCGCGGACTCCAGGTCGCGAGATCGACCCCGGTGTAGTAGTGCCGCAGAATCGCGTCGTAGGTCATCCCCGCCCGCGCCAACCCAAAGGCTCCGTTCTGGCACAGACCGACCCCGTGTCCCCATCCGCGACCGAGGAAGCGAACCACCCGATCGCCATCGGGGAGAGTTCTCACGTGCATCTCAAAAAGGGTCTCCGGAAGATCGAGGGCCCGGCGAACTTCGAAACCCTTGATCAGTCGACGGTTGCCGCTGCTATCGATGACCGCCAGACTCACGACCCGACCCGATTCGGCTCGACGGACGATTTCCAAGCGCTCGAGATTCGGTTCTCCAAGGCTCGCCTCGAGCTCTTGCCAGGTCCGCTCACGTCGCCAACCGCGCCATGCCGACCGACGATCGGCCTCCCCGCCTCCATCGGATTGCACCACCACCAACGCCAAAACCCGCTCGCCGAGACGATAGCGCTCGAGGGCGGTGCCGGGAAGCACCCGGAGCGCCGAGGCGCCGCCGTAATTCCCGCCCCATCGCCAGATCAGGGGAAGAGGCGGGGGCAGGGGTTCGGAAGCATCCGCTCTTCGTGGGTAGATGGCGGCACCATCGGGGTGGGGCACGACCTCTCCGCGATCGCTCTCGATCATCCCCTGGAGTTCGAGAACCGCCGCACCGGCCTCGAGGAACCAACCGCCTCGCCAGCCTTCGGGGGTCGTCAGCGCAAGTGGAATCTCGAAGACATCAGCGAGTTGGATCAGACGCCCGGCCCCTTCGCCATCGACCAATGGGCTGGTCTCGTCGAGTCCCCCCGCAGCCAGCAGCGCCTCGATCCACTCAGACAGACCGGGGTCATTCGGCAGCGGCAGGATCTCTCCATCGCAGAGATTCGCAATCCGGGGAAGAATATCGACCGGTGAACCCTCATCGTCGCCGAGACCGAGCGCGCGTCGGGCGAGGAGGCGCCTAAATGCACCGAGGTCGCCGATCGGCTCAACAAAACCGTCACCGGCAAGAAGGATGGGTCTGTCCCACTCGCACGCGACACCCGAGAGATAGGAAAAACCACGCCCCGAGAACAACTCGGAGGCGTCCTCGGTGTGGCCGCCGCAGGTCGAGGTATACATGGCGTCGATGGGGCGGCCGTCGAAGATGATGATGTCCCCCGCGGTCTCCCGCACTGCGCGATCGGACAACGAGTGTTCGGCGCCGGCGCCGTGATACGCCTGGCACGCCGGAGTCGCACAGATATCCCACCCCTCGTCGTCATGATCGCCCAAATGAGCCACGGCATAGGTCCGGGCGGCCACCGCCTGGGCCTTGAGGGCCTCGAGCTCGGGAAACTGGTAGGGGCCCATTTCTACCGGCACCACCCCACGGAGATACTGCTCCATCGGAAGCTCGTTGATCAGCAGCAGCCCCCCTTGGCCGCTCCTGAGCCGGAAGCGCCCTCGATACCGGCGGCCACCGACCGCCGTCGACCAGTCACCGGCCGGAGTGAGGACGATCTCCGCGGAGTTTTCGAAGGAACCCCCGGCGCCGATGATCACCACCGATGAAGCGCCGGAGACGCGGTACGCGTCCTCATAACCCGCCGTGGCGAGCCGGATCTTGGCGTCGCCCGGCTCTCCGGCCGGCCATCGCACTCTCACCCTGGTCAGACTCCCGCCGGCAGGTTCGAGCCACACCACGGCCCCGCCACCGAGTCTGTTCTGGAGCGCCTCCACCACCGAGGTGACGGCTTCGGAATTCGACCATGCGCCCACCTGCCAGGCGGCCTCTGCCGATGCCTTGATCTCCAGCGGGCCCCAGAGCCAGGTCGATGCGTCACCGGCCTCGGCCCGGTAGGCTCGGCCCGGCTGGGGCAAGTTCACCGAGCCGGTGGTCTTGCTGAGGAGCACGCGGATCGGAGCGCCGCTCAGGTCCGTCCCGGCCACGGGGGGAACCGGCCCTGTGGGAACCGGAGTCGGGATCGGGGTTGGGGTCGGCGTCGGCGCCACGGCCATTGAGGTGGGCATCGGTGTCACCGAGGGTGCCTTCGGCACAGAAGGCGGTGGCGCCGGTGCTGTCGATGCACAGCCCACCGAGACGGCGAGCAAAAGAAACACAACTACACATATCACCGGATGAGACCTCCCTCGCGGGTCGCGAGGCGCTCTGAGCGATAGTCGCCGCCGTACAGCTTAAGACACCGGCACATCTCCCACAGCCGGGACCGAATTCGTTGTGACACCCGGTCAGTCAGCGTTTCATCGCTCTCCCTTTTCGGTTTGTCCGAGTAGTTAGTCGTAAAAATGGTCAATCGATTCTCGAGATAGCGAGTGTTGACCAGGTAGTAGAGGAGATCCATCACCCACGGGGTGGTTTTACCTGCACCGAGTTCGTCGAGCACAAGGAGATCGCAGTCCACGAGGGGCCGGAGGATCTCACCGCTGCTCCCGGGACCATCAAATGTCATCTGGATCTCGAGCACCAGGGAGGTGAAGTCCGCGAATCGGCCGTGCACCGGTGGACGTTTCTCGCGCAGGATCTGCTGCAGGGCGGCCACTGCCAGGTGCGTCTTGCCGGTCCCCACCGGCCCCATGAGCACCAGTCCCTTGTCGGTGTTCGGATAGAGGTCGACGAACTCCTGAACGGCACGTACCACCGCTGGAAGGGGCTTGTCGTCTGGATTCCAAAGATCAAAACTATCAAGAGTGCAATGACGGTAGCGATCCGGGATCCCGGCGCGCGCAACCGAGCGTTCGCGCAGACGCTTTCCCGCGCACTCGCAGCGCCGCGCCATCTCCACTCCGTCCTCCTCCACAAGGATCCATCCGGTCGCGTCGCAGAGTGGGCAGGCGGCTTCGTCGATGATTGCCTCGGTCATGGGGGAAGTATAGCCCGGTCATTCCTACGTCCGTGTCCGCATCCGGACACGCGGGGAAAACGCACACCGGGACGTGCGGGGTTTGACATTGTGCCCCTTCGATCATCCGGCAGAGCCTGACATCCC
>CBESWV010000009.1:0-35338 GCA_965533305.1 uncultured bacterium | reverse complement strand
GCGTCATCCCGGTGGACGAACCCACCTTGAGCTGAAGCACCGAACCGTCTTCGTGGAGCTCTTTGGGAACGATCCCCATTTCCATGCTCGCGATCTTGCGGATCTCGCGGGACAGCAGACCGTTGTCGGCCCCGATGGGGCAGGTCTGGGCGCAGCGGCGGCAGAGGTTGCAGCGATAGCTGAGTTCGATGAGCCGGGCCACGGTCTCCCAGTTGAGATCGATGTCACCGTGCAGTGATGGCGATGCCTTCTTGATGTACTTGAAGTAGATCCGGCGCAGGATCTCGGAGCGATAGACGGGCCGATAGAGCTCGTTTTCACCGCTCTCCTCGTAGATCGGACACGCATCGGAGCAGGTGTGGCACTTCGCGCAGTGCTCCATGGACATCTCGAAGGGTTGGAGGAAGGTCCAATTGTCATCGACGCTGAAAAGCTTCTCGAGCCCGCTGAGGAAGCCGTTGACCAGCTTGTCTTCCTCTTCCTTTGTCTTCGGCTTCTCGATGTTCACCGCAATGGTGTCGTCGAGCACGACGTATTTCTCGCGAGCCGCGTCTGAAAGCTGAGCGAACTCCGGCTCGTCCTCGAGCTTGTCGAACGGCGGCGGCAGCGGGATCTGTTCGAGGGGGTTGATCTGGGCGAGCGGCTCGCCGGGGTGCTTCCCCATATCCTTGACGCTGTCAGGTTGTTTCATTGTCGTCGTCCTCCAAGGTCACGTCGAGCCAGCTTTTCTTGCCATCGGCTTTGATATGCGGCGCCGACCATGTCACCGGCCTGGAGAGAAGCTCGTGAATCGTCTCCTCCTGGTTGCCGCCGGCGAGGTTTGGTTCATCCGACCAGCGGATGGAGTGGTAGGCAAAATACTTGCCGATGAAATGGGACATGTGGGTTGTCGGGATGTAAGCAACGAGGAGGGCAAGCAGCACAACCGACAGGGCCAGAAGCATGCCGGCCGTTCCGGTTCCGACGGGCGCGAGGTTAAAGGTCACCAGATTGGTGATGAAGGTGGTGACCATGGAGAAGTCGCGATCGTAGGCGACGAATGACACAAATGACACTCCAAAGGCGGCCATGAAGAAGACGAGATTGAAGAGATCGGCCGGCGCCGTGTAGTCGCGCAGCTCCCGCCCGCGACGACGCATGAAGAGTCCGATGGCACCGATGATTCCCAGCACCAGCCCCACACCGCCGAGGAATGGAACGACCAGACCCATGAGCTTCGCTACCGGCACGGCGACGGCCTCGGGGAGATATCCCACGATCAGCCCACCGGCGAGCATGAGCGCGGTGACGCCACCAACCAGATAGACCCCGAAGTGGAAGGGGAAAGACCGGGTCCAGAGCTTCTTGTTGTGCTCCCTCAGGGCGACCAGAAAGAGAATTTCGGGCACCATGACCTTGAGCTCGCCAAAGAGCGAGATCTCACGCTTCTTGGTCCACCAGTCGGTGTCCTCAAGATAGGACCCGCCGTATGCGGCCTTGCCGCCACCCTCGTGGGCGACGGGATAGAGCTCCCACCGCACGTGCATGGGCATTTTTGCCCACATCATGAACCGGGCGATGCACGCGATGAGAAAAAAGACGAGGCCGAGATACGCGACCACGTAAGCGAGAGTAGTCATCATTATCACCTCATAAGCATATTACAGTATTGCGTTACGTCATGCGATAAGAGCTTCAACAAGTCGAGTCTACTGAAGACAACCGCTGATTCACATGTTTCGAAAACCTACGTTTTTCCTTCGAATGGACCCAAACACCGATTCACCGAGGAACCACAGCCGAGGGGACCATATCTCCCGCGATTTTAGCAATTACTATTCCTGAGCGAAACGCTCGGCATTGTTTTTCCGACCAATCGCAACACAGAATTTCACCCATCGAACAAATGGCTCGTCTACAAGAGGCTTCGTTGGCTCAACCTCGGTCGGGCCACTCCCGAAGCTCTGGTTTGACAGCCTAAAACTCTTCGAGAGTGGTCCGAGCGTTACCAACGGGTGACACTCTCATGTGTATTTATGCTCAGTCTTGAGATTGAAGCTCGGTGCCACCGAACCTCGCCACCACCCACGACGGCACGAAGGAAAGCAGAACGAAGCAAACGGCGGGATCCGAACTGCGCGATCAGCGGTCGATGATCTCTGGAGGAATGTGGTGCAGCGGGAGTACCACCGTCACCGTCGTCCCGAGCCCTTCGGCGCTCTCGAGAGAGACTTTGCCGCCGTGCATCTGCGCGGCTTCTCGAACGATGGACAGTCCGAGTCCGGTTCCCTCTGCCTGGGCATGCTTGGCGTTGGGCGCGCGGACGAACTCGAGAAAGACATCGTCCTGGAGATCGCTCGGAATCCCGATCCCATCATCCGCGATCACCACCATGGCATGGGTCCGATCGATCCCGAGGGCCACGGTGACGGTCCCGCCCTCGGGCTTTGAGTATTTGATAGCGTTGTGGATCAGGTTTTCGAAGGCATAAACGAGATCCGGCGGCACCGCCCAGTCGAGGACCGCAGCGCCCTCGTTGATGAAGTGGGGCACCAGTTCCACGTTGGACTCGCGGGCGAAAGGGTCGACGGCGTCGAATATGTCAGCGAGGATCTGATTGACGCTGACCTCGCGGGCCCACGGCGCCCTGGCCCGCCCCTCGCGCATCTTGGCGAGTTCCAGGAGATCGTTGACGATGTCGAGCAGCGAATCGACCCGCGCTGCGGTCCCCTCCAAAAGGCGGTGGCCGTCCGGCGAACCGGGATCGAGGTAGCCGTCAATGAGGACCTGAATCGATGTCTTGATGGTTCCCAGGGGTGACCGGAGCTGGTGGGCGGAGATCCGCATGTAGTGCGATTTGCGACGCTCCAGCTGCTCCTGTTCGTCGAGGGCGCGCCGAAGCTCGGTGGTGGTCTGATGAAGCTCGATGTTGCGCTCCTTGAATCGGCTGGTCACCGAATCGGTGAGATAGACCACACCAAAGACCAGGACCATGAGCATGGCCGTGCTGAGGACACAGCTTCCCACCGTTGATTGTCCTCCGGAAACCGTCGGGACCTGCGCCAGAACCCCCAGGAGTTCAAGCGCAAACAGACTCGCCGCCGCGGTGGAAACCGCAAAGGCGAGGGCGTACATGATTCGGCCTTCGATCATGATCGTGCCGATGGCCATGTGAAAGACCACGAACGGCAGGACCGGGCTGGCGCAACCTCCGGTGAAGTGGACCGTGAAGAATAGCGCCGCCAGATCGGTCACCATCTGCAGGATGGCGAGGCCCTTGAGCGCGGCATAGTCCTTCTCGGGACCGAGCCGCACGCGGAGGAGATACACGAAGACCAGATTGTAGATGGCGACCAGCGCGGCAACAACGGCCAGGCTCGGGCGAGTTGAGGGCATGGAGAAAAACGGACCCAGCACCGAGGCCAGCGCCAGGCAGGCGGCCGCCAACCAGCGAAGTTTGCAAAACCAGAGCAATCGCTCGTGGAGCTCCCAGGCAAAAATGTAGCTGAACTGGTCCTTCCCAGACCCGCTCCGGACTCGAGTCCCCGAACCTGCAGCAACCTGATTCTGGAGACGTGAAATGGTTGGTTCAATCATGGATCTGGTTTCGCTTCGCCCGGTCCGACGAGGTCACCGACCTTGCGCATGAGCACATCGGGCGAGATCGGCTTTTCAAGATACAGATCGGCCGGCACCCACGACTCGTCGACCTCCATTCGCAGGTTGTAAACGCGATCGACCCCGGTCAGGATAATGATGGGGATGAGCACGGTCGCCTCGTTGCTCCGCAGCGTGCGCGCGACATCAAATCCTTCAGACATATGGTCCATCATCACATCGAGAATGACCAGATCCGGCGGATCGTCCTCGACGGCGGCCAAGGCCTCGGTGCCGTTCGCGACCGTCCGTACGTGATACCGCGTCCGCAGGACCGCGGCTAACGATTGGACAAAAACCGCATCGTCGTCAGCAACCAGTACCGTCGGCCGCGCCATCAGCCGCTCTCCGCCTCGGTGGTTCCAAACCGGGCCGGGCAGAGTTCATCCCTCGTCGCATTCATGTGGACAATCCGACCATACCCGAGACCAACTCGATACAACAAGCGCAGTCGTTCTTCATCTCATTCACATGTCCCCGTTGGGCAACCCCGACCGGAGAGATGGGATTCGTAGTTTTCGCGGAAGTTGCGCAGACCGGCGATGACGGAACCCGCGGCATTTCGACCGAGTTCACACAATGATGTCAGGCGAATGTGTTGGCAGAGCCGCTCCAGTTGATCGAGATCGGATGCTTCCGCCTCACCCGAGGAGATCCGATCGAGAAGATTGAGGACCGCGCTGGTCCCGATCCGGCAGGGCGGACAGGTGCCGCATGATTCTTCGGCGCAGAAGGCGACAAGAAAACGGGCCAAAGCCACCGGACAGCTATTGTGACCGAGAACCACGATGCTCCCCGATCCGAGGTTGGCCTCGTGGCTGCGGAGCGACCCGAAATCAACGGTCGCGTCAAGCTGGGAGGGGGAGAGGCTCACCCCCCCGGGACCACCGAGATGGACACCGAGAACACCGTCGTTGATGTCCCCACCGGCGAGCCCTTCAACGATTTCGGCGAGGCTCGTCCCGAGCGGCACCTCGGCGACACCGGGTCTTGAAACGGCGCCCGACACGCTGACCACCTTGGTTCGGGCCGGACGAACATCGGCGCCGAGTCTTTCGGGAGCCACGATCAAGGGGATGTTAGCCAGGGTCTCGAGACCGTTGATCAAAGTCGGGCAACCCCACAGACCGCTGACCGCCGGGAACGGCGGACGAGGCCGGGCCACCCCGCGGCGGCCCTGGATCGCATTGAGCAGCGAGGTTTCTTCGCCACCCATGGATGCTCCGGCGTTCTCGCAGATCTCGATGGAAAAATCGAAAGCGGTACCGAGAATCCGCGAACCCAGAAAACCCCGCTGCCGGGCCTGAGCCACGGCGCTCTCGGCACGGTTCACAGCCAGTGAATGCTCCGAACGGAGAAACAGCCGACCTTCCCGGGCGCCCACAGCGTATCCCGCGATGGCCATCCCTTCGACGATGCCGTGCGGGTCTCCTTCGAGCAGGGTGCGGTCCGCGGTCGGCCCCGGGTCTCCCGCCTCCCCGTTGCCGACGACATATCGAATCTCTCCCGGGGTCTCCGCGACCACCGCCCACTTCAGGCCTACCGGGAACCCGACCCCTCCGCGTTCCTGGAGGCCGGATCGCTTGACCAGATCGATGATCTTGTCGGGGTCGAGATCGAAGAGCGCTCGTTTCAGCGCGTCGTAGGCGCCGAGGGCCACCGCGTGATCCACATCTTCGGGATCAACGACCCCGCACCGGCTGAGAACCTGACGATCCTGGTTTGCAAAAAACGGATTGTCGGCCGTCCCTCGGTATCGGCGACCGCTCGAGGGGTCCGAAAACAGCAATCGCTCGATCACCTCGGATCGACCGAGGGTGTGGTTGAGAATCTCGTCCACGTCCTCTCGCCGGACCCCGCAATAGAGCACGTCGAGCTGCGGAAGATAAACCAACGGACCTTGGCTGCAGAACCCACGGCACCCGACTACGCAGGGTCTCGAGTCGATTTCGAGTGGGGTACCGGCTCCATCAGCGCCCCGTTCCAGAGCTTCAATGACCTCATGGGCGCCGAGGGCGACACAGCCGCTGCCGCCGCATACCGAGATCCTTGCGGCTTCCCGATCACCGGTGCAGATGGGCGTGGTCGTGGTGGTCAACGCTCATCCCCCGGCTCAGGAACGGGACCGAGAAGGTCCACCACGATGTCCCCGGCTGCGCCTGCCTCCGTCACGGTGCGAGCTCGATCCTCGGACCGAACCACCGGTCCGAGACCGCAGACCGCGAGGCAGCGCTGCTTGCGAACGGCGAGACTCGGCTCCCCATCGACCGATCTCCTCCCGTCGACGGCACCGTTGATCTGCCGCAGCACCCCTTCACCGCCGCAAAGGAAACAGGCGGTTCCGGTGCAGACATCGATCTTGAGTCGGCCCTGACGCTCGGAGCTCAGCCGCGGGTAGTAGCTCACGACTCCCGCAACCTGGGCGGGCGAGAGACCGAACCGGTCCGCCACCAACTCCTGCACGCGCCATGAGACCCTGTCAAAGGTCTGCTGGAGGGCCAGGAGAACTCGAATGAGCCCTTCCCGACCATCGGGAGCCCGAGCCATCAAGTCGTCAACCAACTCGATCACCGCCGGATCGAGGGCCTCGGCGCCATCGCCCCCCTCGCTACCGAAGAAACCGGAGTCGGTGATATCGTCGGTGAACTGCATCTCAGACCTTTCTCACTTTGACCGACAGGACCTCGCCGACTCCTTCATAGAGAGTCGAAGCACCATCACGACTGCCGACCCATGGGACGACGACGGTTCGCTCGAGAACCGTACGATCGAGCCGGGCTCGGAGCAGCACCTCTCCTTTTTCGCTCGAAACCGCGACGACCTCTCCACGGGCCACACCGAGGGCCCGCGCATCAGCCGGATTGATCCGAACCGCCACGGTTGGTGACAACTCTTGGAGCAGGGCGCTTCGCATGGTCACCGAGCCCGAGTGGAAAAGCTGCGGCGCGGCGTCGAGCAGAAAACCCGTGGAGCGGGCGGTTTCTCGGGGAGGTGCGACCGGGTTCAGCCGGCGGGGCTGAGATCGCGGCCATTTCCACCCCACCACCCGATCCAATTCGCTGAGAAGCTCTTCGCCGGACGGGAGCGAAGACCCCATCCGACGAGCGAGTTCGGTCACGATCTGAGTGTCGGAGAGCACACCGGGGGGTGGGTCGAGAGCCCGGCGCAGCGGCCGCCGTACACCGTCGGCACCCACCGTCGTTCCCTCGCGCTCGCTGAGAATGGCCGTTGGAAGCACCACGTTTGCTCGTTCGGCGGCCGTTGTCCGAAAAGCATCGACGACAACCGAGAAACCCGAATCTTGCAGAACCCGCCGAGGATCCTCGCCTCGGGGAAGCAGATCGACCAGATCAACACCTACGAGAAGCAGCCCTGAGGCAACGCCGGGACCGGCTGCGACCCAGTCCGAGACCGACCAGCCCGTCTCTGCGAGGGTCGCTCGTCCGGTGAAACCTTCGAGCTCGACCGCCTGGTTCACGAGCCGGTGTCCCGGCAGGAGACGCGGGTGGAGGCCGACATCGACGAGCCCCTGGACGTTGGACCGGCCACCCAGGACCATCAATCCAGCGGCGCTGCCGAGCAACGCCGTCAACGCCGCGGCCGCTCCAGCCACCTCCGCCTCATCTCCTGGTACACCGGACCCGGTCCCCATGATCATCACCGGCCGGCGCGCCGCCGCCAGCTCGGTCGTCAGGCGATCCACCCGCTCAGCCGCTATCCCGGTCGCACGCGTGACCTCGTCCGGCGAAAAGGCCTCGACGGATTCGCGCCAGGCCTCGTAACCCGGTAGATGTTGAATCCTCCTCGAGCTGCCGCCTTCCAAGATGAGCAACCGGTGCGCCATGGCGACCAGGAGATCGCGGACGGACCCGGGGGCGAGCCGGAGCACATCGACCGCGTGTCGATCAAGGCCGCCCGCAACCGGACTCACCGCGACGACCGGCACACCCCGCTGGACCGCCGCCTGAACCAGTTCGGTCTTGACCAGCGGATGACTCCGAGTCGGATCACTGCCGAAAACCAGCACCAAATCCGCCTGCCTGATCTCGTCGAAACCCGCGTTCGAACGCGGCTGGTCGAAGACTCCCCAGACCCCATCCACCAGCGCCCGGGCTCCCCCGACCGGAGCCATGTCGACGTGCGGGGTCCTGAGCACCTCCCGTGCGAACGCCTGAAGGAGGTAGCCGTCCTCACAGCTCAAACGGCCCCCTCCGGCCACCATCACCGGGCCGCGCGCGGCGGCACGTCGAAGACCATCCGCCGCCGAGGCCAGGCCCTCTTCCCAGCTCACCTCCACCAGCGTTCCGTTCTTGCGGACCAGGGGAGTTGTCAGCCGTTCCGGGTTCGCCACCACATCGAGGCCGAGCCATCCCTTGACACACAGCTTGCCCCGATTGTGTGGACCACCTGACTTCGAGGTCACGCGTTGAAGCCGTCCCAGATGGCTCTCCACGGAGACCTCGCATCCACAGGAACAGAACGAGCATGTGGTGCTGACCCGGGTTCGTTGCCAGACAGGGATCGGCGAAGCATACGGCTGCGCTACCAGGGCACCCACCGGGCAGGCATTGACGCATTGGCCGCAGAATTCACAGTCCAGGGGCCGATCGAGAAAAGTTCCGACACGGGTGTCGATGCCGCGCCCCAGAAAGGTCAGCGCCGCGACTCCCTGAACCTCCTCGCACAGCCGGACGCAGCGACCACAGACAACGCATTTCCCCGGGTCACGAATGATCACGGGGGACGCTTCGTCACGCGGCGCCGGTTCAAAGTCAAACGGCAGAATATCGTCCGGGATCCCGATCTCATGGATGAGATCTTGGAGGCGACAGTCCGAATTGCGTTCACAGACCGGGCAGTCCATCCGATGGTTGAGCGCCAGGAGCTGGAGCTGTTGTTGCCGTGCCTCGACGACGGCCGGGCTGTCGGTCGAGATGACCATCCCGTCCTGAATCCGCGTCGAACACGCCGGGACCAGATCACCTGACGCATCCAGCCGCTCGACCACGCACATCCTGCAACCGCCATACGGCGTCAAGCGATCGTCGTGACAGAGGGTCGGAACCCGGATCCCGAGCTCCGAGAGCACGTGGATGAGCAACCGGTGCCTCGCCGTGCGGACGGGCCGGCCATTGATAGTGAGGGATACGGGCAGTGCTTCCAACGGGCCCTCACTCCGGCGCCGGTGGAACCATCCGAAGGATGGACCACTTCGATCTGAGTCGATTGGCAAGCCGCATGAAAACGCCGGGTTCAGGATCGAGAGCATGCCGGATCGGATCGGGCGTCATCAGCAGATCGAGGAGATGGACTGTCTCGCGGCCGGCATCACGAAGCGCAGTTCGGCAACCGGTGCAATAGGTCACCATGGGCAAATCGGTCTGCTCGGACGCGCGGGCGGCGATCTGGGAAAAGAGCTCAGGGTCGACGTTCTCGATCTTTCCACCGGATCCGCAACACCGGGTCAACTCGTGCGAGTACTCGGTCTCGACCACCTCAGCGCCGCTGGTCCGCACCAGGGTTCGAATGGCCGCGTGGACTTCGGGATTGTGCCGGCTCCGGCATGGATCGTGAACCGCAAACTGGAGATCATCGAAGCGCTGGACCGGATCCCAGGTCTCCGCCAACACCTCCCACACCGAGCTCACGCGGGCCTCCGGGAACCGCTCGGTCAGAATCTCCTGGCACTGGGGACACGCCACGATGAGTTCCTCGGCGCCAAGATCATCCATCGCGCTCGAGATCTGTTCCTGCGCCTTCGCACTCTCGGCCTCCAAACCGAGAATCTCGGCGGGCACGCCGCAGCAGTACATCAGCACGCCGATCCGCGGATCTTGGCGCAGGAGGTGCTCATAGAGCGCCCGAGTCTGTTTCGGCGAGGTGGCGGGCAACTCACAGCCTGTAAAGAAGAGACGTCGGGCCCGGCGACGACCGGGCGCCGCAACTGCGAGCGAAAACGTGTTCGACAGCCCGGCCCTAAGTTCACGCCGAACCTGTCGGTGCTCAGGCAGCGGCGCGAGACCTCTCCGAACCGCCCCCCGGCGCGACTCGAGCATGAGTTCACCCGTGTCCAACCCGACCGGGCACACGGTGGCGCAGAGACCGCAGACGTTGCACGAGTAGATCGTCGTCAGATGGTCTTCGATTCCCGCCGCCACCTGCCGCGCGAGATCGCGTGGCGAGTTGCAGTGGTGGGCGAGAAATTCGCAGTTGCGAACACACCGGTCGCAGGTGCAATCGAGACAGCGTTCGCCTTCGCCGCGAACCTCCTTTTCGGTCATCGGCGGCTCGGCCGGCTGCAGCAGCAACGGGGTCCGTTCACGGCGTCGGCGTTCGCTCTCATCGATGCCGAGTTCCCAAAGAAGCGGAGGCGGATTCGTCACCGAGTCGGGATACACCAGTTTCTCGCCATCGACGAAACGACGGGCCGACTCCGCCGCCCGTCTGCCGTAGGCCATGGCGTCGATGACCGATGTCGGCCCACTGATCGCGTCGCCGGCGGCAAACAGCCCTTCCTCACCGGTTTCGCAGGTCACCGGATCGGCCTTGATGGTGTCCCGCGCACTGGCTTCGATCGCTCCGGCACCCGACCGCAGGAGTTCCTGTCCACCGGCGAAGCCCGGCATCAGGAGCACCACGTCGTGGCGAGCCCGTAGCTCTGCAAGGCTGAGATCTCTTCCCAGTTGGACGCCCGTTCGGACATCGATCTCGAGCGCCCCGATGATGGAAAGATCGCGCTCACAGACTCTCGCGGGGAGCCTCCATTGGGGTATCCGGCTCGTGAGGCAACCACCGATCCGCGGCTCCCGGTCATAGATCGACACCTGGAATCCGGCGCGCCGGAGATCGTGGGCAGCCATCAACCCCGCCGGGCCGGCGCCGACCACGGCCGCGCGCTGTGAACGAGACCTGGCGGTGGTCAGGATGTGTTCGGGCTCCCCCTCCTCTGACTCCGCCAGGAATCGTTTGATGTCACGGATCCTGATCGCCCGATCGAGCTCGAGTCGCTTGCAGTGAAGCTCGCACGGATGGGTGCATACATACCCGAGGATTCCGGGAAACGGCAGCTTCTCGCGCACCGTCTGCAGAGCCTCACGGAATCTCCCCGCACGGGCTAGCTGGACATAGAGGTGCGCATCGACTCGGAGCGGGCACCGCGCCTCACAATTTGCCGGCCCCTCGCCACGACATCTCTCGAGTATTCGATTGGCGAGTTCGAGCTCCCGCGTGGGGGTGGCGATGGGCGGTGCCGTCCCCGGTTTGCCCCTGTTCGCACCACGAAAGTCATGTCTGTCACCTGTGCGTAACATGACCCGCGCCTTCGGCGTTACTCAGCCGACGCGACAAAGGGCCGAACGGGCAGTTCGACCCCCGCCCGCGGGACTCGATCCCATAAAAAAACCCGCAGCTTTCGCCGGTCAGGACCAGGGCTTGATTCAGCCGAAGCGGTCCACGGCAGCGGCCGGTTTGCCGGTTGAGGTCACGAGTCGTTGGCCGGCGTCCGGCACGACAAGGCCCGCGGGAGGTCCGTACAGGCACACATCACCTCTCGGACGAGGACGTTGCAAGTTGTGTGCCGAAGATGTTTGTCGCGCCAGGTGGACGACCTAGGAGCGTGTAGGGAATAGATGGTGGATGGATTTCGGAGGGTCGTTTGAGGCCGATTTTCGTCGGATCCGCAGGTTCATACTGGTGGTATGGGCCAAGAATACGCCGAAAATCGGGCCAAATGACACCCGAAAGGCGCCGCCAATTCTATTTACTACACGCTCCTAGGGCTCTTCTCCCTTGGCGAGCCGTGAGATGAGATCCGGGAACCACTCCGCGCCGGGCATCTGAATCATCCAACCGTTGACAAAATAGGTCGGCGTTGCGTTGACTCCCATCTCATGGCCCAGAGCGAGCTGGGAGTGGACCGCCGCAAGCGAGGAGTTCCGCAGATAGCACCCACGGAAAGTGGTTTCATCGAGGCCTTGACCGGCCACGAAATCCAACGAAGTCTGCGTCACCAGGCCGACTTCCATCTCGCGCTGGAGCTCATAGAAGAGCTCCTTGAACCCGATGAGCTGGGAACTGTCGAGCTCGCCGACACACCAGGTTGCCGAGGAGGCGCGAAAGGCCCACGGATGGATGGATGTCAACGGAAAGCTGACCATCCCGTGCCGAGCCAGACCGCCGTTCTCCCCGAGGACACCTTTGACCAGGGGCCACTTGCCCTTGCAGGCCGGACACTCGAGATCAGAAAACTCGACGATCTCCACCTTCGCCTCATCACCGCCCGAGTGATCCCAGACGACAAAATCGCTGCCGGCGAAAAGCGCCCGGCGGATAGCCACCGGATCACCATCGAGAGGCATCCCATTGGCCATGACGAGGTATTTCCCATCCGAGGTCACGGCGACGGGTTTGGGAAACTCGCCATAACCGGTGTCCACGATCAGGTTGAAGGGGGTGATGGCGCCTGATTTCGTTCCCTTCGGCGCATCCCAACCCAATCTGATCTTCATGTTCATATTGCGCTGAAGGACCTCCGGAAGAAAACCCTCGAGGAACGGCCGCAACGATCGCGGAGCCGCTCCGGTCTCTTGGAAGGGGAGCTGACCGACGCTGCCGAGATAGGCGAGACCGGTCACCTCATCGATGAGCACGGAGGGTTCGCCGGTCAGGACCTTGTTCTCGCAGGTGCGCGAAACCCGCACAATTCGGTACGAACCCGACGGCGTCTGAGTGCGCTCATCGGAGACGACCCTGAATGACGAGTCCGGGTACCACGGGATGGACCTCTGAACAAAACGCAGAACGACAGGATCCTGCTCGATCAGCGGATCATCGGCGGCATCCACGACCACGCTCCCGAATACCATCAGGATCGCCAGCACACCGGTCGATATTCTATTGAACTTCATCCGACCTCCCGACATAGCCAAACCAACTGAAGCCGCGACCGATTCCGGCCGCGGCTCCGGATGACGTTGGTTTCGGTTCAGTCCTCTTCAGCTTTTGTATCCGGAATCAGTCCGAGCGCCTCGCGCAGTTTGACTTCGATCTCTCCCGCGGTATCGGAATGATCCTTCAAATAGGCCCGGGCTGCCTCGCGTCCCTGACCGATCCGCTCCTCGCCGTAGGAATACCACGAGCCGGATTTCTGGATCAGTCGATGCTCGACCCCGAGATCGAGGAGCTCACCCTTTGACGAGATCCCCTCACCGTAGAGAATATCGAACTCGGCGATCTTGAACGGCGCTGCCACCTTGTTCTTGGCCACCTTGGCCTTGGTACGGCTGCCGATGACCTGATCGCCCTGCTTGATGGCGGCAATCCGCCGGATATCAATTCGCACCGACGAGTAGAACTTGAGGGCGCGTCCGCCACTGGTGGTTTCGGGGCTGCCGAACATGACGCCGATCTTCTCGCGGATCTGATTGATGAAGACCAGGCAGGTGTTGGATTTGGACACGATACCGGCGAGCTTGCGCAGTGCCTGGGACATGAGCCTCGCCTGCAAGCCGACCACGGCGTCGCCCATGTCGCCCTCGAGTTCGGTCCGCGGCACCAATGCCGCCACCGAATCGATGACGACGACATCGACCGAACCTGAACGAATGAGCGTTTCGGCGATTTCCAACGCCTGTTCACCGTAATCCGGTTGCGAAATGAGGAGCTCGTCGAGGTTGAGGCCGAGATTGCCTGCGTACTCCGAATCGAGGGCATGCTCGGCATCGATGAATGCGGCCAAGCCACCCGCCGCCTGGGCGTTGGCGATCACGTGCAGCGCCAGGGTCGTCTTTCCCGAGGACTCGGGACCATAGATTTCTACCACGCGGCCCTTTGGCAATCCACCGACGCCGAGGGCGGCATCGAGGGCAATGGATCCGGTGGGAATGACATTGACGAGAATCTTCGGCTTATCTCCGAGCCGCATGACCGCGCCTTTGCCGAATTGACGCTCGATCTGGCCAATGGCCGTTTCCAACGCCTTGAGCTTGTCGCCGTTGTTGGTACTCATGAGTTTCTCCTTCTGCAGAATGCAGCGTGGTGGGACCACTTCATCCTAGGGGCGGGACCCCGTTGCGTCAAGGGCGACCCGCCAACGATTTACCGAGTTTTTGCTGAAGGTCGTGTTCGAGGACGAGGCGCGAGATTTCGACTTCGCGCCGGGCCGCATCGAAGCTTTCTGAACACGCCCCTGGCTCCACCCGCTTCATGGTCTCCAACTCGATGCACTCTCCATCGGTGAGGAGCGGGCCCCGCCGGAGATAGAGATGGGTGGTATCACGCCAGCAGCGGTACTCGCCCACCACCGGTCCCGTTCCCGGTGTACCGAGAAGATTTCGACCCGTGAAGGCATACGGCCCGGGATCCACCCCGAGCAGCGCGAGCAGGGTCGGCGCGACATCGGCGTGGCCCGCGGGACGATCCAGGGCCTCGTTCAGCACCGAGGACCTTGGAATCCCGATCAGCAAAGGCACCTGCTGACTCAGATACCAGCCGGCCGCGTCGTGGGAGGTTCCGAGCGCCTCGGCGATTTCCGACCGCCACTCGAAACCAGCGTCGTGATCGCCCCAGAGAACCACCACGGTACGATCTCCGAGGCCAGCCGCCTCGAGTCCGGTCATCAATGTCCGGAGGGCCCGATCAAAGTGGTGCATGGTGTGGAGGTAGTTCCCGAAGGGGGTTCCCTCCCACTGCCCGACGTCGAGCTCCTTGAGGTGATCCGGAAACCCCTCGAACGGATGATGAAGCGACAGGGTCAGGAGATAGGCGCACCAGGGCTCCGTCATTTCACCCAAGCGCCCCACCGCCTGGGCGAGAAAATCGCGATCGTTGAGACCCCAGCCGATCTCCTCACCGGGTGAGAACGCATCGGCAAACAGGCTCTGATCAAAACCATAGGCCCGGTGGGTGATCCGACGATTCCAGAAAGCGCCATCGAAGGGCACCGCGGAAAGGGTCTGATAACCACGCTCGGCCAGGATCGATGCCAGGCTGGTGTAGTCGTTCTCTGCGTGAAGGAATGCGGCGGCGCCTCGATCGGGGGGCAGTAAGGAAACCTGGGTTGCGAGCTCCGAATCTGACGACCGGCCCTCCTCGGTCTGATCGGTGACATTGTTGAACAGGAGATTCTCCCCAGCCATGGAGTTCAGAAACGGGGTCACCTCTTCACCGCCGATCCGATACCCGACGATAAAGGCCTGTAGCGATTCCACCTGGATCATCACGAGATTTTTGCCCCGGGCGGCGCCAAAGAAAGGTCCCGATCCGGCCCGCATATCCCGGCGCTCGGCAAAGAAGCTCAGGATCTCGGTGTAGTCGTGCTCGTCGAGTTCGGGTCGCGCAACTCCCCGCAGCACGAATCCGCCGAGATCCACGGCATGGAGGTTGAGCACACCGATCTGCCTGGCCAGATGGGTCGTGTGGAAGATCTGACGGTATGGCGCCGGAGCGCCGCGTGAGGCGATGGCGCCGAGGACGGCGAAACCGATCACAGTCGCCCCGATCACCGCGGCAATCCGCCGGCGTCCGACCGACCCATTCTGAATCCGCGCGACCAGCCACATCAGCACGAGAGCGACCGGAAGATCGGCCCAGAACCACAGATCACCAACCCTCAGCAGGCTGCGGACACTGGCCTCGACCTGGCCAATCTGATTCACGGAGGAAAATGCCGCCACCGAAATCAGATCGCCGAAAAACCGCTCATGGATGAGATCGGCAAAGAGAACCGTGGTCACGACCGCCACGATCAGCCACGAAACCCACGGCCGGACCATGCTCGGAAGGGCGACCAGGGCCAGGGCAATCAGAGCCGCAGTGGCGCAGGCGAGACAGAGACCAGCGACCGACCACCCCAGACCGGCGTCTGAAAGAACCCAGCCCTGTTTGGCGACGACGGCCGCCGCGCACCAAAGCACATCCGCCAGGACCCAACCCCCGGCCAGGCGGCCGCGCCAAAAGAGTATCCCGGCGATGACTACGACCATGAATACCAGCACCGCCCACGGGAGAGGGCTCATTGCGACGGCCGGAACAACCAGAAAGACGAGCGCCGGGGACGAATCGGCGTCCCGCTGGGAAAACCAGCACACGCCCTCTTCCACCATGTCCCACTGGAAACGAAGGAATCCCGTGGATGGGGGCGCCGTCACCACCGCATCGAGCTCGATGACTTCACCCGGCGCCACCGGTCGAGTCACCGCCGCTCTGAGTCCTTCCCAGGCCACGATCTCACCATCGGCGGCGAACCAGTGGAATGACAGCGAGACCGACCCGTCACCGGGCCAGATCCTCGAACCGTCGTTGCGCAGCAGCACTCGCACAGATCGATCACTCCCGGCGCGCAGAACCCTCGGGGTTTTCACTCGAACAAGCGAGAAGGCGTGGGTCGGAGCGACGGTCACGCTCTGGAGCTCGACCGGAGTGGGATCGACCTCGGAAACCCACAACACGCCCTCCTGCACCACATCCCACTGTAGGAGATACTCTCCGGCGCGGTCCGGAGCTCGCAGAAGAACCCGGAAAACTCGGCTTTCGCCAGGCAGGAGCGGCCGGTCGAATCCGGTTCGTTCGCCATCCCAGGCGACGATTTCACCGGCCGGAGTCAGCCAGTGGTATCCGAGGGCGAAACCCGAGTCCGCCGACCATGGAATCCGACCCCGATTCTGGACCTCGAGATCAACCTCGATCGTCTCTGTTGTCCCGATGGTCAGCGCTGTGCGGGGAGGGATGACGGCAAGATCGTGGGGATCTCCCGGACCGGCCGCAGCCACGCCGACCAGGGCGACGAAGAGCCAACCGAGCAGCCACCGTTGATTGGGCGCCATGGGCGACACCAGCCCCACCGCCGGCTGAATCGGGTGGAGGTCTATTGACCGCTCACCGGGTAGCGGTTGTTGTAGATCTCGACCACGGTTTTGGTGAGATTCACCGGGTCGGCGACATACATCATCGGCTGCCCACCGAGGAGAAAGATCGCGTCAAAGTCGTTTGCCTTGGCGTACTCACCGCCGATGGCTCCGATTTTCGATGCAATATCCGAGAGGACCTGGGTCTTCTTGGATTCGAGTTCGCGTTCGTACTGACGGCGGGCATCTTCGAATTCGCGCATGGCGTCGATCTGCCTTCGTTCCATCTCGGCGAGCGCATCGGGCGTTGCGGTCCCCTGCTGGTCATTGATCTGGTCGCTGAGCGCGAGCACCTCATCCCTGAGTCGGTCAAGACGGGCATGATAGGGCGCCTGCCAGCTCTGAAGCTCAGCGAGCTTCACCTTTCCCTCGTCGACCAGGGCAACCGCTGCTTCGGCGTCGACAAAACCGATCTTGCCGGCCGTCGCCGGAAGCGCGATAAGAATGAGAACCAGAATGATGGGCACTGTCAATCGACGCATGTGGCACCTCCGAAGGACTGCGGATTCTATCACGGGTGCGGGGTCAGGATGTTAGGAGGTCAGGATGTTAGTGACTCCCAACCAGCGAGCGAAGCGAGCGCTGACAGCGACCGAAGGGAGCGCTCACTTTCTTACTAGCGAGCGAAGCGAGCGCTGACTTCCTCACTCACTCACTCACTCTTCCGCCTCACTCGTGAACCGATAGCCAACTCCCCTGACCGTATGGAAATGCTGGGGGTGTTTGGGGTCGCTTTCGAAGTGCTTTCGAAGACGGTGAACAAAGGTATCCAGAGTACGGGTCGCGGTGTCGAAGGTGTATCCCCACACCGTCTCGAGAAGTTCGCCGCGAGTCAGAACGCGGCCATCGCTCTCGGCAAAGAACCGAACCAGCATCACCTCTCGGTCAGTGAGCGAAACCTCACCACTGAGGGTCGTGGCCCGCATGGTCGAAAGATCGACCTGATACTCACCCACGGCCACAATCGGGCCGGTCCGTGACGGCGTCTGGGACCAGGCCGACCGCCGGAGAATCCCACGCACACGCAGCACCAATTCCTCGATCACGAACGGTTTGGTCAGATAGTCGTCCGCACCCAACCGAAGCCCGAGGACGCGGTCGGCATCGCTGCCCCGGGCGGTCAAGAAGAGAATCGGGATGATGCTGCCACCAGCCCGCAGGCGGCGGCAGACCTCCAACCCATCGATACCGGGGAGCATGATGTCGAGGACCAGCAGATCAGGTTGAGGCGAACCTTCGTCGAGGAGGGCCAACGCCGCTTCGCCGCTGCCCACGCTCGCGGTTGTGAACCCCTCCAACTCCAGGTTTCGGCACAGCCCATCGGCCAGATGCTCGTCATCTTCAACGATCAGGAGGCGGATCGGGTTCGGAGTGGATTCAACTGAAGCCATGTGCTTTTCCTATTGTATCGTCTCCGGGCTCAGGAAGGCAGCAGAATTCAGCGTGAGGGGAACGGCACACAACACGGAGAGATCGCAGATAGCGTTAGTTAACGCAGATACATCGCAGTTGAGAGTGGGCGGAATCCGGCTTCGCCCTTGGCTAGCTCTCGCCGCATTCCGGCCTTTCGATGCCGTGGTCCTTGAGCTTCCGCCAAAGGGTGACTCGTGACACCCCGAGGCGATCGGCGGCTTCCTGCATCCGCCACCCGCTTCGATGGAGCACCTCGGTGAGCAGTCGTTGCTCGAGTGCCGCCAACGGATTTTCGGTGCGCAGCAACTCGTCGACCAGATGGCTGCTGTAGCCATCAGCGGGCACGTGCTCCTCCTCGATCCTACCGTTGGCTGCCGCCACCGCCGCAACCATCGCCTTCTCGAGGCCTTCAAGCCCCATGCCACACCCGAGACGACCGAGTTTCGCCATCGCCCCCGGCGCCACGGTGGTCCCGGGCGACAGAGTCTCCACCCACGCCGTGATCATCAAAGCCAGATCATCACGCAGCTCTTCCATGGTCGGGAGTTCGACCACTTCGGCGACCAGCTTCCCATCGACCGGCGGATCCCCGGGATCGGCTCCGACAACCACCTGCCATCCTTCCGGCGGATCGCTGTCGAGAAGCGATGCAGCCGCATCACCATCCGCATACATGGTTCCGGGGGGCCACACGGTCGTGTTCTCCCACGTGCCCACCCACACCTCGAACAGCTCTTCCGGCAGACCGGCAAACCGGTGGACGGCGCGACCGACATCGCGGCACGCCGGCCGCTCGCCGATGAGGACGAGATGTCCGCGGGTCCGACCGTGACGAAGCAGCTTCGACTTCAACGATCGGGCGGCGAGCGACGAACCTGCGAGGTAGAACCCCGGAGCAGGGTCCCGTGGGCGGAGAATCTCCACCGCCCCGAGAAAACGTCCGTCGTCCCCCCGCAGTGGAATCACCGTGATGTTCAGGGGCACAGCCCGCCCGTCCTTTGTGCGATAGACGGTGGCGAAGTTTTCCACCTGCTCGATGTCACTCTCGAGGGCAAAGGTCAAAGGACAGGCATTCTCACAATCCACACCTTTGGTGGTCAGCCGGCAGCGGCCGCCGATGGCCTGATCCTCCTCATACCCCAGCAGGCGTCGTGCCGGAGAATTAACAAAACGGAGGATGCGCTCGTGGTCGAGAATCAGCACCGCGTCGTCAACGCGCTGCAGCACATCCGCCCATCTCGCCGCAAGGACCGGTTCGAGAGTATCCTGTCGATTCACGCCACACGTAACACACGATGGCGCGAGCTTATTCGCGCCCCCGAGGGCGATTAGCGTTCGATTTCAAGACCTTCCTCGATGGCTGGCTCCGCTCCCGCAAAATACATGGCGGTGTTGGCAATCGGAACAAGCATGGCGTGGCGTTGTCCACGGATCTCCACGATGAGATGGTAAAAACCCTGCGGAGAGATCGACACCAGCGTCGCAGCGGTGCCCTTGGCGTCTATCAGTGGACAGTAAACGGATACCTGGCCGGGTATCTCCATGAGTGCTCCCTTCGTCCTTCCTTCACATGGTACCGCGTCGCTCACTCGTCATCATCGAACTCGTTCGATTTGATCTCGCCATACTCCTTGAGTTTGCGTTGCAGCGTCCGCAGTCCGATCTCAAGGAGGCCCGCCGCGCGGGCGCGGTGCCCATCGGTGTAGTCAAGGGTCTGCAGAATCGCCTCCTTTTCGATATCGGCCATCGGTCGCGGCTGCCAGTGATCACCATCGAACGACGGCGGCGCCGCGGTGGGGACCCGGTACTCCATGGGCAGGTCTTCAAGGGTGATCTCATCGGTCTCGGCGAAGAGCACCAACGACTCGACGAGATTGCGAAGTTCGCGAACATTCCCGGGCCAGCCATGTCGTTTGAGCGCGGTCAATACAGCAGGGTGGACACCATTGACATGGCGTCCGATCTCTTCGTTGAAGTGGTTGAGGAAGTGCTGGACAAAGAGCGGAATATCGTCAATCCGGTTGCGCAGTGGCGGGATGGATAGGGTCACCACCTTGAGGCGATAGTAGAGGTCCTGTCTGAAGCTCCCCGCCTGCACCCACTTTTCCAAATCGCGGTTGGTCGCGGCGACCAGCCGAAAGTCAATCGGAAACTGGGTCGCCCCCCCAACCCTCGTCACGACTCTCTCTTCGAGAACCCGCAGCAACTTGACCTGGAGATCGGCCGAGAGCTCGGAGATCTCGTCGAGGAAGAGGGTTCCCGCCGATGCCGACTCGATGAGTCCGATTCTCCGCTGGTGCGCCCCCGTGAAAGCGCCCTTTTCGTGACCGAAGAGCTCGGACTCGAGAATCTCACCCGGAATGGCGCCGCAGTTGACCGCGATGAAGGGGCCGTTCTGCCGGTCCGAACGCTGGTGAAGCGCGTTGGCCACCAGCTCCTTCCCGGTGCCCGACTCGCCGACGATGAGAACCGTCGACCGCGTGGGCGCCACGATCCGCAGCCGATCGAGAACCTCTTCCATCCCTCGTGAGTGCCCGACGATTCCTTCGAAGCCGAAACTCTTTTCCAGGCGTTCTTTGAGCTTTCGGTTCTCGGTCGACAGCGCTCTGCGTTCGAGCTGCAACTGGACACGTTGGCGAAGTTCCTGCACCTTGACCGGCTTTGTCAGGTAGTCATCCGCGCCTCCCTGCAGGGCGGCCACGGCATCCTCGACATCGGCGAATGCCGTGACGAGGAGGAACGGCAGACCCGGCCATTCGGCCCTGACCTGACGCAGCAGTGAGTAGCCGTCCATACCGGGCATCCGAACATCCGACACCACAACATCCACCGGATCGCCCGACCGCATCCGATCGAGAGCCTCTTGGGCATCCGGGAAGGCCCGAACGTCGTACCCGACCCGCTCGAGCGTCTTGGCCATGGCTTCGCGTGAACCATCGTCATCGTCAACCAGAAAGATCACATCGGCCACAGTGAATCGCCTCCCTTTCGCCTCATCAACTCCTCGAGGCCGTCCTCATCCACGATCTCGACGCCGAGGCTGGTCGCCTTGGCCAACTTGCCGCCGGCATCGACACCGGCAAGGAGGTGGGTTGTCTTGGACGAGACCGATCCCACAACCGTTGCTCCGAGCGCCTCGAGACGCGCCTTGATCTCGCGCCTGGATCGACTCAGAACACCGGTGACCACGACGGTCATTCCGGTCAGGGGCTGTATCCCGGCCTCATCGATCCGGGTTTTCTCCGGGTCGATGCCCCGCGAACGAAGACCATCGATCAGACTCCGATTCCGATCATCGGCAAACCAACCCACCAGCGACGCCGACAGCGATGGGCCGATACCGTTGATGGTTTCCAGCTCTTCGGACCGGGCCGCGGCGAGCGCCTCCAGAGTCGGAAACCTCTGTGTAAGCTGCCGCGCTGCACGCTCGCCGACACCGGGAACGCCAAGACCGAAAAGGAGCCGGTGGAGGGGCCTCGAACGAGCAGCATCCAGCTCCGCAACGAGTTTATTTGCAGATCTCTCCTGCCATCTCGGCAGCTCGGCAAGGGTCGCCGCATCGAGGTCCCACAACGACGCCACGTCGGTGATGAGTCCAGCCGCGATGAGCTGGTCGAGCTTCTTGCCTCCAAGACCCTCGATCTCCATCGCACCACGCGAGGTGAAGTGGCGCAGACGCGCGGCGACGACCCCCGGGCAACGGGAATTGGGGCAGCGCAGCGCGACCTCGCCCTCCTCGCGAACCACCGGCGTCCCGCACGAAGGGCAACGGGTCGGGACCGAAACCTGTTCGGCGCCTTCCGGCCGCTGTGAACTCACCACGCCGACCACTTTAGGGATCACTTCCCCGCCCTTGGTCACCCAGACGGTGTCTCCGACTCTCAGATCGAGGCGTTCGACTTCATCGAAGTTGTGCAGGGTCGCACGCGAGACCGTGGAGCCCGATAACGCCACCGGCTCGAGCTCGGCGACGGGGGTCAATACACCGGTTCTACCGACCTGCACGACAACGTCCTCAACCACCGTCATTCGTCCTTCGGGTGGAAATTTATAGGCCACCGCCCAACGAACGGCGCGCGCGGTCGCACCCAGGGTCGCCCGCTGGGCCGCACCATCGATCTTGACGACGATCCCGTCGGTGTCGTAGTCGAGCTGCATGCGGTCCTCTTCCCACCGATCGATGAAAGCCTCGGCCTGATCGAGGTTTGAGCATCGCTCGATATGAGGGCTTATCGGCAGCCCCAGCTCGGCCAGCCACTCAAGATCCTCGATGTGACTCGTCGCCTCACGATCCGCCGCCCGGACCAGTTGGTAGCACCATACCGACAACCTGCGACGGGCCGCCTGCCGGCCGTCGAGCAGTCTGATCGACCCGGCGGTTGCGTTGCGCGGGTTGGCGAGTTCAGGCTCGCCTGCCTCCAACCGAGCCCGGTTGAGCTCCGAGAGGGTCGACCGAGCCATATAGACCTCACCACGGACCTCGAGCAGCGAGGGCGCTGCTTCGAGGACCAACGGCAGTCCGCGGATGGTCCGGACGTTGGCCGTCACATCGTCGCCCACAGTCCCATCGCCGCGGGTCACCGCCCGGACGAGTCGTCTGTCCCCATAGATAAGTGAGATCGACACCCCGTCGATCTTGAGTTCCGCCGCCAGATCTCCGGGATCGCGCCCGAGCTCACGCTCGGCCCGCACCCACCAGGAACGGAGCTCCTCCTTGGAATAGCTGTTGTCCAACGACAACATCGGGTGGGCGTGTGCGACCTGAACGAGTCCGTCCAGGGGGCGGCCCCCGACCCGTTGGGTCGGCGAATTGGGCGTCATCAACTCGGGATGATCCGCCTCCAATTCCTTCAGCTCGGAGAAGAGCTGATCGTATTCAAAGTCCGAGATCTCGGGGGTGGCGAGGACATAGTAGAGGTGGTCGTGTCGGCGAAGGAGTCGGCGCAGCTCCTCGGCGCGCCTCTCGATGCACATCACCGCCTCCTGCGCCGCGGCCGGCGCCGTCGTTTCGTCCCTCCGGGGGGTGCATCCTCGGTGGTGGGCGCCTCGGCTGGCTTCTTCAACTGCTCCACCGCCGTCGACCAGCCCTGAACTGCCTCAGCCGGTGCGAGTCCCGCCTTTCCGGCGAGTCTGAAGAGTCCCAGCGCGACCCTGAAATAGTCCTGCCGGGCGAGCTTGAGAACCTGTCGGCCGCGCTCGGGAGCGCGTTGCATCTTTGTCAGGGTAAAGAGGCCCTGTGAGAGCAGGTGGAAGGTGTGATTGGACAGCCGCAGGCCGGTGGCCGCGGGTTCGAGCAGGGTCGTGATCCGGCGAAGCATCTCCACGTTGTCGAGCTTGCGCCCATCGGCCGTCACCTCGGCAAACTCCCGGTAGAAGGGGTGGAGATAGAACGCGCCGATCACGGTTGAATCGGCAAGCCGATCGCCGCGGACCACCGCCCGGTCGACTTCGGTCAGCACCCGGATATCTTCCTTGGCCACTCCGGCGATTCCTGGAAACGCAGAATCGAAGAGGCCCGCTCCCCTCCAGGCCGAATAGATCGCAGCTGCGTTTCCGGAACGCAGGGTTTCAAAAAGCTCGTAGCTGAGGCGGGCCGGAGACGCCTCGGTGATCTCATCGCAGCACTCAACAATGGCTTCCCTCGTCCGTGTCTCGATGGCGAAGGAAAGCCGGGCGCTGTATTCCAGGGCCCGCATCATTCTGACCGGATCCTCCCGGAATCGCCGCACGGGTTCGCCGATGGTTCGGATGAGACTGGCCTTAAGATCCTCGAGACCGCCGACATAGTCGATGACCGAGAAATCCGAAATGTTGTAGAACAGCCCGTTGATGGTGAAGTCACGACGCTGGGCGTCTTCGGCCGGGGTGCCGTAGATCGCCGGATCCACACGGGTCGGAGCCGGGGTGCGATCGGGCTCGGCATCCGCTTCCGCCGCCTCCGCCTCGGCCTCGTCCCAGTCATCCGGACCCTCCGGCGGCTCCGGACTCGCCCTGAATGTCGCGACTTCGACGACTTCTCCCCTGAACATCACGTGAACCAGGCGAAAACGCCGCCCGATGATGCGTGAATTCTTAAAGAGCCGCCGAATCTCCTGCGGCTGCGCGTTGGTCGCGATGTCAAAATCCTTGGGTTGGCCGCCCAGCAGGAGGTCTCGTACCGCACCACCCACCAGATACGAGGTGTAGCCGGATCGGTGGAGCCTATAGAGAACTTTGACGGCCGACGAAGACAAACCGCCCCGAGAGACCGGGTGGTCGGGCCGGGCCACGATCAACGGGGTCACTGCGTCGGTCCCTCCCACGTTTTGATGCACGGATTTGATTGCAATGAAGTACCTCGTGGTCGCCGCCGCGTCCTTTTCCTTACGCTCGACTGGACTCTCCTCGTAGAACTGCGGGCGGGCTCCGGAGACGGACTCCCCGGTGCAGGGGTGATCCTATCAAACCGGCCGGGCGCGATGCCCGGCCGGTGGTTGGATTCTATTGAACGGTCAACCGGTGGTAATCAGTCCACCGACATCCCCACGGTACCGCCGTTCGCCTGCGGATTGTCGACGATGAACCGGCGTTCGCCGATAAATGTCCGTCCGCCCCAACGATCCTCGGTCCAGATCACCAACACGTGATCGCCATCGGCGAGGTCCGCCGAGACGGTGTCGTAGGCGTAGGCATACCCGGCGTTTGCGGTGAAATAAGTCGGGAACCAGGGATAGAGGTCAGGGACCTCGGGGCTCGGAAGGAACATCTCATCGACATAGTCGACGAATTCTCCGTCCACCCAGACTTCGATTTCCTCGACAAAGTCGAGATCGATGGCCCAACCGGTCACATCGACGGTGCCGGTCACGACCTCTTCCGGAGCCGCGGGGGTGTAGATATCGCCCCAGGACGGCCGGTCCGGATCATCGTCACAATCAAAGATCACCGGGATCTGCGCGATATCGGCGACATTGTTTTCCAGATCTCCTGCGCGGATCTTCAAATAGTGCAGACCCTGACGGAATCCCTTGCGGATGATGAGATCCGATACGTCGATGACAAAGGCGAACCCGCTGTCCTTGGCGTTGGGAACATCGGTGAAGAGTTGCAGAATGTCCATCCGCGGGAGGCCGTAGTAATTCACGTCCATCCGCAGCCAACCATGCCAGAACCCGGGGAAATTCGTGTCGGCGAGGATTGTCCCGTCAAGCAGCATCTGGACATAGCCCACGCCACCATTGTCGACCTGGGCGCCGACATCGAGAGCCCAACCCGTGATCAACTCGGTGACCTGAGGATCTTCGAACGGCGGGCTCGACCAGCCACCGGGATCCGTGCACCCCTTGGCGTACATGATGTGATTGGCGATCGGCCAGTCGATAGCGCCGAACGGCGGCAGATTGTAGTTGACGTTGAAGGTTTGAACATACCGGGTGCCGATGACCCGCGAGACGTTTTCATCATCCACCAACCGGACGGCCAGAACATGGATCCCGTTGGTCCAGTGGGTGGTGTTGAGCATCTTGACCCAACCCGCATTCACGGCATCGGGATGTGATGGGAACATGTGCAGGATATCGGGACGGTGGACACCGGGGACAGCATTACCCACCGACACACCGTCCACCTGGATCTCGATGAACCGGATCTCGGAGTCATCGAGGGCCCACCCGGTCACCGGAAAGACGCCACTCATGGGTTGGTCCTTGCCGGGAAGCTCGATTGCGCCGAACGGCGCCTGGTTCAGGCTGTTGTCAACCGTCACCGATCTCTCGCCGAGATCCTCGGTCGTGCCATCGATGAAGCTCACCCGCATGAAGAGGCTGTGGCTGCCATCGCTCAGAGATGCGGAATTGAACGACGTGGCAAAACCCGGACGCTCAAACGGCGTTCCGGTGTACCAGGGGTAGGCCTGGAGCACGTCGTAGCGAGGCTGGTAGAGATCGGCCGTTGCGACATAGGCGCCATCCACGTAGAGGTCGATTTTATCGACCAAAGTGGGTCCCCAATCGCAGTTTCGCCACGCCCAATACGCACCGCAGTCCTCACCGTCGTCGAGGACATAGCCCGTCACCGCCACGAGACCGAAAACAGTCGCCCCATCATCAGGTGTATCGAGACGGAATATGGTCTCTGCAACGGCATTCCCGGCGAGCAAAACCGTGCCCAGAATGAGTATCGCAACGAAAATTCTGTGACGCATCAGGTGTCCTCCTCTGAAGCGCAAGTCCACGCAGACGAAAATCTAACCTGTTCAATGGTATATCAAATGTGCTTCAACGGTCAATGAATTTTGTGATGAACGGCACTTCTTCAGGTCGATTTCTGTGAGTAACCGGTTTCATTTTTTCTTTGAAAATGCGGATCACAATCTCGACCAATTACGCATCGGCTTTCTCGACCTCCCCGGAGGCCAATTCTTCAACGTGAATCCGCGCGCAATTCGCCAATGCCTGGAGATCGAATCCTCCCTCGAGAAACGACAGAATACGGCCACCCGACCACCGCTCGGCAGTTGCGGCCACCGCCGCGCTCAAACGCCGGAAACCCGCCTCCGTCAGGCGCATGCCACCCAAAGGGTCGGCGGCGTGGGCGTCGAAACCGGCCGAGACGATGATGACCGCCGGGCGAAGCCGCGAGGCCACCTCATCGAGGGCCTTCTCAAACGCAGCACAGAAAGTAGAGTCGTCAGCGCCGACGGCGAGGGGGATGTTCCTCGTGGACCCCTCCCCCTCGCCCTCGCCGGTCTCGTCGGCGGTCCCGGTCCCAGGAAAACCGGGAAATCCGTGGACCGAGACATATCCCACATCGGGCCGATCGTAGAATCGCTTTTGGATTCCATTGCCGTGGTGAGCGTCAAAATCAGCGATCAGGACTTTCTCGCCCAGGCTCGCGACGACAATCTCTGCGGCCAGCGCGACCGAATTGAAAAAACAGTAGCCCTTGGCCGCGTCGCTCTCGGCGTGGTGAGAGGGCGGCCGGATCACCACGAAGGCGCGGTCGATCCTGCCGTTGACCAGATCGAGCGCGGCGTTCATCGCAAGGCCCGCCGCCGCCAACGCGGCTGAAAAGGTCCCCTTCGAGAGCCGGCAGTCGTGGCTGTCCAGCCAACCGTGGCCTTCCTCCGATGCCGCGCGGAACCGCTCGATGTAGTCGGCGTCGTGGATCCACTTCAGCACCCCGATGATGTCCGCATCCGGTGGAAGGGGCGCATCCCGATCGACGGTCCAGCGACCGTCGGCATCGGTTTCCAGCGCGTCCAGAATCACCTGGACCCGGCTGGCCGATTCGGGATGGCCAAGGCCCGGGTCGTGGTCGAGGACCTGAGGGTTGGAACGTACGCAAACTGGTGGACGATCAGGCATTTTCCCCCCGGGTGATAAACGGCGTCTTTTGCCTCCTGTTGTGAAGACCGCGGCATCATACTACCCTGTGGACGATGAAGAGCCCTGCTGTCCGAATCGCTGTCTCGGTGGTGCTGATGATCGCACTCCTGGCGTTCTTTCTCTGGAACGTCGATTTCGACGAAATGATGATCGGTCTCACACAGGCAAACCCATGGCTCATCGGCCTGGCGGCGTTGCTCGCGCTCTTGTCCTATGGGGCGAGGGTGATCCGTTGGATGCTCATCCTTCGACCGGTCGCCAAGGTCCGTCTTTCGAGTGCATTGCTGGCCACCGCGGTCGGCTACGCCGCCATCACCCTGCTCCCAGCCCGGATGGGTGACATCATCCGTCCGGTCATCCTGGCCAAACGGGATCGCTTCCCGGTCTCCGCCGGACTCGCTTCGATTCTCACCGAGCGGGTCTTCGATCTCTGGACCGTGGTGCTCTTCTTTCTCGTGTTTCTGATCTGGCCCCCGACCATGGCGGATCTCGACGCGGGCGCCGAAGCCAACCTCCACCTGCTTCGGATCTCCGGCTACGGGGTCGGCATCGTCCTGGCCATCGGAACCCTGATGCTCCTCGGGCTCTTCCGCTACCAGGATCGTTTCGTCGAAACCCTCAGCAAGCCTATCGAGCGCTTTGCCCCATCGTGGCGCGAGCCCTTCACCAATTTTCTCAACCACTTCCTCGACGGCCTCCGCGTGCTTCAACGGCCCCGTGATCTCGTCGTCACCGCCACTGCATCGTTTGTCCTGTGGTACGTCATCTTCTGGCAGGTGAAGGTCACCCTTTTGGCGTTCCACCTTGATTTTCCGCTCCGGGTGGCGTTCCTGCTCGTGACCCTCGCGGTCCTCGGTCTCGCCATCCCCACCCCGGGTGGAGTCGGCGGCTTTCACAAGGCGACCCAGGTTGGACTCACGACCTTCTTTGGCGTGGAACTCAACCTCGCCACCGCCATCGCCATCGTCTACCACGCCATCTGTTTTGTGCCCATCACGGTGATCGGGCTGGCCTGCCTGCCGATCCTGGGCATGCGCTTTTCCGATGTACGCGGGATGGCTGATGAAGGGGAAGCGGAATGATCTGCCCGTTCTGCGGCGACTCGTCGAGCCGGGTGGTTGATTCACGCGAGGTCCGCGAAGGCGCGGAGATCCGCCGGCGCCGCGAGTGCACCGATTGCTGCCGCCGGTTCACCACCTACGAACGGGTTGACGAGCTGCCGGTCACGGTGGTCAAACGCGATGGTCGCCGCGAGAGCTTCGACCGTGAAAAGCTCCTCAACGGGATGCTTCGCGCGTGCGAGAAGCGTCCGGTTCCACGGCGGGATCTACTCAGGATCGTCGATGCGGTGGAATCCGCCATCGCCTCACAGGAGGTCCGCGAGATGTCCACCGAAGAGATCGGCCACCTGGTCATCGAGCAGCTGCGCAACCTCGACCAGGTCGCCTATGTTCGCTTCGCCAGCGTTTATCGCCGGTTCGAAGACGTCAACCAGTTCATGGAGGAGCTCAAATCTCTTCTCCTCACCCACGACGAATGAGGAACGGAGAGACCGGCGGCGATCCCCGCCCGGCCGCGCTCGAACTCGAAGCCGATATCGTCCACATCGCCGATGAGTTGCCGGTGTTGCCGCTGCGCGACGCGGTCCTCTTCCCATACGCGATCCTGCCGCTTTCGGTGGACCGTGACGCCTCATCACTTGCGGTAGACAGCGCCCTCAGCACCGATCGGGCGGTCCTCCTGCTCTCGCAACGGGATGCCCAGGTCAGCGAACCCGCCGAGGATGATCTCTACTCGGTCGGGTGCGTCGGCACCATCATGCGAGCGGTCAAACTTCCCGACGGTAGCCAACGCATCCTCGTTCAGGGTCTCGCCCGCGCCCACGCCGACTATTTCACCAGCACCCAACCCCATCTCACGGCGCGGATCCGCCTGCTCGAGGAACCCACCCTCGTCAAGGACGACGGCCTGGAGATCGAAGCCTCGGTCAGGAACATTCGGACCCGCCTGGAGCAGATCCAGAGCTTGGGCAAGGGCATCTCTCCCGAGATCATGGTCCTCGCGGCCGATCTCGAGGATCCCGTTCGTCTCGCCGATCTTGCCGCCGCCAATCTCGGTCTGCCGGTCGCCGATGCTCAGGAGGTGCTCGAGACCGATACCATCGAGGCGCGTCTCGCGCTCGTCCACACCTTGCTGGAGCGCGAAATCGCCCTACTCGAAATACAGGAGCAGATCTCGGTTAGTGTCCGCAACGAGATGGACAAGGGCCAGCGCGAGTTTCTCCTCCGACAGCAGATGAGGACCATCCAAACCGAGCTCGGTGAAATCGACGACACCGAGGGTGAAATCCAGGAGTACCGAGACCGGGCCGAGAACATCGGCCTCCCCGAAGCCGCCAAGAAAGAGTTCGATACCCAACTCCGTCGACTCACCACCATGCACCCGGATTCTGCCGAGGCATCCGTGGTGCGGACCTGGCTCGACTGGATGACGACGCTGCCGTGGCAGAGGGCCACCGACGACACCATCGACATCGCCGCTGCAAGGACGATCCTCGATGAGGATCACTACGACCTCGATCGGGTCAAACAACGGATCGTGGAGTTTCTCGCGGTCCGCCAGCTGCAGCCGGAGAGCAAGGGACCGATTCTCTGCTTTGTCGGCCCCCCGGGAGTCGGCAAGACCTCTCTCGGCCGTTCCATCGCCCGCGCAATGGGCCGAAATTTCGTCCGCACCTCCATGGGTGGCGTCCGCGATGAAGCCGAGATTCGAGGTCACCGGAGGACCTATGTCGGCGCCATGCCCGGCCGGATCGTCCAATGCCTGCAGCAGGCGGACAGCATCAACCCGATCTTCATGCTCGATGAGGTCGACAAAATCGGCTCCGATTTCCGCGGGGATCCATCCTCGGCGCTGCTCGAGGTCCTCGACCCGGAGCAGAACCACGCATTCCGCGACCACTACCTCGGGATCGACTTCGATCTTTCGCGTGTCCTGTTCATCACCACCGCCAATGTCACCGACACCATTCAACCCGCGTTTCTCGACCGGATGGAGGTGATCCGCCTCGAGGGATACACCGAAGAGGAGAAGATCGAGATTGCACTCCGCCATCTGGCGCCGCGGCAGATTCGCGATAACGGCCTCGCCGACGTCAACCTCAGGTTCACCACCAAGGCCCTGCACGAGATCGTCGACGGCTACACCAGAGAGGCTGGGGTCCGCAACCTCGAACGCAGGATCGGCGCCGTCTGTCGCAAGATCGCGGTGCTCGCCGCCGAGAAACGCCGCCACCCCCGGCGCATCACTCCAGCGCTGGTCAACAAGCTTCTCGGCTCCCGTCCCTACCTCGCCGAGGAACGCCTCCAAAACGACCGCATCGGGGTCGCCACCGGTCTCGCCTACACCGCCGTCGGGGGCGAAATCCTTCATGTCGAGGCTGCTGCGTCTTCCTCAGATAAGGGAGAGCTCAGACTGACCGGTTCACTCGGCGATGTCATGAAGGAGTCGGCCGCAGCGGCAGTCACCTTTGCCCGGACCCACGCCACCGAATACGCCATCGAAGATCGGTGGTTTGACCGCCATCTGCTGCACATCCACGTGCCTGCGGGAGGTGTTCCCAAGGACGGCCCTTCAGCCGGAGTCACCTTGCTCTCCGCTATCGTTTCCGCCGCGTCGGGGCGACCGGTTCGGCACGATATCGCCATGACCGGCGAGCTCACCCTCCGCGGGGATGTATTGCCGGTTGGAGGCGTCAAAGAGAAGATCCTCGCCGCGCTTCGCGCCGGGATTCAGCGAATCGTCCTCCCGGCCGCCAACAAACGGGACTTCCTCGAGCTTCCGCCCAAAGCACGCCGGCAGGCTAAGGTCCACTATGTGCAGCGGGCGGATGAAGTGTTGGAGCTTGTCCTTGTTGAGGAGGAGACGTAACAAGTTCCGTGGTCACCCGATAGGCAACAATCCGGCTGGGAGGATCTCGAAATGGGAAGGCCCCGCGCTCTCCCCGGGGATTCCTGAGCTACCGATGGGTTTTGAAGAACTCGATGGTCTTTGCCAATCCTTCGTCGAGCTTGACCTTCGGTTCCCAATCGAGCAGGCCGCGCGCCAGCGTGATGTCCGGCTGCCGAACCTTGGGATCATTTTCCGGCAGATCCTGGAAAATCACATCTGACGAGGCGCCGATGATCCGGATGATCTCAGATGCGAACTGGAGAACGGTCATCTCGGTAGGGTTGCCGATATTGACGGGCTCGACATAGTCGGAGTTGAGCAACCGCCAGATCCCCTCGATCAGGTCGTCGACAAAACAGAACGAGCGGGTCTGGGAACCATCGCCGAAGACCGTCAATGATTCGTTGTCCAGCGCCTGGCAGATGAACGCCGGCACGACCCGACCGTCTCCTGCCCGCATCCGCGGACCATAGGTATTGAAGATCCGAACGATCCTGGTTTCGAGACCGTGGTGGCGGTTGTACGCCATGGTGATGGCCTCGGCGAAGCGCTTGGCTTCGTCGTAGACCCCTCGGGGGCCCACCGGGTTGACGTTGCCCCAGTAGGTTTCGGGCTGTGGGTGGACAAGCGGATCGCCATAGCTTTCCGATGTCGAGGCGAGCAGGAAGCGAGCTCCCTTGGATTTGGCGAGGCCGAGGGCCTTGTGGGTGCCGAGCGACCCGACCTTGAGGGTTTGGATGGGCAGCTTGAGATAGTCGATGGGCGATGCCGGGGAGGCGAAGTGCAGCACAAAATCCAGCCGGCCCGCAACGTGGATGAAGTTGGTCACATCATGCTCGACAAAGATGAACCCATCGCGGCCGAAAAGATGCTCGATATTCTCGAGGTTGCCGGTGATGAGGTTGTCCATGCAGACCACATCGAGCCCCTCTTCGAGGAGTCGTTCGCACAGATGAGAGCCGAGGAATCCCGCGCCTCCGGTCACCAACGCCCGTTGTCTATCCGTCATGCAGGCCTCCGAGCCGGAGCCTAACACAGTTGGACGATGCTGAATGCTGGATGCTGGATGCCTGATTCATGAACACAAAAAAGCCCCGAGCCAGGCTCGGGGCTTGAAGTTTTTGGCTCCGCAGGAGGGACTTGAACCCCCAACCTAGTGGTTAACAGCCACCCGCTCTACCATTGAGCCACTGCGGAGCATCAGTAGCAGGAGGGTATTGTAGTCGCCGGTGGACGATTGTCAACCGAGGGCGGATGCGCGCAGCAAGGTGAAGTTCAATCGCTCGACCGGTGCCCGCGGCAGAACCTCGTGAAATGCCTCGGCGGAATCGAATTGCGTCACCGGCAGGAGGCGCCCCTCACATTGAAGACGGACGCGATCTCCCTCCATGGGCCACGGATCGACCCGCCAGTGAGTCTGGTCCATGGCGGTGAACCTGACCTGCCGAACCTCACCGTCCGCGGTGGGCGCCGCCACCTCGAACTCCGACGCGAGCGAGGCACAGAGATAGACCGAGACGCGATCGGAGAGAGTCAATATATCGGCGTTGGATTGCCGTCTCGTCCCCCGCAGACACCCCTGGTATCGAGCATCCGGGCTCAGGATTTCCACCCATGAATCCTCCCGACGGCTCATCTCGGCACGGAAACTCTCCCCGAGCCGGGCCGACGAAGTGTCTCCACGTTGGAGATAATCGGCGGTCTTTGTCGCTGCCATCTCGGAAAAATGACTCGCAACCAGAAGGGCTGCGTACCGACTGTGAAGCGCGGTTCGATCGACGCTCCGGCGCCAGATCTCGAAGTGGGTCTCCACCTTCATCCGGTCAAAGGTCCGCGGGCGGCCATCCCCATCGATTCCGGGGGCCGCATCAAATTCGGTCCACCCGGAGTCGTGAAGCATGACGGCCGCGAGCACCTCGGCCCGGGGCAAAGGTCGACTGAAATGCCGGTCACCCCAGTGCTCGGCCAACTGCCAGGCAAGCCAGGAATGCGAAGCTTGAGGGATCGCCAGGGTTCGAGTCGGGTCGTCGCCGGTGTGCAGGAACATCACGCAATTGTACCCGATGCGTTGACCCGGAGCTGCCAAAAAATCGCCGAGGGCGTCTCTCAATATCGCACGGATCGCTCGGGCCAGACCGCGATGAGCCAGACGCCATCCGTTCGTTCCCGCAGATAGAATCGGTGTCCCCAACCCGCGGTTGCCGAGTGCTTCGGCGACCCCAACTCCGGCACCTCGTCCACTCCCCTGCCAAGCTCGATCAGACGATCTTCAATCTCGAGCACAAACCGCACCGCCTCTTCGGGATACCGCCGCTTCAGTCTTGCAACCGCTTCAAGAAGCTCGACCCTTGCCGAGGGAGTGACTCGCATGGTCAGTTCTCCTCGAGTAGCAGGCGGCAATCCTCGAGCACGGCCTCGAGCTGCTCACCCTCGCCGACGGCGCTCTCGAGTTCGCCCAGGGCGAGTCGTCTCAGCAATTCACGTTCATCGGTCAGAGTCCGGAGCGCGTCAATGGCGATGACGGCCGCCACCGGCTCGCCGCCGCGCGTCAGAATGACCGATCCGCCCTGTTCCGCCCGCGAAACCAGTTTTTCGATATCAGGCTTCTCAATCTCAATCACTTCGTTCTGCTCTTCCATGTTGTTTCAGTCCTTCCGCCTCGATCGACAATAGCGCGCCCCGGCAAGGAACGAGAAACCCCTTGACTCCCAGCCCGTTCGAGGCGTATAACCCGCAAACGCCCCCTCCGGAAACGGGAGGGTGCGAACGGAAATCAGGGAGACATCATGAGCACCGAGTTCAACGCCTTCGCCATGGCCCAGAGTCAGTTCGACGCGGTAGCCGAGCTGCTCCAGCTCGACAACGGAATCCGGCAATTGCTGCGGGCGCCGCAGCGCGAGTACCATTTCACCATTCCGATTCGGATGGACGATGGCGCGTTCAAAGTCTTCCAGGGATTCCGTATCCAGCACAACGACGCCCGGGGCCCGGCCAAGGGCGGAATCCGATTCCACCCGCAGGAAACCGTCGATACAGTGCGCGCCCTCGCCACCTGGATGACCTGGAAATGCGCGGTGGTCGATATCCCGCTCGGTGGCGGCAAGGGCGGCATCATCTGCGACCCGCACAATCTCTCACCGCGGGAACAGGAAGCCCTGTGCCGGGGTTGGGTTCGCCAGGTTTCGAAGAACATCGGACCCATCAATGACGTCCCTGCACCGGATGTCATGACCAACCCACAGCACATGGTCTGGATCCTCGACGAATACGAGAAGCTCGCCGGCGGCCACTACCCCGGCATGATCACCGGCAAACCCGTCGAAGTCGGCGGATCGCTCGGCCGCACCGAAGCCACCGGCTACGGCGTCGTTTTCACGGTGCGGGAGGCCCTCAAGCGGATGGATCTCCCCATGGGCGAGATCCGCGCCTCGATCCAGGGCTTCGGCAATGTCGCCCAGTACGCCGCCAAAAAGCTCATCGAGCTCGGCGCCACCGTGGTTGCGGTCTCGTGCTGGGACAACGACGACCAGAAGTCCTACACCTTCAAAAAGGCCGACGGCATTGACGCCGACTTCCTGCTGTCGATCACCAATCGGTTCGGCGCCATCGACAACGCCAAGGCAGAGGCCGCTGGGTACGAGCGGCTTGAAGCCGAAGCCTGGCTCGATCAGGATGTGCAGATCCTCATCCCGGCGGCGCTGGAAAACCAGATCACCGGCGATAACGTCGAGCGGATCCACCCGAGCGTCAAGATCGTGGCCGAAGGCGCCAACGGACCGACCACTCCCGAAGCGGACGTGGTGCTCAAGCAGCGCGGCATCTTCGTCATCCCGGACTTCCTCGCCAATGCCGGCGGAGTCACCTGTTCCTACTTCGAGCAGGTCCAGTGCAATACCAACTTCTTCTGGCCCAAAGACGAGGTTCTCAACCGCCTCGACGAGAAGATGACCACCGCCTTCAACTCAGTGGCCGATCTCGCCGAAGAAACCGGCGAGTACATGCGCGACGCCGCCTATATGATCGCCATCCAGCGCGTCGCGACAGCCTGCCACCTTCGCGGCTGGGCGTAGG
>CBESWV010000008.1:0-35642 GCA_965533305.1 uncultured bacterium | reverse complement strand
GCAAGATCACCTTCAACGCGTGGGCCCTCGATGGCTACATCAAGGTCTTCTGGCGTGATCTCCCCGTCGGCGAGCTCGCGCCGGAGGTCACCGTCCTGACCGTCACCGCAATCGTCCTCTTCGGCTCAGCCCGCCTGCTGGCCCGCCGGTGGGAGAGCTCATGAGCATTCACAGCCGCGGGCCACGACCATCACCAGGCTACAATGCCCCGATGACCAGCATCATTCAACGACTTGCGTTTGTTCTGTTCGCCGTGACTCTCTCGGCCTGCGCCTCGGCGCCGCCTCCCCCTCCCGAGCCCAGACCCGAGGGTCAGGGCCGCGTCGAGATCACCATGACCGGTTTCAAGGACGCTGAGGGGCAGGCCCTCGTCGCGTTCTTCCTGAACGCTGAGGGCTGGCCCGACGGCGGCGACTCGGTCTTTGCCACCCAAGTGGCGTCCATCAACGACGGCCGAGCCTCTGTCGTCGTCGAGGACGTACCTGCCGGCCCCTTCGCGGTCTCGGTCTTTCACGACACCGATGACGACCGCGAGCTCGACTCCGGGGTGTTCGGTATCCCATCGGAGGCCTACGGATTCTCGGCCGACGCCCGCAGTTCATTCGGGCCGCCGAAGTTCGAAGAAGCTCGACTCGAGCTGGCTGCGGGCGAGATGAAGCAGATCACCATCAAGGTCAAGTAGAACCTCAGATGAGATTGGAGTTGTGATGGAACTCATCCTGCCGCGCGACGGCGCACACGAACGGGTCCAATCGCCCCAGACGGCGGTTGTCGCCGGCGGCGGTCTCGCCGGGGTGGCGGCGGCTGTGATCCTAGCCGAACGCGGTGTATCGGTCGTCCTCGCCGAGCGCGAGTCCTTTCTCGGCGGCCGCGCCGGGGCTTGGACGGATCGGCTGGCCACCGGCGAGTCCTTCGAGATGGAGCGCGGTTTCCACGCTTTCTTCCGCCAGTACTACAACCTCCAAGCGTTGCTCCGCCGGATTGATGACCAGCTCGGATTTCTCGAGCCCCTCGAGGACTACCCGATCCTCGGCCCCGGCGGCCAGGTGGAGTCCTTCTCCGGTCTTCCGAATAAACCCCCCTGGAATGTCGTCGCCCTGACCAAGAGGACACCGACCCTCGGTCTCAAAGAGCTCATGGGGGTCAACGGGCTCGCCGCGCTGTCCATGCTGCGCTATGAACGCGGTTGGACCTACGGTCGCTATGACGACCAGACCGCGGGCGAGTACCTCGATTCGCTGAGGTTTCCTCCCGACGCCCGACGAATGCTTTTCGATGTCTTCGCCCACTCGTTCTTCAACCCCGAAGACGCCATGTCGGCGGGCGAACTGCTGATGATGTTCCACTTCTACTTCTCCGGCAACCCGGAAGGACTCATCTTCGATGTCTCGAAGCAACCCTTCTCGACATCCATGTGGGGCCCGCTGGGTGAGTACATGACCCGGTTGGGTGTGGACGTTCGGACCAGCTGCACAGTCTCGCGGGTTGCAAAGGGCGCTGAGCAGAAGTGGAGCGTTGATCTGAACGGCGAGATGGTCGAAGCCGATCACGTTGTGCTCGCGCTGACCGTGCCCGGACTTCAGGCGGTCGTCGCCGAGTCGCCCGATCTCGACGATGCCGGTTTCCGACGCTCGGTGGAGGGTCTGGCTCTGACGAATCCTTTTGTCGTTTGGCGGCTGTGGTATGACCGGCCGACCGAACCCGATCGTCAGCCCTTTGTTGGGACCACCGGTGTCGGATGCCTCGACAACATCTCGTTGTACAACCTCTTCGAGGACGAGAGCAGGGATTGGGCCGACCGAACGGGCGGATCGGTGGTGGAGCTCCACGCCTACGCGGTCGATCCCGGGATGGATGAGCCTGCGATCCGTGAGGATCTGCTGAACGCGCTCCACACCTTCTACCCCGAGTACATCGGCGCCCCGGTTATCGAGGAGCGCTTCCTGATCCGCCGCGACTGCCCGGCCTTCGCCCCGGGCTCCCACGCCGATCGCCCTGGCGTCCCGACCCCGCACGAAGGAATCGCACTCGCCGGCGATTTTGTCCGGCTGCCGATCCCAAGCGCCTTGATGGAGCGTGCGGTGGCGTCGGGATTTCTTGCAGCCAACCACCTCCTCGCGTCCCTGGGCGTCAGACCCGAGCCCATCCGATCGATCCCGCGCCGCGGCCTCTTCGGCCGTCGTGCCCGAGAAACGGAAGCGAGCCGCATGCGATGAGCAAACTCCTGAAATTCGGTCCCGCGCTCCCGGAAGTGGAGATTCCCGAGTCCTCCCTCGCCCCCGACTGGCAACAGGCCCGGCCGCGAGCCATTGCCCACGCCCTCGAACGGGCGCTCGACCGGCCGCACGGCAACTGGTACGTCGTCGGTGAATCACGGCTGCTGGGCGAAGAGCCGCAGCGACTCCGGATCGCCGGCAAGGATCTGGTCGTCTGGCGGGTCAACGGCGAGTTGCTGATCGCCCCGGACGCCTGCCCCCACATGGGAGCGTCGCTAGCGGAATCCCGCGTGTGCGAGGGCAAGCTGGTCTGTCCATGGCACGCGCTGGCCCTGGGCAAAGAGGGGCACGGCAAGTGGAAGCAGTACGCGGTCCACGAGGATGGTGTCCTCACCTGGGTTCGGATCGGCCCCGAGATTCCCGAGACACCATTGCCGGTGATCGCTCCGCGTCCCGATGTGTACCTCGAAGGCGTGGTCCAGCTCGAGGTTCGCTGCGATCCGGAGGACATCATCGCCAACCGGCTCGACCCATGGCACGGTGTCCACTTTCACCCTTATGCCTTCGCCACGCTCACGGTCCTCGATCTCGGCGATGATGTGCTCAAGGTGCGTGTGGCCAAAAGGCTCGTCGGCCGCATCGTCGCCGAGACCGATGCAACGTTCCACAGCCCCGAGCCGCGCTCCATCGTCATGACCATCATTGAAGGCGATGGGAAGGGCTCAGTGGTGGAGACCCACGCGACGCCGATCGAGCCGGGGCGCACCCTGGTGGTCGAGGCGACACTGGCGACCTCGGACAGGCCCGGTTTTCGACACGCCCGAAAGCTTCAGCGCTTCATCCGCCCGTTCATCGAGCGTTCCGCTCGCCGTCTCTGGGTCGACGACGCCGCCTATGCGGAACGTTTGTACGAGCTGCGCAACGGCTAGCCCGGACAATTCATGAGGTCTCCGAAAGAGGTGCGTCTTTCGCTCTTTTCCGCAGGGCGCCGAGGAATGTGGGGATCGCGACGCTCAGATCATCGAAGAGGGTGTAGAAGACCGGCACCACCAACAGGGTCAACAGTGTCGCGGTGGTCAGACCGCCGATGAGCGTGAGCCCAAAACTGGTGTAGCTCAGACCGATGGAGGTGGTGCCCGAAAGGGTCACCGGAATCATCCCACAGATGGTAGTCAGAGCGGTCATCATGATCGGCCGGAACCGACGGTCGGCGGCGGTGAGCAGCGCCTCGCCCCGTTCCATCCCGGATCTACGCAGCCGGTTGACATAGTCGACGAGGACGATGCCGTTGTTGACCACGACCCCGATGAGCAGGACCAATCCCACGCCGCCGAGGAAGTCGAGGTTGTAGCCGAAGATGAAGTGGGTCCAGTAGACCCCGAGCCCGGCGAGCGGGATGGTGAGAATGATGGACAACGGCAGACCGAAGCTTTCGAAAAGAAAGCCCATGAGCAGATAGATGAAAACGACGGACAGACCCGCCGCCAGCATCAAACCGCGGAGATCTTCGGCCGCGCTGTCCGCCCGTGGCGGCCGGCCGAGTCGAACCCCTTCGGGAAGCTCGATGGCCTTTGAAAGAGCGCTGATACGTTCTCGGGCCTCGTCCTCGCGCCCCTGTTCGAGTTCGAGAGTGATGGTGTGCGATGTCTGTTTGTCGCGTCGGAAGATTCGGCGAGCCGTCTTGAGGTACGAGGTGTCGGTGACCGACGACAGCGGCACGAACCCACCTGCGCCGGTCGGCAGGTAGAAGCTCTGGAGTTGGTTGAGGGTCTCTCGATCCTCTTCTTTGAACATGATCCGCACCGGGATGTCGTTGCCGTCGGTGCGATAGCGATTGAGCTGTTGACCGCGCAACGCATAGCCCACCAACCCGGCGACGACCATGGGGCTGATGTTCTGCTGCTGCGCCCGATCGCGGTCGATGACGAGCGCAAGCTCCGACGGCGCCGGATCGCCGGTGGCCTTGACCCCAAGCACACCCGGGATCGAGGTGAAGAGGGATTCGAGATCCTCAGCCGTGGTTTCGAGCTGCTCAGAGTCGTCACCATACAGCGTGATGACGTGGACCTGCTCACCCTTGGCTTCCGACTCGGACTCGGACCCGGTGTAGTAGGTCACCCCCGGGCGCTCGGGCATCCGCTCGAGGACGATCTCGGTCACCTCGCGAGGGCTCAGATCGGTGGTTCGAGGGTTGTTGAAGAAACCCTGGATCGAACCGGAGGTTTCGCGGTGAAAAAGAAACCACCCGGAGAGGCCGAGCTCTTCAGCCGAGTCCTTGACGATGGCCTCGCACTCGAGGAAGAAGGTCTCGGCCTCGACGAGGGTCGTGCTCCGGGGCAGCCGGACCTCGAGTTCGAAACCGCCGCGCTCCTCCTCCTGGATTTCGACGAACTTGATCTTCTGCATCGGCACGAGATAGGTGATGATGAAGACTACGAAAACCGCGATCACCAGATCCAACCGACGACGGAGAAAGACCCCGAGCAGCCGTCCATAGAGGTGGTTGAGGCGACCAAAGGTGGCATGGTAGGTCCGCTCCACCTGTGCGACAAAGCGGCGGTAGACGGGTTTGAAAAACCACTCCCGACCGCCGGGATCATCGCTCCTGGCGAGGGTCAGATACACGCTCAGGGGCACGAAAACCCCTGCCACCACCAGCGACGCGAGGAGCGCCACCGAAATCGGGATGGAAAGCCGCAGCAGGAAGAATTGGGCCTGGCCGCCGACCAGCGAAACCGGCAGGAAGACCACGATGGTTGTCAGGGTGGCCATGACGATGGCGAGCGCGATCTCCGCCGTTCCACGGATCGCCGCTTCCCGCCGCGGAACCCCCGACCGGTTCAGGCGATGGATGTTCTCCGCAACGACCACCGAGTTGTCGACCAGCAGCCCGACCGAGATCATCAGGGCCAGCAGCGACAGGATGTTGAGTGATTCGTCGGCAAAGAACATGGCCGTCAGCGCGATGAGAATGCTGAGGGGAATCGCCAACGTGATGATCAGGGTCATTCTCAGCCGGCGGAGGAAGAAGTAGAGCACTACGACGGCGAAGATCCCACCGATCTTCCCGCTGTTGAGCAGCGTGTCGAGGCTCTCGGTGATGACCCTCCCCTGATCGAAGAGCGGCACCATGAGAATCCGCTGGAGCGATGGGCTGTTCTGCATGTCGCGAAGCTCGCGCCGGATCGAACGAGCCACCTCGAGGGTGTTGGCGTCACCTTCCTTGAGCACGATAAGGGCCACGGCGGGACGCGAGTTCGCCCGGACAACGAAGAACGCTTCGGGTGGTTTGTAGTTCACCTCGCCGATGTCCCGCAGTCTCACCTGAGGAGCGACCATTCTGTTCTCGAGATCTTCGAGGCTGCGGTACCGAGCCACAGAGCGCAGCAGAAGCTTGCGACCCGCAGTTCGGACATCGCCCGACGCCATGGTGAAGTTGTCGGCGCCCAGCTCCTGGGCGAGGGCATAGATGTTAAGCCCGGCGGCCTCGGTAAGCTCCCGGTCGAGCTCGATGAAGATCTCCTTCTCGAGCAGCCCGTTCACCTGAACCGAGGCAACACCATCGAGCCGCTGCAGCCGGACGACGATCTGTTTCTGAACCAGGGTGTAGGCATCGGTGATTTCGGGATCGATGGCGAGTCCGACGACAAAGACGGGGATCGCCGACTCGTCCTCCTTGCGAATGTAGATCCGGTCCGCATCCTCGGGAAGCAGCGCCCGCGCACGTTCGATCCGATCACGGACCTCGCGGTAGGCGACATCCATATCGGTGCCGCTCTTGAAGTTGAGGAAGCACCGCCCGAAACCGGTGGTTGAGAACGAAAACATCGACTCGATCCCACGGACGGTGCTGAGCTCGTCCTCGAGCGGCATCACCACCTTCTCCAGAACCTCCTGGGCGGGCGCGTCCCGCCACGGAACGTTGACCGCAAGGAAAGGCGGCGAGAAACCTGAAGGGATGAGTTCGAGCGGGATTCCCAGTGCCGCCACGACACCGACCACCACCATCGAGGCGAGCAGGACGAGAACGCCGATCCGCCGATTCAGGGAGAACCGTGGCAGGGCCTCCTCAATGTGGTGTTTCTCGCCCTTCATTTCGCGGTATCTTCGGCGGCGGATCTCCGCGCTCGTCCGAGGACACGCTCACGCAACCCGTCGACCACCGAGTACAGACTGGGAATGATGAGCAGCGTCAGAGCGGTGGAAGCGATGAGTCCTGAGATCACCGCGATCGCCATGGGGGTGCGGATCTCGGCGCCGTCGCCGAGCCCGAGCGCCATCGGCAGCAACCCGAGCACCGTCGTGGCGGTGGTCATCAGGATCGGCCGCAGCCGAACCGAGCCGGCCGTCACAATGGCCTCGTAGCGATCGAGCCCCCGCCTCTTGAGTCGGTTGATGTAGTCGACCAGGACGATGGCGTTGTTGACGACGATTCCGGCGAGCATGATCATCCCGAGAATGACCACCACCGAAAGCGAGATCCCGAGCACCTTCAGCGCCACGATCGTGCCGAAGAAGGCGAGCGGAATCGTCAGCATGATGACCAGCGGTTGGAGGAGCGACTCGAACTGAGCAGCCATGATGACGTAGACCAGGAAGATTGACAGCGACAACGCGAGCAGCAGGCTCGACCGGCTGCGTTGCCACTCCTGGTTCTGGCCGGTGATGAAGAAGGTCATGTCGGACGGCCAGTCAATCTCGCGCTCGAGCGCGGTCTTGAGGGCGGCAACCGCGCCGCCGAGCGAACCGGCGCCGAGATTCGCCGACACGACCGCCACCCTTCGGCTGTCGATCCGTCGGACTTCCGACGGACCCTCGGCGAGCGTGACATCAGCCACGGAACCGAGCGAGATCGGCCGTTCTCCACCCGGGTTGACCAGGAAATCGGCGACGTCGGACACCTCTCGCCGATCGCCCTCGCGGAAACGAACCACGATCGGGATCCGCCGGTCGCCGAGGTTGTAGAGGGAGGCCTCGGCCCCCTTGACCGCGTCCCGGACCCGGGTCGCCACCGTTTCGATGCTGAGACCGTAGCGTGCGAGCTGGTCGCGGTCGTACTCGATCTGGACCTCTGGGGCGCCGGCCCTGAGACTGGTCTCGACATCGGCGAGTTCGGGCATGGCAGCCATGAGTTCGGCGACCCGCTCGGACATCCGCCGCAGATCGATCAGGTTGTCGCCATGGATCTCGATCTCGATGGGCGTGCGGAAGCTGAAGAGCACCGGTCGGACCATCCGCGCCTCGAGATCGGGGATCTCGTCGAGGCGGCCGCGGATCCGCTCCAACACCTCGGCTTCGATCCTCGGATTCGAACTCGCGAGGATGAGCTTGAACCGCGCCGAGTGCTCTCCCTCGTCCGACCGTTGCGATGTCGCGGGGTCGAAACCGAAGGTGACGATGAGCGCCTCGATGTGCTCGCGCTCGTCCATGATGGCCTGCTCGACCGGGGTGAGGATCTCGACGGTCCGTTCGAGGGGCGTTCCCACCGGCAGGGCGACCTCGACGGTGAACTCGCCCTGGTGGACCTCGGGCAGAAGCTCGCTGTCGAGGGTCAGCGCGACCGCGACGGTGGCGGCGAGCGTCGCGAGGGCAAGCATCGCCACGCTCCCCGGGCGATCCAGTGCCCATCGGATAGAGCGGGCGTAGACCCGGTTGAGGAACTCGAGCAGGGGCTGCGTGGTGTAGGCGGTGACTGACAAGAGGACCCGGACGATCCAGTCACCGATCGGCTTGAGCACCCACTTCACAAGGAACGCGATGACCATCAGGACAACGAGGAGGAGGCTCCCCACGATCTCGAAGATGGTTCCCAGGAGCGCGCGGATCACGAGATAAAGGACAGCCGGCTTCTGCCAGATTTTTGTCAACCCGGCAAAGTCCTTCCGGAAGCTCGCAATGCTCCGCGACGGGACAAGAACCGACAGACTCCCGGTCTCGTCATCAAGACTCAAGCCCCTTCGGCTGGCCAGCATCGGAATGAAGACCAACGCCACCACCAGCGCTGCGAGGAGTGAGATCACCACCGCAAGTCCGAGATCGCCGAAGGCCTGACCCGCAATGCCCTCGACAAAGACCATGGGCGCAAAGACCGCGATCGAGGTCAGGGTCGAGGCGATCACGGCCATCCGGACCTCGGAGACGCCTCGCACCGCCGCGGTGGCGGTGTCGTCGCCCTCCTCGCGGCAGCGGAAGATGGACTCGAGAACGACGATGGACGAATCGACCAGCATCCCGATGCCCAGCGCGAGCCCACCGAGCGACATGATGTTGAGGCTGACGCCGAAGAGGTTCAGCGGGGCGAAGGTGACCAGAATCGAGATCGGGATCGAGATGGCGATGATCGCGGTCGACCGGACGTTGCGGAGGAACAGAAAGAGCACGATGACCGCGAGCAGACCGCCGAAGACGGCCGCGTTACGGACCTCGTTGATGCTGTCCTGGATGAAGACCGACCGATCGGCGACCAGGGTCAGCCGCACGCCTTCGGAACGGAAGAGCTCTTCCGCCAGACCGAGGCGGTCTTCCACGGAACCCCCGGGCCCACCACGATCGGAGCGACGTCCGCGGCGCTCTTGGCGATCATCGGTGCTGACACCGGCCGCCTCTGCTGCGGTGGGGTCAAAAATCCCGACCCGCTCTTTGACCCGACCGGCGAGAGCGACGATGTTGGCGTCGGCCTCCTTGAAGATCTCGATCTGGACGCTCTCACGCCCGTCGGTACGGGTCGTGATCTGGCGTTCGGCGTTGGCCCAGACGACGTCGCCCAGATCGCGAATCCGAATCTGCCGACCCTCGCGGAAGGCGACGATGGTGTCGCCGATCTGCTCGAGGTTGACATACTCGTTGAGGGTTCGGACCATGTACTCGGTCCGACCTTCGCGCAGAGTCCCGCCGGCGACGTTGATGTTCTCCTCTGCGAGCCTCCTGATGACATCGTCGGTGCTCAAACCCGTGTGCCGCAGACGATCGGCCTCGAGCAGGACGTGGATCTCCTCCTCGAGACCGCCACGCACCCGGACCGCCGCCACGCCCTTGACCGGTTCGAGGGCGCGCTTGACCTGGAGTTCGGCGAGCCGGCGCAACCGGCGCAGACCTTCCTCGCCTTCAAACTGGACACCGTCGCCGGCGAGACTGAGTTCGAGGACCGGATCGAGGGTCGGGTCGAAGCGCAGGATCAGCGGCCGTTCGGTCTCATCCGGGAGAAAGACCAAATCGAGCTTCTCCAGGGTGTCCTGAATTGCTTCGGTCATCTCGACACCCCAGTTGAACTCGAGGATCACATCGGAGACACCGGCGCGGCTGATGGATGAGATCCTGCGCAGCCCGCCGACCACCCCGAGCGCTTCCTCGACCGGCCGGCTGACATCGTTCTCGACCTCCTCGGGTGCGGCGCCCGGGTACTCGGTTCGGACCGTGAGGGTCGGGTAGCTGAGCTCGGGCATCAGCGACACCGGCAGACGGAGGAAGGAGAAGAAACCGAAGACGACCGTGGCCAGAAAGACCATGATGATGGCGACCGGCCGGTCGACCAGGAATGATCGGTCGGCGATGACCCCGGGTGCCGGATCGTGCTCCATGATCACGCGTCGGCCTCGGTTGCGGCCTCCTCGGCCGAGTCATCAACCTCGTCATCCCCTTCTTCGTCCTCCGGATCCGGATCGCCGGGCAGCCGCACCAGCGCCTGGTCCTTGAGGCTTGCCTGGCCGGCGACGACGACAAGATCGCCGGTCGAGAGACCGCCGGCGGGTTCGATGTTCTCGATGTCTTCGAGCACCGGTTCGACTTTGATCCGTTCGACCCTGCGTTCGTCGCCGAGACGGAAGACGAAGAGCTGGTCGTTGTCGTAGACCACGGATCGCTTCGGCAGCAAAAGCGCGTCCTCGTTGACCGCCGTCACGAGTTCGACTTCAACGTACATCCCGGGACGCAATCCCTCCTGACGGGGGGTGGCCACCGTGACCTTGACCGTACCGGTCCCGGGATCGACGACCGGAGAGATCCGATTTACCGAACCGAAGAAGCTCACCCCGCCGATGGCCTCGGCCGTGAGCCGGGTTTCGAGACCGGTGGCAAGGGCCGGGAGTTCCTTTTCGGGAACATAGATCCGCGCCACGATTGAGTCGAAGTCGACGATTCGGAAGAGCGGCTGATTGAGAGTGACGTGGTCGCCCACGTTGACCATGCGCTCGGTGACGATGCCGGAAAACGGCGCCCGAACCTCGGTGTAGGCGAGATTGCGCCGGGCGTCCTCCACCGCGATCCCGGCTTGGTCGAAGACCAGCGCGGCGTCGCCGTAGACCTGCTCGCTGACCAGGCTTTGTTCAAAAAGACTCTTCTGCCGATCGTATTCGCGGGTCGCCTGGCGGAGCTCGATCTCGGCCTTGTTGAGGGAGCTCCGCTGAGCGTCGTCCTGGAGACGGATGAGCAGCGATCCGGCGCGGACGGCATCGCCCTCTTCGACCTTGAGTTCGACGACACCCCGTTGGGCCTCGGCCAGGACCCGGACGTCGCGTTCGGCCTCGAGGGTGGCGGAGAACCGCAGCGCCGACTCAATGGTGCCGCGCTCGAGTGCGACCACCTCGACCGGAACCGCCTCTTCTTTTCTGTCCTCACCTCCGGCGGCGCCCTCGGCAAAAGTCTTGGAGTCGTCTCCGCCCCGAGAACATGCAACGACGGTCAGAACGAGGATTGCGGACAGGAGCGAAGCTGAGAGTCTTTTCATGGGTGGTCGGTCGTCCCTTCAGGTTATCGTGAAGCGTCCCACCAGCATAAACGGAAAAACCGGGCACAGGTTCCCCCATTCGCCGTTTCTGCGTCTGAAGATCAAACCCGTGTCCGACCGCCACCTCTGGTTCGACGACGCGGCTCGCGCCGAGCGACTCGACGCCAATCGCAACAGCTCGCTGTCAGACGGCGACGCGATCCATGGTCGTCCGGGTATAACTCCGGGCCAGGTTCGCCAACTGGTGGCCCGACGGACCCAGGGGCGCGAGGGCCGAAGCGGCCGACTCGATATACCGGTGGACCTCCTGCTGTGTGCCGTGGGCGCCAAGATGCGAGGCGAGGGTCGATTTCTCGTCGTCCTGGCCGGTGTCCTTGCCGATGTCCTCACGCGAACCAAATGTGTCGAGGAGGTCATCAAGCAACTGAAACGCGAGACCGAGGTTGACGCCGTAGTCCCGCACCGCCTTGACCCAAGCATTGTCGACACCCGCGACTCGCGCCCCGGCTTCGAGCGCCGCTACGAAGAGCGCACCGGTTTTCTGCCCGTACATCTCGGTCAGACCGGCGACATCGTCGCCGTGGCCGTGGCGGATCCGCAGATCGCAAAACTGGCCGGCGATGATCCCGTTACTGCCGACCGACTCCGAAAGGAGCCAGGTCAGATCGAGACGTGTCTGAGCCGGGAGCCGATCGCATTCGGCGATGACGCCGAACGCGCGGTTGAGCAACGCGGTGGCCGCGAGGATTGCGGTGTCCTCGCCGTAGACGAGGTGATTGGCCGGGTTGTCGCGTCTGAGACTGGCGTCATCCATACACGGCAGATCGTCGAGGATCAGCGAGGCTGCGTGGACCATCTCCACGGCACACGCCACATCGAGCGCGTCGTCTTCCGTCGCGCCGAGATCGGTGGCCACCTGGATGGTCAGGACCGGTCGAATCCGTTTACCCCCTGCGAGCAGGCTGTAACGCATGGACTCGTGGAGCGGTCGCGGATCGACGTTGCCATCGGGGACGAGTTCGGCGAGACGCTCGTCGATCATCTGACGCCAGCGGCGGGCGGCATCCCGTTGGTCTTCGTCCCGGGGAGCCAAACGTAGCTTACCGTCCGCGTCCAGTCCTTCGATACTCATACTCATTTTCAGAATCTCGACTTTCTTCTGGTTTCGCCAGTCACGTTCACCTTCGGTTTTGAGGTTGACTCTCTACCAGCCTGTTAACACAGGCGCGCGGCGCCGTTATTCCCCGTCTCAAGAGCCGGGGAGGATCCGCGGTCGATCAAGAACCCGGAAGCCAATCAGCTTTCGGCGGGAAGGAGCCCCTCGACCGCACTGACGATGGTCTCGTCCATGGGATCGACGCTCGATTCGAAGCGGGCGGTCACCTGGCCATTGCCATTGACGAGAAACTTGGTGAAGTTCCATTTGATCTCGCCACGCATACCCTCGGGGGACTCGGCGGTCAGTGTGCGGTAGATGGGCGCCTGCTCGGGTCCCTTTGTGTGGACCTTCTCCATCATCGGGAACGTCACGCCGTAGTTGAGCCGGCAGAAGTTGGCGATCTCCTCGTGCGTTCCGGGCTCCTGGTTGGCGAAATCATTGCTCGGGAATCCGATGATCACAAAGCCGCGATGGCCGAACTCCTCGTAGAGCTTCTGCAGCGTTTCATACTGTTTGGTGTAGCCGCACTTCGACGCTGTGTTGACAATCAACATCGGGCGTCCGCGATAGCCGCGGAGATCGATTGTGTCGCCTTCGATGGATGTCACCGTGTGATCGACGGCACCGGTGGAGTGGTTGACCACTGCTTCAAATGCGTTCATGTTGGACTCCTTGACCTTGCTCTCGGGCGGGTTCCCGGCTTCGCTGCATCCGACCGACGCAAGGGCGACGACGCATGCGGTGCCGATCGAAACCAAAATAGTGTGTTTCATCACGTCCTCCTGCCAAATCTCAACGCGCCCGAAGAACACATCCTTCCAAGACCGACTGTCTGAGCGGGGTCCTCGCTGGAATAGGGAATCCTGCCGACCTCTTGCACAGGGGTGGGGAGCTTCACCATGACTTCTTCCGGTACTCCAATCCGAACCGATAGCGGCACGAACACCGATCGCAGCGAGTCTCGCCCCGAATCGCCACTCCACGTCGCAGTCATCGGCGCCGGAATGTCGGGACTCGTATGCTCCCGCACGCTCCTCGACTCCGGCCACCGTGTTCGCGTCTTCGACAAGGCTCGCGGCCCCGGCGGCAGGATGGCGACCCGTCGTGATGGCGATCTGCGCTTCGACCACGGCGCCCAGTACTTCACCGCCCGCGATCCACGCTTTCGCCGGGCGATCGAGCAGTGGCAATCCGACGGGCTGGTGGCGCGGTGGCCGGGAACACTCGCGGTGGTGCGGGACGGTGAGATCGCGTTCAAGGACGATTCGACCGAGCGCTGGGTCGGCGTTCCCGGAATGAATGCGATCTGCCGGCGCATGGCAGCCGGACTCGATGTGAGATACGGGTCTCGGATTGCTCAACTGGAGCACCGCGATGGTCGGTGGCAACTCGAAACCGATGACGGCGCAGACGCGGGCCGCTTCGACGCGGTCGTTCTTTCCGCCCCGGCGCCGCAGACCGCAGCGCTGCTCGCGGCGCCGGCGCCCGACCTCGCGGCGCGTGCCAAAGACATCGAGATGGCGCCCTGTTGGGCTGTGATGGCCTCGTACCCGCACGACCTGGAGCTCGGTTTCGACGGCGCCTTCGTCGACGCCTCGCCCCTGGCCTGGATTGCACGAAACAGCTCGAAACCCGGTCGTCCTTCCGGTGAATCGTGGATCCTCCACGCTTCGCCGGAGTGGTCCCGCGAGCACCTCGAGCTCGATCAGGATGTCGCGGCCCAGTGGTTGATCGGCGCCCTCCGCGAAGCTGTCGGGCGCGATCTTCCACCTCCCGCATCCCTGACCGGCCATCGCTGGCGGTTCGCTCTGCCGGTCAACCCGATCCCCGAGCGGTGCCTCTTCGACCCAAAACTCGCCCTTGTGGCCTGCGGTGACTGGGCTGGAGGCCCTCGGGTGGAAGGCGCCTTCCTTTCCGGCTGCGCCGCCGCACAACAGCTCATCGAGCTGCGATCCATGAAAAAGCACATATAATCGTGATGCACCAACAGGGAGCCACATGAATCACGACCCGAGCCACCTGAATATCCTGCGCGAACTGCTGTCAAGCCAGCTCCTCGGCGTACTCGGCACGCACCACGACGGTGAGCCCTATACCAGCCTTGTCGGGTTCGCCGCGACACCCGATCTGAGCCGACTCCTCTTCGCCACCGGCAGAGCGACCCGCAAGCACGCCAACCTGGTGGCCGACGCCCGCGCATCCATGTTGGTGGACAACCGCACCAACCGACCCGCCGACTTCACGGAGGCCGCGGCGGCAACAGCGGTCGGGGTCGTGGAGGAGATCAGCGCCGAGGACCGGCCGTTCTTCGACGAGATTTTTCTTGCCAAACATCCAAACCTCGAGAGCTTTGTGCGATCGCCGAGCTGTGTTCCGTTGCGGCTGCAGGTGTCGGTCTATATGGTCGTCTCCCGATTCCAACACGTCATCGAACTCCACTTCGACTGATGACGCTGGTCGTCAATCTGGACGGGACCGAGGCGATCGACCCAAGTCTGGTCGGCGGCAAGGGCGCCGCCCTGGCGGTGATGGCGCGAAGCGGCTTGACCGTGCCCGCGACTCTGTGCCTGTCCACCCGAGCGTATGAGCTCTTTGTCGACACCTCCTCCTTGAGACCGGTGATCCGCCAGGAGCTCGGTCGAAAGAACTTCGCCGACATGCGCTGGGAGGAGATCTGGGACACCGCGCTTCGAATCCGAAATCGTTTCCTGCGCGCCGAGGTCCCACAACAGGTCGAGGATGAGCTCGCCGAGCATCTGACCGGCGAGTTCGCATACAGCTCATTGGCGGTGCGCTCGTCGGCGCCCGGCGAAGACGCGGAGGGCGCGTCGTTTGCCGGTCTGCACGACTCGTTTGTCGGGGTCCGCGGCCCGATCCAGGTGATCGAAGCGGTTCGCTCGGTCTGGGCCTCGCTGTGGACCGACCGCGCACTGCTTTATCGGCGCGAACTCGGGATCGACCCGGACGCGAGCACCATGGCAGTCGTGATCCAACGGTTGGTCGAGGGCGAGGTCTCAGGCATTGCCTTCGGCGTTCACCCGACCGAGCCCGGCCTCGCAGCCGTAGAGGCGGTTTACGGACTCAACCAGGGTCTCGTCGACGGCACCATCGAACCCGACTACTGGGCAGTCGATGCCGCGACGGGTCGGGTGGTCGAACACCGCCCACCTTCGAGCCGCCGTCGGCTGGTGCTCGCCGGCGACGAGCCTCGAATCGAGGAGCCGGCGGGTCTGCCACCACCCCTCGACGAAAACCAACTCCACGAGGTGATTGGAGCCGTCCGCGCGACGAGTGCGCTCTTCGGATCGCCGCAGGATGTCGAGTGGACGATCGCCGGGGAACGGCTCGTCCTACTGCAATCGCGCCCGGTGACGACCGGAGCGGCGGACGGCAACGACAAACGGGCCTGGTATTTGAGTCTGACCCGGAGTCTTGACAATCTTCGCGGGCTGCGGCGCCGGGTTGAGGAGGAGCTGCTGCCGGCCATGGATCGTGAGGCCGACGACATCGCCCGGCGCCGCCTCGTCGATCTCGACAACCGCGCGCTCGCGGCCGAGATCGAACACCGGCGCGCGACCCACGATCGGTGGGTCGATGTCTACTGGCGGGATTTCATCCCGTTCGCACACGGGATCCGACTCTTTGGCCAGTTCTACAACGAGACCGTCCGGCCGGACGACCCGCACGAGTTCATGACCCTCCTCGCCGGGACCCCCATGCTCAGTCTGCGGCGCAATCGGAGGCTTGCCGATCTCGCTGCCCGCATCCACGCCGATGACGACCTTCGATCGTTACTCGAGGGCGGCACAATCGATCACCCCGAGTTCAGCAAAGATTTTGACGCCTTTCTCGACGAGTTCGGCGACGCGGTCTACGCCAACCAGTCGTGCTTCGCCGATCGCCGCGGATTGATCCGACTTCTGCTCGCCATGGCCGCGACGCCGCCGGCGGCACAGGCGTTCGAAGCCGACGATGTGGAGCGGATGACCGAGATCTTCCTGGATTCTGTCCCTGCCAAGCGCCGTCCCATGGCGGAGGAGATCCTCGAGGTCGGTCGCAGCAGCTACCAGATCCGGGACGACGACAACATTCACCTCGCGCGGCACAAGGCGCTCGTCATCGAAGCCGTCGACGAGGGGCGCCGGCGGCTCGGGGACACTCTTCCCGCCGATGGCCAAATGGCCGACCCGGACCAGATCATCGCGGCACTCCGCCACCCGAACCTCGTGGTCGAATCGCTTCCTGATTCGACGACCCTCGAAACCGAGAGTGGGCTTCGACCGCAGCCGAGACAGCTCGTCGGACAACCTGCCGGGCCCGGCGTTGCCACCGGCCCGGCGAGGTTGGTCACCGGGGTGGAGGATCTCTTCGAGATTCAGCCGGGCGACGTGCTTGTCTGCGACGCCGTCGAGCCCAACATGACCTTTGTCGTGCCGATGGTGAGCGCCGTCGTCGAACGCCGCGGCGGCATGTTGATCCACGGCGCCATCATCGCCCGGGAGTACGGTCTGCCGTGCGTCACCGGCGTTCCCGACGCGACCGCGCGGATTGAAACCGGCGATCGGCTGACGGTGGACGGCTATCTCGGGATCGTCACGGTTTCACGGGACGACTGACCCTTGACAGCCACGGCGTGCGGGGCCAGCGACTGCAGAGAGATCAGACGCGACCCGCCTCGATCTCTTTGAGGAAGCCGAGAAACTCGCGCCGGTGCTCCTCTTCGTCGGCCAGCGCCGTGACGGCGAGATCCTCGGTGGCCGGGTCGAACCCTGATGCAAGCTCGATGATCTTCTTGTACTGGGCAATGGCGCCTTCCTCGGCGGCGATGACCCCATTGATCACCGCTTCGATGTCGGTGGTGTCCTTCGGGGTCTGCATCTTTTCCTGTTCCATCACGAGGGCCAGGGATCCCGGGACCATACCGCCGATGGTCTTGATTCGATTGGCGATCAACTGCGCGTGCTGGAGCTCGGTGGGCACATCGGCCGCGAGTTCGTCCTTGATGTGCTTGGCGCGGACGCCGTCGAGGTTTGTCGAAACCGCAATGTAGTTCACGACGGTCTCGAGTTCCATGTTGAAGGCCTTCTTCAGCGCCTCGATGATTTCCTTGTTTCTCTCGACTGAGTTCATATCTGACTCCTTGGGTGTTTGATGAAGCGAAAATCGCGGCTGTGTTCCGCATCCGGCCAACGTCGGAAGACCCGGAGATCATTCCTCCCCGCCGGCGCGTCCTCGTTTTGCAACCAACGTCTTTTGAACCGATCCGAAGAAGGAAGATCCTGCGCAACACTCATTTCTGGACGCGGCAGTGGAGACCACGTACGATCATGAAACCAGCACCCGAATCGAAAAGGGAAAGGTGGCTCCAGGATGGAAATCGCCGTACTCGTGATTCAGATCGTCATCGCGTTGGGAATCTTCAATGTGTGGATTCTCCGTTTCGGAAAAGCGACCGAGTGGCGGGGCGGTTCGGCCGACAACATGAAAGAAGAGTTCAAAACCTACGGACTCCCTCCCTGGTCGGTCTCCGTTGTCGGTTTTTTCAAGCTCGTCTTCGCGGCGTGCCTGATCGCCGGGATCTGGTTTCCCGTGCTCGTCCGCCCGGCGGCGATCGGGATCGCGATCCTGATGCTCGGCGCTGCGGCCATGCACATCAAAGCCAAAGACCCCGCCAAGAAGTCGTTACCAGCGTTGACCATGTTGGTGCTGAGCCTGTTCGTCGCCTTCGCCTGATGCATCAACGATTTCCGAGGGAATAGGCGCAGAGTCGCGATTCGTTGACCCTTGAGCGCACAGCGAGACTTCAACCAAACGGCGTGATCGCGACTCGCGGCGACGAAGCCCGACTTTCTCCCTCGATCTGCGCAAACGATGACTGGCCAGCAAGGTTCCGTGCACCGAGATCTGACTTCGGAACGCGGCGCCACTCGACCGATAGGAGTAACCATGACCTCGCGGATGAAATCAAAACTGCTGTTCGTCGGCGCCGCCGGCATTTCCTTCGTCTTCTCGGTGTCTCTGTGGTTCAGCGGGCACCGTGAAGAGGGTCTTTTTGTCGGTCTGTGGGTCCCATCGATCCTCTCGCTCGGCGCCTTGTTTTTTGCGAGCCAGCAAAGGCCCATCAAATGACCACCTTGGCGATCTTCCTGCTCGGGCTTCTCGTCACCGGCATCACTCTGACCGCCGTGGTTATGGTGGGACTCGATGAGGCCGCGGATCCCCTGCACAGCCGTGAGGAAGATCTCTCATCGTTTGAGAGCAGGTTTGTTGACCGGGGCACGGCCGCTCGTGCGCCCTCCGTAGACGGGTCGTAGATACCGGAATCGGAGAGTTCCGCCGACTCGTCCTTCACCGATCGCCCTGTCGAATCAGGGCGCCGACTCAGTCCACGATCCGCCGGCTCTGGCCTCAGAACTCCAAAGCCGTCACCTCCGCTGTCCCCGGCTATCCAGCCGCCTTGGTTCGCACCGACGACAGCCCGCCGTCGACACCGATTACCTGGCCGGTGACCCAGGCGCTTTCGCCGGAGACCAGCCACGTGATCACATCCGCCACCTCCTCCGGCCGGCCGATTCTGCCGAGCGGGTGCATGGCCTCGGATGCCTTGAGCATCAGGGGATTCCCGGTGATCCCGGCCGCCATCGGCGTGTCGACCAGCCCGGGCGCGACGATGTTGACCCGAATTCCCTTTGAGGCGTAGGTCGCCGCCGCCGAACGCCCGAGACCGATGACCCCCGCCTTTGCCGCCGCAATCGCCTCGTGGCTCGGCATTCCGACCCGGGCGGCGGCCGACGACATGAGGACGATGGACCCGCCGTCTTTCCGCATCATCTTCGCGCCTGCGCGAACGACCGCAAAGGCCGAATCCAGGTTCGCCGCCAGGGTCTTCCGCCAGTCTTCCTCGGAAGTCTGGTGCGCCGCCTTCAGCAGGATCGAACCGACACAATTGACGATTCCGTCGATGCGACCATGGCTCGAGTGGATCTCCTTGATCAGAGCGTCGACCGCACCAATATTGGTTGCATCGACCTGATGCGCCTCCGCCCCCTCGATCTCGCCGGGCACGGCATCGAGCCGATCGCTCCCGCGAGCCGCAACGACCACCTTCGCCCCGTTTGCGGCCAGCTGCCGAACCACCTCGGACCCGATACCGCCGGTTCCTCCAAAGATCACGTACACTTTCTTCTCACTCATGTCATCTTCTCCACCGTATTCATTCATGACTGGTCAAGGCTGTCCGGTCGGTTCGGAATTCCACGCGCCCCCGATCTCCTTCTCTCAACGAGGCCCTTTGGCCATCAGCGCGAACCATTGCCGTATGAATCTGTGCGGTACCCCATCGGCCGCGGACCGAGACCCGAACGGAGAACGACTGTGATGGATCCTCTCCAGACCAAACACATCGAGACCGGCGCTTCGCCCATCGATTTCGCGACGGCCAAACCACTCGCCGACAAGGCTGCGGCTGAAGCGCTCGATGAACCCATCTGCCTGTCGTGGTTCGACCGCGCGGCCGACCGCGAGAGCCCGGCCCACGCCAGCGAGTGCCACGGCGACTGCGAGATACCGGGCTATGTCGAGTACGCCGTCACCCGGGGGGCGGAGCTCAAGGTCGTCATCGACGACGGTGCCTTTGTCTTTTGTTATCGACCCATCGGCGAGTTCCGAGAATGAACAACGAACCCGTCGTCGAGATGGTCGAGGTCGGCCGCGACTACCACCGCGGCGGTGAGGTGGTCCACGCGCTCGTCGAACTCTCGCTGAGTCTCGATGCCGGCGAGGTCGTCGCGTTGGTCGGGCCATCGGGCTGCGGCAAGTCGACGGCATTGAACCTGGTGGCCGCCGTCGACCGGCCCGACCGTGGTTCGGTGCGGGTCTGTGGTCTCGACATTGCCCAAGCGACCGAGGACGAGCTCGTGACCCTTCGGCGGCGCCGCATCGGCATGGTCTTTCAGGCTTTTCATCTCGTTCCCCACCTGACCGTGGAAGAAAACGTGACCCTGCCTTTGGCGCTCGATGGCCGCCGCGACCCCGACCGGGTCCGCGCGCTCATCGACCGGGTCGGGCTCGCACACCGCTGCGGACACTACCCATCCGAGCTCTCCGGCGGCGAACAACAGCGAACCGCGGTCGCGAGGGCGCTGGTCCACCAACCTCGCGTGGTCGTTGCGGACGAGCCCACCGGAAACCTCGACAGCCGCACCGGCGCGGCGGTCATCGAACTGCTCGACGAGCTCCGGCGCTCCGAGGGTGCGACGTTGCTCCTCGCCACCCACGACGCCAAGGTGGCGGCCGCCGCCGATCGGATCTGCGAACTGGCCGACGGCCGGCGGGTGGGTTGAGTCCCGACGTGGCCGACCGATGATCCTCCGCGCCCTGCTGCTGAGACCGCTGTTCCGCCGGCCGTGGCGTTTTCTGATCACGGTCATCGGGGTCGCCACCGGAGTGGCCGCCGTCGTGTCCACAATCGCCGCAAGCCGAGCTGCGATCGCCTCGTTTGCTGAAGGTATCGAGGAGGTCGCGGGCGCTGCGCGCCTCGAGATCACCCGATCCGGTGGTCTTCCCGACGAGACGTTGGCATTGCTGCGGCCCCTGTCGTCGGATGCGCTGCTCGTGCCCATCGTCGAGGAAACGGTTCTGCTGATGGAGCTCGGCGACGGTGTCCGGCTGCTCGGGGTCGATATTTTGCTCGACTCGCAGATCCGTCCTGTGCTCGCCGGAGACGGTCCTCTCCCCGATCTCGAGGCAACTCTCCTCGGCTTCGGCGCGCTGGTTTCGCGACCGCTGGCCGTCGAAATCGGCGTCGCTCCGGGCGACGACCTCACCGTCTCGGTCGGCGGCCGACCCCGGACGATCGTGGTCGCGGCGCTCTTCGAGGCGGAGGGACTCTCCGCCGTTTGGGAACGGGTCGTGGTGATGGATGTCGCCCCTGCGCAGGAATTGCTCGGCAGGGTCGGCCGGCTCGATCGCATCGAGCTCGTTCCCCGCGGCGGCATCGATGTCGATGATCTCTCAAGGCGTGCGGCAGCCCTGCTTCCCACCGATCTGACGATCGCCGCGCCGGGCGAACGGCGGCGGTTTGCCGAACAGATGCTCGCCTCGCTGCGCTTCAACCTCGTGGCGTTGTCCGCGATCTCGCTCCTCGTCGCCGGAGTACTCATCGCCACGACTCTGGCCACCTCGGTGGTCCAGCGCCGGTTCGTGGTCTCGTTGCTTCGCTCGTTGGGCGCTCCAAGGCGAAAGATCGCTGCGGTGGTGATTGTCGAGGCTCTCGGCATCGGGGTCGTCGGTGGGATCATCGGTGTCGCGGCCGGCTTTGGCGGCGCCCGGCTTGCCCTGGCCAGCGTCCGCTTCACGGTGGCCTCGGTGGTCCGCGGGATTCCTGCATCGGAGATCCGCTTCGACCCGCAGCTCGCCGCAATCGGTCTCGCCATCGCGATCGTCACCGCCCTCGCCGCTTCGATTCTCCCCCTCAGGGAGATCATGGCAGTGCCTCCGCTCCAGGGTCTTCAGACCACTCCACCCCAGAGGATGACAAGGCGGGCCCGTCTGATCGCGGCGGCCTTGCTGCTGCTCATGGCGATTGTCGTGGTGATCCTTGCGCGGGCGCCCGCCATCCACGATCTGCCCATCCCGGCGTTGACCGCCGCGCTGGTGGCCATGACCGGGTTGCTCGTCGGATCCGGTCTTTTGCTCGACTCACTGGCCCGAGTGGGCCACGCGCCCTTCGCCAAGCTGCAAGGCGCCGCGCTCCAGCTTGCTGCGGCCGCGCTGTCCGCCGGTCGGCAGCGCGCCGCCTGGGCCGCCGGATCGGTGGCCATCGCCATTGCTCTTGCCGTCGCCATCGCCACCATGGTGAGCTCGTTCCGGGCGACGGTGGAGAGCTGGACCGAGGCGGGGATGCGGGCCGATCTCTGGGTCCGGCCTATGGCAGCCGACAACGGGGTCTGGGTCGGCCGGCTCGATCCTGAGATCATCGGCATCGCCGAGAACCTCTTCGGCGTTGAGACGGTGGATCCCTTCTACTCGCAGATGATTGAATACCAGGGACGGCCGGTGAGCTTCGCCGGCGCCGCCTTCGACGTGGTGCGTTTCCACGGCAGTGTGCCGTTCCCGGGCCGCGACTCCGCCGAGGTCTTCGATCTCGCCTGGCGCGAGCGGGCCGCCGTGGTCAACGAACCGTTCGCCACCCGGTTCGGTGTCGCCGAGGGAGACACAATTCGTCTCGATCTCCCCGGTGGCATCCTCGAACGCAAGGTCGTGGGTGTCTTCCGCGACTACTCCCGGTCACACGGTCTGGTGGTGGTCGACCGGTCGGACTTTCTTCGTTTCTTTCCCGATGCGGGCCCCGACGACATGGCGCTCTTTCTCCCGCCCGAGGCCGACGCAGCGGCTGCGCGCGAACGCTTCTTCGATGCTGTTCACGGAAAATTTCTCGTCGAGGTGCTGGACAACCGCGAGCTCAGGACGGCAGTCCTCTCGGCCTTCGAGCGGACCTTCGCCATCACCACCGCCATGTATCTGGTCACCGCGGTGGTGGCCGTGGTCGCGGTGCTGACCGTCCTGCTGACCCTCGTCGGCGAACGACGCCGCGAACTCGCCACGGTGCGCGCCATCGGGGGATCGCGCCGACAGCTGCTCACCATGGTCGTGGCCGAGGCCGGCCTCCTCGGAGTCGCGGCCGCGGCCGCCGGCACCCTTGTCGGTATCGCCGTCGGGGTCATCCTCGTCAAAGTGGTCAACTTGCAGAGCTTCGGCTGGTCGCTCGAGCTCGTCCTGCCCTGGAGCTCCATGGCCGGCATCGCGGCGTGGGTGGTGGCCACCTGCCTGATTGCCGGCCTGCCGCCGGCGCTGGTCGCGGCGCGCCTGCAGCCGGCGACCGTGCTCCGGGAGGAGGGTTGATGCGTATCGCCCGGCTGCTGATCTCGCTCGCGGTCACCTTCGGTACGTGCGTCGGGTTGCCGGCCGAAGAGGCGGTCTGGCAGGAGATCACCGGTCCCCCCGAACTCGACCTTCCGCGCGACCATGGCGCCCATCCCGACACCCGGACCGAGTGGTGGTACGTCACCGGTCTGGTGGATGACACCGACGGTCGTCGCTACGGTTTCCAGATCACCTTCTTCCGCCAGGGGCTCGCCCCCGGCGAACCTGAGCCCGGGTCATCGATTTTCCGCGCCCGCCAGATCGCGGCCGCCCACCTCGCCATCGCCGAGATCGACTCGGGCGAATTCCACCACGCCGAACGACTGCGACGATCCGGCGGCGGTCTCGCGGGTTGGTCGACCGACGATCTCGAGATCTGGCTCGACGACTGGGAGATGCGCCGCGACGACACGGGACGACTGGAGATTGCTGTCCGCGACACCGAAACCGGCCTTGGAATGGAGCTCGAGCTTGAGCCCCAAAAGCCCATCGTCCTGCAAGGCGACGCGGGTTACTCACAGAAAGGCCCATCACCGGGGAACGCGTCGGCCTATCTGAGCTGGACGCGGCTGTCGGCAACGGGTCGGATCGAGTTCGACGGCGAGGCGGCCGACGTCACCGGCAACGCCTGGTTCGACCACGAGTGGGGAAGCTCGCAGCTCGGTGACGGGGTCGCCGGCTGGGACTGGTTCAGTCTGAGGCTCGATGACGGCCGCGATCTCATGGTCTATCAGCTTCGCCGAAACGACGGTTCGGCGGACCCGTTCTCGTCGGGCACCGTTGTGGCGGCTGACGGGTCGAGCAACCGGCTCCGGTTGGAAGACTTCGACCTCGAGCCCCTCGCCTGGTGGACGAGCCCGGCCACAGGCGGGCGCTACCCGGTGCGGTGGCGGGTGAGAGTCCCAGAGCACGGTATCGACCTCGAAATCAACGCGCTGGTGCCGAGCGCCGAGCTCGACGGCAGCGCCACCACCGGTGTCGTCTACTGGGAAGGTCCCGTCGCGGCCGCCGGGAGCAGCCGGGCCGAAGGCTATGTTGAGCTCACCGGCTACGCCGGCAGCCTCGAGGGGCGGTTCTGATCAATGTTGGTAGCCCATCATCTATCTACAGTCCCGTGCAGCCTTATGAGGAGACCTCTATGACCCGCCGCCGAGATCGATCCCGTCGATACGATGTGGTTCTTTGGGGCGCCACCGGATTCACCGGAGCGCTGGTCGCCGAGTACCTTACCGAAGGTCTGCCCGAATCGGGAATCCGACTGGCCCTCGCCGGGCGCAGCCGGGCCAAGCTCGAGGCCCTGCGCCAACGACTGGTCGAAACGTATCCGCCTGCCGCCGATCTGCCGCTCATCGTCGCCGACAGCCACGATCGCGCAGCGCTCGATGCCATGGCCACCGAGACCGAGGTCGTGTGCACCACCGTCGGTCCGTATGCAAAGTATGGCCAGGAACTCGTCGCGGCCTGTGTCGAGGCGGGCACCGACTATTGTGATCTCACCGGCGAGGTCCCGTTCATCCGGGCCATGATCGACCAGCACCAAGAGCGCGCGCGTACGACCGGAGCGCGCATCGTCCACTGCTGCGGTTTCGACTCCATCCCTTCGGATCTCGGAACACTGATGCTGCAGGAGGCCGCGATCGATCGATTCGCCGCTCCCGCCGATGGCGTCACCCTGGTCCTCGGCGCGAACCGCGGCGGGTTTTCCGGCGGCACCGTTGCAAGTCTGACCAACGTCATCGAAGAGTCAAAGAGGAACCGCGAAATCCGGCGGATCGTCGGCGACCCGTACGCCCTCAACCCAAAAGGTGAACGTCGTGGGCCCGATGGCCCCGATCTTCTCGGCCCGCGATTCGACCACGAGCTCGGCCGGTGGACGGGTCCGTTCGTGATGGCGTCCATCAACACCCGGGTTGTCCGCCGGTCCAACGCCCTGCTCGATTGGCGCTACGGTCGAGACTTCCGCTATGCCGAGGTCACCGGTTTCCCGCCGGGGCTCAAAGGGAGACTCGGGGCGGGCGCCATGGCCGGCGGGCTGGGCGCCTTCGTCGCCGCGCTGAGCTGGGGCCCGACGCGATCGCTGCTGGCCAAGACCCTATTGCCTGAACCGGGCGAGGGCCCGGACCGAGAGGCCCGGGAGAACGGATTCTTCAACATCAGCCTCCACGGCAATGGATCGACCACTGATGGCGAGCGATTCGAGTTGACCGCACACGTCAGAGGTCACAAGGACCCAGGCTATGGCGAAACCGCCAAGATGCTCGGTGAGTCAGCGCTGTGCCTTGCCCTGGACGGGGCCATTCTGGAAAGCGAGGGTGGCATCCTCACGCCCGCGACCGCCATGGGAATGACCCTTGTTGATCGGCTCCGCCGGGCGGGGATGGTCTTCGAGACCGACTGAGCGTACGCCCTACTTGGCGAACTTGGAAAGATAGTCCACCACGCCGTCGGGCGAGGCATCCATGCCGTCATCCCCCTCGTGCCAATTGGCGGGACAGACATCACCCTTCTCCTCGTGGAAGCGCAGCGCATCGAGCATCCGAAGCGCCTCACCGACGTTGCGGCCGAGCGGCAGATCGTTGATCACCGAATGGCGGACGATCCCCTCCCTGTCGATCAGAAACAGCCCGCGGAGCGCGACTTCATCATCAAAAAGAACTCCGTAGTCACGGGCGATTTCTTTCTTGAGGTCGGCCACGAGGGGATAGCGGATGGGACCGATGCCGCCGTTGTCCGTGGGCGTTTTCTTCCACGCCAGGTGGGTGTACTGGGAATCCACCGAGACGCCCACGATTTCGGCGTTGCGGGCCCTGAAATCGTCGAGCGCCTCGTCGAAAGCGAGAATTTCGGTGGGACATACGAAGGTGAAATCGAGGGGGTAGAAAAACAGCACCACGTACTTGCCGCGCATCGAGGAGAGAGTGAATTCCTCGTCGATGGTGTTGTCGGCAAGGACGGCATTGGCGGTGAAGTCGGGGGCCGGCTTGGTCACGAGGGTCGACATGGTGTCTCCTTGAGAAAAGCGGCGCCGTCTGCTCACTGAGCGCGACGGCGCCGCGGGTCTATCGATGTGCGCAGTTGTTTCGAAAGCCGCTCCCGGTCAGTCGTTCTGGGGGTTCTCGGATTCGTCGACGCAAATGGTCTTGAGCTGCTCCTCGGTGGGGTTGTCAAAGCGCTTCAGGGCATCGACCGGACACAGATAGGTGTGGCCCGATGCTGCCTTGATCCACTTCACGCTCAGCTGCCTCTTGAACTCGATGTTGGCTTCTTTGATCTCGGACATGGTGTTCTCCTCTTGTTGTTTGTCTGGTTGGTCGTTTGATGATTTTCCGCGTTCCGTCACGCCGAAGCCGGCGTTTTTGAATTCTCTTTTTCCATTTCGGCACGGACGTGATCCATATCGAGACCTTCGGCCTTCTCGATGATCTCGTCGAGACCCTCCGCTGGAACGTAGCCCGGCTGGCGCAAGAGCAGAATCCCGTCGCGAAAGAGGATCAGCGTCGGGATGTGCGAGACGCCGAGTTTCTTTGTCAGATCCTCTTCGATCTTGGTGTCAACCTTGGCAAAGATGTGCAGCGGGTGTTTCTCGGCCGACGCCTCGAAGACCGGCTCGAACTCGCGGCACCCCTGGCACCATTTCGCCCAGCAGTCGACAAGCACGATCCCGCTGCACATCACGAGCGAGTCGAAGTTATCGGATGTGAGTGTCGTTAGAGGCATCGCGGTTCTTCCTTGTTTCGATTTACTGGTTTTCCCAGAGCTACCTGAGAAAACGATCCGGCTCGAACCGTTATTCCAACGCCAGACGCGATCGCATCAGCCGGCTGCAAAAGCGACGTGGATTCAGGTCAAACGCGTTGACGCGAGAAAGGTGATCGCGCTGACGGTTGCGCACAGCACCGTGCCCCAGACCATGTCAACCAGCGCAACCTTCAACGGAAAACCTTCCAGTGTGGCGAGGTTGGTGAGGTCATAGGCGGCGTAAGTCACCAGTCCAAGAAGGCCGCCGAGAAGGATGGCGTGGGTCAGGCTCTGACGCTCAACGGCAGGCAACACTGATAGCACCACGATACCGAACACGAAGATCAGATAGAAAACGACAGCCGCGGCCCAGTTGACGCTGGGCCTCATGAGATGACCCATCTGCGCCTGGTAGAAGGATCGCGCGACGACGCCGAGCCAGGTCAAATCGATGATGAAGAAAACGACCACGGCCACCGAGTAGAGCTTGAGAAAACCACCGATTGTCATACCCGCACCCTTTCCCTTCTGTTCAGCCGCCCACCGGTCGATTGAGCCACCAGAGGGATGCGTTGAGTATCGTCGCAAAGCTCACCCAGGCCCAGTAGGGCAACAACAGCGCGCCGGCCGCCGGAACCACGCGCCAGAACAGCCATATCGTCGCGCCGATGGCGAGCCAGAGCACAATGATCTCGACCAGTGCCCACCCGGGTTGTTGGATCCCGAAGAACAGGATGGACCATAGCGCGTTGAGGGTGAGTTGGACGACGAAAACCGCCAGGGCAACCCTGACCCCATCCGCGTCGATGCCCCGCCGCCAGACAAGATAGGCGGCCACCCCCATCAGGAGGTACAGCACGGTCCAGACCGGCCCGAAGATCCACGCCGGGGGGTTGAAGGACGGTTTGACCAGGGTCGGGTACCACGTCGAGACCCCTCGGGCGGTCGCGAACCCGGAAAGGCCGCCGATCACGACGGGCGCCGCGACCGCGATGATGAGTTTGACAACATTGTTCATGATGGACTCCCAGTCGATGATAACCGCATCGTTGTGCTGGAAAACGAATCAGGGGAAGACGTCATGATCTTTGCTCTGAAGATCATGAGTTGATCCCGCTGACGACCTGAGCAGCCACAGTCCTTGGGCGGTGCCGCTGACGCGGGCGATCCAGACCTTCCGGAAGAGGACAGGATTGACGATCTGCGCATTCAACCCCCGGCGATCGTCGGCCGCTGCTTGGTCACCGACACGAGACGCGGGAAGAAGGCGGGTGTCGATCGGACGTACTCGGCATATCCCGGTCGTCGGTCGACCAGCGCGGCGTCGAGCATGGCCACCCCGGAGACCTTGAGGAGCAGGAACGTGATGAGCGACGGACCGATAAGGGCGAGCCAGCCACCCGTGGGCGCAGCGAGCAACCCGAGACCCCACCAAAGCACCGCCTCACCGAAGTAGTTCGGGTGTCGGGAGCGCGACCAAAGACCGGTCCGCATCGTGACCCCGCGGTTGTTCGGATCGCGCTTGAAGCGAGCGAGCTGCAAGTCGGCGACGGCCTCGAAGGCAAAGCCGAAGACGAAGAGGGCGAAGCCGACCGCATCGAACGCCGTCAGCTCGGCCTCGGGTCGGGGCAACTGGGCGAGCAGCAGCGGCGACGAGACGATCCAGAGCAGCACTGCCTGGAGGAGGAAGACCTTGAAGTAGGAGACCCACCAGAAAGAGGCTCCCGCCTCTTCGCGCCACTTTCGATAGCGAAAGTCCTCACCCGCTCCGGCGTTGCGAAGGCCGATGTGGAGCGCGAGACGTGCGGCCCAAAGAGTGGCCAGACCGAAGACGAGGAGGCCGCGGGGAGTGGGATCGCCCGGGAGACTCATGAGATAAGAGCCGCCGACGATGACGAAACCGGGTCCCCAGAAGATGTCGACGATGCCGGCGTTGCCGAGCGCCAGGCTGAGCAGCCAGACCAGGGTGGCGGCGCCGACGATGACCGCGAGACCGCTCAGGACGGGGAGTCCGCTCGTCAGAAGGAGGGTCGCGCCCAGGCAGGTGGCGAGGACGAAAACGATGGTGGTGCGTGTGCTCATGGATGGCTCCTTCGTTGCCTCATGGGTCCGGGGCGACGCCGGCTGTCCTGGGTACAGCGGTTTCTGATCATCCGCTATTTCAGGACGGGAAGAGACTGCGCGCGAGTGACGGTAGAATGGACCAGCCTTGTGTCTATTAGTCAATGTTTTCTCGAGTTTTTGTGAAATATATTCTATAAAAATTAGAGTTAAAGCAAGGGAGCAGTGACCGGAAGATCAGCCGATCGAGCGGTCCGCCAGGGGGAAAATTCATGAGGATCGCGGTGGTCGGCAGCGGGATTTCCGGTCTTGGGGCAGCGTGGTTGCTCAACCGTCAACACGAGGTCCATCTCTTTGAGAAGCGGGGTCGCCTCGGGGGACACACACACACGGTTGTGCACAATTTCGATGGTCGCGGTCTGCCTCTCGACACCGGTTTCATCGTCTACAACGAGAAGACCTACCCTCTCCTGACCAGGCTGTTCGCTGCACTCGAGGTGGAAACCCAGGCGAGCGAGATGTCGTTTTCGGTCAGCTGCGCCGACCCCGACATCGAATATGCCTCGCACAGCCTCCGTGGGCTGTTCGCCGATCAATCCATGCTGCTCTCCGCTGCCTTCCTCAAGATGCTCTTCGATGTCGTGCGTTTCGGTCGTCGGGGCCGCAGGATCCTCGCCGGCGCCGGTGATTCCCGGATCACCATCGCCCAATTTCTCGAGGACGAGCGGTTTTCCGAGTACTTCGCGCGTTTCTACCTCATGCCCATGGTCTCGGCGATCTGGTCGTCCGGCACCGAACTCGCGGCCGACTACCCGCGAGACCTGCTGCTGCGCTTTCTCGACAATCACGGACTGCTGCAGGTCACCGGTCAGCCCGATTGGCGGACAGTGGTTGGCGGCAGCCACAGCTACATCGGCCCGCTGACCCGGCCCCTGGGTGAGGGCGTGCACCTCGGCCACGGGGTACAGCGGATCCATCGAAGCGCCGACGAGGTCGAAGTCGTTCTCGACGACGGGTCGCGTCATCGCTTTGACCACGTTGTCATCGCCGCCCACGCGGACCAGGCGCTGCGGATGCTCGCCGAACTCTCGAACGACGAAGCCGAACTTCTCGGCCGGTGGAGCTACTCGATCAACGATACCTGGCTGCACACCGACACGACGCTCATGCCGCGCCGCCGCGCGGCGTGGGCGTCGTGGAACTACCTTATGGCCGACGCGAGCCGGCACAAGGCGTCGTTGACGTACCACCTCAACCGCCTCCAACGGCTCGATGAGGATCGCGAGTACCTGGTGTCGCTCAACCCGGAAACCGATCCATCCCCCGAGTCGGTGATTCGCCGAATGTCCTACACCCACCCGATCTTCACCAGCGCGAGCGTGGAGACCCAGAGCGAACTGCCGCGAATCAACGGACTGAACCGGACCCACTTCTGCGGCGCATACTTCGGCAACGGCTTCCACGAAGACGGTCTGGCGTCGGCCGTAGCGGTCGCAGACGATCTCGGGGTCGTGTTCTGATGCCGGGTTCGGCGCTTTATCTCGGGCGGGTCCGACACCGGCGGCTGGGTGAACCCGCGCACGAATTCGACTACCCGGTGTGGTTCGCCCTCGTGGATCTGGACGAGCTTCCCGAGCTCGACCGAAATCTGAGTTTCTTTTCGCACAACTCCTTCAACCTCACAGGGTTCGACGATCGCGACCACATGGGCCCGGGGCCGGGATCGGTCCGCGACAAGCTCGAGGTCTGGCTGCGAAGCCGGGGAATCGACACCGAGTTCGGCCGCATCGAGCTGCTGACCCACCTGAGAATTCTCGGTCACGTCTTCAACCCGGTGTCGTTCTACTTCATCCGAGACGCCGAGGACCGGCTGTGCCACGCCGTTGCCGAGGTCAACAACACCTTTGGCGAGGCCTACTGCTATCTCCTTGAAGTCGAGGGCGAATCGATCCGACACGAGGAGGACAAACGTTTCCACGTATCTCCGTTCCAGCCCGTCGACGGCCGGTATCGATTTCGTATCACTGAACCGGGGAAGCGGATGACGGCGCACATCGATGTTCTGAGAGACGGCGGCCGGGTCTTCGACACGACGCTGACGGTCAAGCGTCGCGATCTGGTCAGCAGCTCGCTGTTCAAGACCGTCGCCCGCCATCCCCATCTCGGTCTGTGGACCCTGACCCTGATCCACTACCAGGCAGTTCGCTTGTGGCTCAAGAAGGCGCCGTTCTTCTCGAAGCCCCAGCCCCCCGAAGGGGCATGGAGGACCCGTCATGGCTGAGTTCGAAACCCAACACACACACATCACTCCGACGCGGCTGGGATCTCTGGGTGTCAACGGCGTGGCTTCCGGCGAGATCGACCGATCTCGGCGGCGCTCCATTCCCTTGGCCGCACGGATTGTGCTCGGTCGCCTCGCACGAATCCGGCGGGGCCACCTGATCGTTCGGCTGCCGGACGAGTCGGTCCGCACCTTCGCTGGCAGCGCCGGTGGGGCTGCCGAGGTCGTTGAGCTCGACATCCATCGCTGGCGTTTCTTCTCGCGTCTGCTTCGCCGCGCGGACATCGGCGCCGGCGAGGCCTTTGTCGACGGTGACTGGTCGAGCCCGAATCTCGTCAGTTTGACTCGTTTCTTTCTCGACAACGAGCCGGAGCTTGCACCGCCGAACGCCCTCGGTGCGATCGGCCGTTTTCGCGATCGGCTGACGCACCTGCTGCGGAGCAACACCCGAACCCAGGCGCGACGAAACATCCACGCCCACTACGATCTTTCCAACGAGCTCTACGCCTCGTTTCTCGATCCTTCCATGACCTACTCGTCGGCCCTCTTCGACCGCCCGGATCTCGATCTCGCGGCGGCCCAGCGGCGCAAGTACCGGCGACTCGCCGAGTGGGCCGAGCTCCGGCCCGGCCAGCACGTGCTCGAAATCGGCTGCGGCTGGGGTGGGTTTGCCGAGTACGCGGCTGGCGAGCTCGGGTGCCGGGTCACCGGCATCACGCTGTCGGAGGAACAGGCGGCATTCGCCGATCGTCGGATTGCTGAGGCAGGTCTCGCGGATCGCGTTCAAATCAGCGTCGTCGACTACCGGGATGTGCAGGCGCGGTTCGATGCGGTGATCTCGATCGAAATGCTCGAAGCGGTGGGTCACCGTTTCCTCGACGGGTTCTTTGCGACCTGCGATCGCGTTTTGCAGCCCGGCGGACGGATGGCGCTGCAGACCATCACCATTCCCGACCAGGTCTATGATCGTTACCGGCGCGGCACCGATTGGATCAGGACCTATATCTTCCCCGGCGGCCACCTTCCGTCCCTCGGTGCAATCCAGGACTCGCTCGCCAGACGGACCGGGTTCGTGATCGACCGGTTGGACGACATGGCCGCCGACTACGCCACCACCCTGGGTCTGTGGCGAGCTCGATTCCGGTCACAGGAGGAGCGGGTGCGAGCCCTTGGATTCGACGATCGTTTCATACGGATGTGGGACTTCTACATGGCAACCTGCGAGGCGGCCTTCCGCGACCGGCAGATCGGCGTGCTCCAGCTGTCTCTGGCTCACAGCGGACGCGGCGCAGCGCAGGGGAGGCTCGGCCGATGAGCTGGGCGATCGATCTCGCCGAACGACGGGTCCTGCCGGATCCCATGATCCGGATTGGAATGCGCCGTCTGCTCGGTCAGCGGCTCCGGGACGAACGGCGCAGGGACTTCCAGCATGACGGTCTGAGCGTCGAGGCATTCGTCGATGAGATGCGTTCGGAACCGGTGGCCGTGGCTACCGAAGACGCCAACGATCAGCACTACGAGCTGCCCGCCGAGTTTTTCACCACGGTGCTCGGACCTTCCCTCAAGTACTCGAGCTGTTTCTGGGACGCGGAGGTCCAGGATCTCGCCGGCGCCGAGGATCGCATGCTCGAGCTGACCTCGGAGCGTGCGGGAATCGAAGACGGGATGGAGGTGCTCGATCTCGGCTGCGGGTGGGGCTCCTTCTCGCTATGGGTCGCGCGGCGCTATCCCGGTTGCCGGGTGCTGGCGGTGTCCAACTCGCGAACCCAGGCGGAGTTCATCCGCTCCCGATGCGCTGCCGAGGCCATCGATCGGGTCGAGGTCGTGACTGCCGATATGAACGAATTCGACATCGATCGGCGCTTCGACCGCGTGGTCTCGGTGGAGATGTTCGAGCATATGCGGAACTGGGCTCGCCTCTTCAGTCGAGTGGCCGGATGGCTCAGGGCCGACGGTGCGTTTTTCCAACATGTCTTCTGCCACCAGCGCCATGCCTACCTCTACAGCGACGACGGCGCGAGCGATTGGATGGCGCGGCACTTCTTCACCGGCGGCATCATGCCGTCGGTGGATTTGCCGCGACGTTTTGACGACCACCTCGAGGTCATCGACCAGTGGCGGGTCAACGGCCTCCACTACAGCCGGACGCTGGAGGCGTGGCTCGATGCCATGGATCACCATCGCGACGCTCTGCTGCCGGTCTTCGAGACGACCTACGGCAACGATGCCGTGCGATGGTTCGGTCGCTGGCGGATGTTCTTCATGGCCTGCTCGGAGCTCTTCCGATACGGTGGGGGCGACGAGTGGTTCGTCGTCCACACCCTGATGCGGCCGCGAATGTTGGCGGAAACGATCTGATGCGGTGGTGGTCGTCGATGCTTGTGGTCTCGATGATCGCCGCTACGGCGGCATTCGGTGGAGAGGAACGGGGATCCATGGATATTTTCGATTTTGCTCGTGGCGACGCGACGTGGCCACACATCAATGACGGGGTGATGGGTGGTCTGTCCTCGGGTGAGATGACCGCCGGCGAGGGCTTCGCCACGTTTCGGGGCGCCGTTTCGTTCGACAACAACGGCGGCTTTTCCTCGGTTCGATCGCCGGCCGTCGTGCACGATCTCTCGGCCTTTGAGGGTCTTGTTCTCCGGGTTCGCGGCGATGGCAAGCTCTACGGCTTTCGGCTCAAGACCGACGCCTCGTTCGACGGAGTGAGCCATCAGGTTCAGATCGAACCGCCGACGGGAGAGTGGACCGAGATCTCCGTCCCGTTTTCTGACTTCATCCCCGTGTATCGCGGCCGGGTGGTCCGGAATCACCCGCCGCTGGATCCGAGCCGGATCGCGACCTTCGGCCTGATCATCAGCCGGCAGGAGGGAGACTTCCGCATGGACATCGCCTCCATCAAGGCCTTTCCGGCGGCCGACGATCAGGAAACCACACGGTGACAAAGCCGGCCCGCAACCCGGTCAACCGCAAGAAGCTGCCGAACTCCAAGTGGAGTGCGGTTGCCCCCGTCAACCGGGAGAAACACTTCCTTGTGATCGACTGGGTCCGGGACGACGCCGGCCGACCGACCGACCACGTCGTCCTCGAAGCGATTCTGACCAACCGTCAGCGCGAGATCCACTGGCGCGACCTCGAAGACCAGGATGTTTGGCTGGTCGGGTGGACCAGGTAGCGGCCGCAGCATCCCTCGCGCATTTCCCTGACATCGGCTTCATCCTTGATGCAGTCGAGGGTGGTGCACGCCAAGGCCGCCATCGGTCCCGGTTCTCGCCGGGTACCGTGAGGATCACATCGAGCTCTTCCGGCGCGGATTCACATGGATTGGAGGACTCTCTTGACGGCGTTGCCATCCGCCGTCTTGCCGAAGTGTTTCATGATCGGCCCCATGGCCTGCATTTTGTTTTTGAACTCCGAGAAATCGATGTTCTCGTGGATGAAGGCTGCGATTTCTTCGTCCGTGGCCAGCTTCGGTAGATATGCCTCGATGGTTCGCAAGAAGCCGGAGTCGGTCTCCCCCTTGAGTTCGAGAGTCTCCCGTTCGGATTTCACCAGTCTAGTCAGGACTCCGATAACCTCGTCGTCGGTCAGTGTCTTGTCCTCCCGACGGTCGAATTCGCCGAGAACGACGCGAAGCGCCTCTCTTCGTTCGATATCTTTCGCTTTGATCGCATCGATCAGGTCTTTCTTGATCTGTTCCTGTGACGTCATGCTCCGACCTTTCCATCCCCGAGGCGTTTCCTCACGGCACTCCACCCAGCAACATCATAGAGCTATATTGGGGTTCCGACCGGGAATGCCGATTTCAGCAACAGAGGACGCCTGCGATCATTCGCATCTTTGCGTTGAGGGAGGTCCCGCCGGTTGATCAGCATGATCGAGGATGCATTCAATCTCTCAAAGCCTGACACCGATTCTTTCTCGGGGTCAATCAGAATGCGGACGGAGAAACCTCGACCAACCTGGCGAAGTCGACCCGCATCTATGCGAAACAGGGCGGCAAGTGGATGTTGGTGCACGCGAACTTCGCACCGGTTGCCATGGACAACTGGGGGCCTGTAACGAAGAGGATAGCCGGCGCCTTTTGGGTGTCGATCGGGAGCGTAGATTCAAAAAATATCTGAATTAAAAGAAGATATGCGCTATGATGTCTGCCTTGTCGCCGGCCAACGGGGCCGGCTTCTGTATAGGCGGACGCACGGTCCACCACGATTTGCGAGACGAGCGCTCCATTGAACGGCAGTGCTCACGGAGATAGAAAAGATATGTCGAAGAAACTGTTTGTTGGAAGTTTGAGCTGGGGAACGAATGATGATGCGCTGCGGGATGCCTTTAGCGTCCATGGCGAGATCAGTGAAGCGGTCGTGATCAGCGATCGGGACACCGGTCGTTCGCGCGGCTTCGGTTTTGTGACCTTTGAGGATGACGATGCGGCTGACAAGGCCGTTGCGGCCCTCAACGGCACCGATCTCGATGGCCGCACCATCCGTGTTGACGTGGCCCAGGCCAAAGAGCGCAACCGCGGCGGCGGTGGCGGTG